>JAFGDW010000211.1 GCA_016931935.1 Candidatus Zhuqueibacterota bacterium | reverse complement strand
GAAATCAAATAGCTTCTCAAAATTTTGCAGAGCGCAAAGAGCATAGCAAAAGCACAAATCTATCGCTATGCTCCATGCACTATGCACGTTGCATGAATAGCTTTACCATCCAATATTGAAAGGATACACGGAAGTGTACATTAATTAAGTGGTAATAACTCGTTAATCCATTTTTAGCGTTTTGGAGAAAAAATCAAATTCAGCTTAGAATCATTCCAGAGAAAATTTAATGCTAAGCTCAAATTTCGAATAAAGTAAGAATTTTTATTTTAAAATCCAAATAAAATTTATGTTAGCGATGCAATTATTTATCAAATCATCCGGCATTTCAATTTTCTTTCTCCTTTCAGGCAATTTTCACATAATAAGAATAAACAGTCGAAAACCTTTTTAGAATGACTTCGTTTAACATCAAAACCTAAATTTCTTACATTATTAAGGAAGCAGATCATGAATACGCTCGGCATTATTGGTGGCGTTGCCCCGGAATCGACTATCGAATACTATCGTTTGTTGGTAAATGGCTTTCTCGATGCCAAACAGGATGGCAACTACCCCAACATCATCATCAACAGCATCAATATGAAAAAAATGCTTGACTTAATTGCCGCAGGCGAGTTGGAACATGTGACTGACTATCTTGTTGACGAAGTGCAAAAACTAGCACGCGCCGGCGCCACAATCGGCTTGCTTGCATCCAACACTCCACACATTGTTTTCGATGCGATTCGGGATAAATCTCCCATACCGCTCATCAGCATTGTGGAGGCAACATGTGAGCATGTCAATTCATTTGGATTGAACAACGTCGGCTTGCTCGGCACACGCTCAACGATGCAGCGCAATTTTTATCAGGATGTATTCACCCGGTTTCAAATAACAGTCGTTACACCGGATGATACCGATCAACTGTATATTCATGATCGATATATAGCAGAATTGGTGAAAGGAATTTTCCGGGATGACACTCACGAAAAACTCCAGGCGATCGTTCACAAATTGATTTTCAAACATCACATCAAGGGATTGATTCTGGGCGGGACAGAGTTACCATTTATTTTGAAGGAGAATGATAAAATCGGAATTCCATTTTTTGATACTGCGAAAATCCATGTGAAAGCAGCGCTTAAAATGATCATTTGACATTTCCTTTCTACGTTCACTTTTTTGAACAAGGCAACGGATCTTTTTCGAGCACTATTTCATTTAACTAATGCATTCATGTTTTACCAAAAGCGCAACTGTAAAGACGCAAAATTATGTTGATAATTTTATTGTTCATTATTTTTAGTTTCTCTACAACCACTATTGCTGCCAATTCGATTGATCATTGGGAAACAGTGATTTATGCAAATGATACCTGGAATTACACGATTGGCGATCACGAACCAGACGAAAATTGGGTCAATCTTTTATTTAACGATACAGCTTGGGACCGGGGCCCCGGTGGCATAGGATACGGTGACGATGATGATTTGACACAGATTGATAATTGTATATCAGTCTACATGAGAATAAAGTTTACCATTTTCGATCCGGCCATCATCGAATCTGTTATGCTGCATGTCGATTACGATGATGCATTTATTGCATATATCAATGGCGTCGAAGTTGCCCGCGCCGGAATTTCAGGGATACACCCACCAAATGACCAATTAGCTGATTCCAATCACGAAGCACAAATACCTGCGGGAAATCCACCACTTGATTTCACAATACATCAGGATTTGGTGAATACTGTACTACAGCCAGGTGAAAATGTCCTTGCACTTCAGGTTCATAACGTTAGCAGTAATTCAAGTGACTTATCCTCCACAACCTTTCTCTCCGTTGGAGTAACAGATATATCCCGCCAGTATCGTCCAACACCTTCCTGGTTTGTGGAACCATTCACTTTTTCATCATCAAATATCCCTATCATTGCCATTGATACATATGGAAAAACCATTGTTGATGAACCCAAAATACGTGCACATATGGGGATTATCGACAATGGTAAGGGGAATCGAAATTCAACAAACGATCCCTTTAATGAATACGATGGCTGGATTGGGATCGAGTACCGCGGAAATGCATCCCTGGATATTTCGGATAAAAAGCCTTTTACTTTTGAGACGCGCAATGCAGACGACACTGACCGGAATGTTGAACTGTTAGGAATGCCTAAAGAGAACGACTTCATCCTCCGCGCTTCCTACATTGATAAAACGTTAATGCGCGATGCACTCGGCTACTATCTTTCGCGCAGTCTCGGGCGCTGGGCTCCACGTACACGGCATGTTGAGCTTGTTTTGAATGGAAATTATGAGGGAGTCTATGTCCTTGAAGAAAAAATAAAGCCGGATAAAAACCGACTGGATATCGCTAAAATGGATGCCGAGGATATTGAAGGTGATGCAATAACCGGTGGTTACATTTGGTCGGTTCAACAAGCGGATGCTAACGACGTGGTGTTTGATAAAAACGAAGCCGATGGGAATAAGCGCGTTTTGAAGTATCCCAAACCAGATAAGGTTACTCCGGAACAGCTCACCTACATTAGCCAACTTGAACAGGAATTTTGCGATGTTATGAAAGGCGATGACCATAATAATTCGTTTATGGGCTACAAAGCATATATCGATGTGTCGTCTTTTATTGACGAGATTATTATTCAGGAACTCACATCAAACTCTGACGCCTATAGTTGGAGTGGCTTTTTGCACAAAGATCGCGGCAAAAAAATAAACGCCGGTCCTGTATGGGATTTCGACCAGGCGCTGACCAATTCAACCTATAATGATGGTCATCGTTATAATGAGTGGATTATCGCCAAACCCGATAATTATCGCCCCTACTTTTGGGACAGGTTGTTTGCTGATAAGGAATTCAAGGATGAGTTGATATCAAAATGGTGCACATACCGGCAGGACGTTTTAAGTAATGATCGCATTTTTGCCTTCATCGACTCGGTTGCAAATTATTTAGCTGAAGCGCAAGAACACAATTTCAATCGATGGGCAATTTTGGGTGTGCCTGTGTGGAGAAGTTTGCCCGGTGCAGCACAGCGCGATACATATAGAAAAGAAGTCGATTATATGAAAGAATGGTTAACAGATCACCTAACATGGATGGACAGACAATGGTACCAGGATTCTTCTCCCATAAAAAATGAAGGGACGCAAACTGCAAGCGCCTTTACATTGCAACAAAACTATCCCAATCCGTTTACCAACAGAACAAAATTCGTCTTTGAGCTTACTAAATCAACCGATATACAAATTAAAATTTATAACATAAAAGGTCAAACAATTAAAACTCTGTTTTTAAGCACGCAAGCACGGGGAAAGCATATAGCAACCTGGAACGGCACCGATAATACCGGGCAAAACGTACCTGGTGGAGTTTATATTTATACATTGACGACCGGAACCAGGCGGCTCACATCGGGCAAAATGATTTTAGTGCGATAAGCTATTTGAAAACTCAGGGCAATCCGTCATTAATGATTCTGTTGAGCAATTACCCTTACTAAGGTTTTGAGACAAAATAAGCTAAACAGCCATATTAATATTGAGTTGTTTCCTATTTTTGTGCTTCCAAAAGGTTCACAAGGGTGACCATAACTAAATCAACAAAATCATCTATTAATTGAGGAAAGTGAGGTTCATATGCGAAGTCTAAATTTCATTGGTACCTTTCTTTTATTGCTTCTTGCTGGTTATGTGACTTGCCAGGCAAGTGAATCTTCTACAGGACGAACTATTGAAAAAATTGATAATAACTGGAAATTTGCCAAAGGCGATTATAACAGCGCAGAGCGACCTGAGTTCGATGATGCAGCATGGCGAACGCTAGATTTACCGCATGACTGGAGCGTGGAAGGCCCATACAATCCTGAGCTTGCAAGCTGCACGGGCTACCTGCCTGGCGGAACCGCATGGTACAGAAAAACGATCGATGTTGCTGCGGGTCAAAAGGATAAAAAAATCTATATCTATTTTGAAGGAATCTATCGCAACAGTGAAGTGTTTATTAATGGTCATTCCCTGGGCATGCGTCCCAATGGATATATTTCCTATTTTTATGATCTCAGTCCTTTTATAAAATTTGGTCAGAAAAATACAATTGCTGTCCGCGTGGATCACAGTGAATCTGCAGATTCACGTTGGTATACCGGCTCTGGCATCTATCGGGATGTCTATTTGATCTACACGAATGCCATTCACATCGCTCTGTGGGGAATTTATTTTACAGCGCCTGATATCACAGATAAACAAGCATCAGCGCGAGTTGAAACCGCTGTGCAAAATACAACCAATACACCTGTGACTATCGAAATTATACACGAATTTATCGATAGCCAGAACCAGACCGTTGCAAAATCTGAAAAGGAAGTGGCCCTGGCTGCAAGCGAGGTGAAAAATGTGACGCAAGATTTTATAGTCGATCAGCCCCAATTATGGTCGATTGAACATCCTTGTTTATATCTGCTCAGAACCTCAATTTTTCAGAAACAGAAGTTAATCGATTCGGTGGTGGAAAAAGTCGGCATCCGTACCCTGGGATTCGACGCGAATACGGGATTTTCTCTGAACGGTAAATCCATGAAAGTGAAAGGAGTCTGCCTGCATCACGACTCCGGTTGTTTGGGTTCAGCCGTGTATCGTGATGTTTGGCAACGCCGGCTGGAAAACCTGAAGGCATTGGGCTGCAATGCGATCCGGACCAGCCACAATCCTCGATCATCAATATTTTACGAACTTTGTGATGAATTAGGTCTTTTGGTGTTGGATGAAGCTTTTGACGAATGGGAATTTCCCAAGAAAAAATGGCTGAAAGGCTGGAATGTTGGCACACCGGGTTTTCAGGGAGCCGCTGAATTTTTCGAAGCATGGGGGCAAACAGATCTACGCGAGATGATCCGTCGCGATCGCAACCATCCTTCAATATTCATGTGGAGTATCGGTAATGAAGTCGATTATCCGAACGATCCTTACAGCCATCCGATTCTTGACAAAGAAGGCATTGATCAGCAACATACGAGCGGTTATTTGCCAGACCAACCTGATGCAGAACGTCTGGGTGGAATTGCCAAAAAACTCGCTGCAATCGTGCGTGAATATGATCCTTCGCGACCGGTAACCGCCGGGCTTGCCGGACCAGTTATGTCCAATGAAACGGAGTATCCTGGCGCTCTCGATGTGGTTGGATACAATTATACCGAACGCCGCTATGCCCGCGACCATAAGACTTATCCGGAACGCGTCCTCTATGGCAGCGAAAACCGCCACGATTACCCGGCCTGGCTTGCTGTTCGCGATAATGATTACATATTTGGCCAATTCATCTGGACTGGCATTGATTATCTGGGCGAAGCCCTTGCCTGGCCATCCCGTGGTTTTGGTTCGGGCTTGCTGGATTTGGGTGGTTTTAAAAAACCGCTTGGCTATTTTAGAGAGAGCCTGTGGTCAGATAGGCCAATGATTTACTGTGGCACAAACCAAATGAACAATAGACGCCATGCGAATCCTTATCAGGCACTGCCATCATGGAATTATAAAGATGGTGAGATGGTCAGAGTTGTTGTTTACACCAATTGTGAAAAGGCGCGGCTGCTACTTAATGGACAGCAGATTTCCGAAATTAAAGAATATGATAATGAAAAAGGATTCTTGTCCTGGGATGTACCTTTTAAACCCGGAAAGCTGGAGGCAATCGGGTATAACACCGACAAGCCTGTAGCGCAGTATACGATAGCAACAGATAAAGCCCCCGACTCAATCCAGGCAAAAGCATGGAAGAATGCTATTTCTCACGCTGAAGGTGTAGCACAGATTGAACTACAAATTGACGATAAAAATGGAAATCCGGTTTTTCTTGCTAATAACGAAATTACATGTACTGCCACAGGTCCGCTTAAGCTGATTGGCTTGGAAGCAAGCAATCCGGCTGATATGGGGGATTATACAGATAATAAACAAAATGTCTATCACGGCCGGATGATTGCTTATTTGCGGGCAACGGGTAAACAAGGTGTCGCCACGGTTACCTTCACATCGCCGGGATTGGGTGATTCGGTTGTTGAAATTGAGGTGAAATAAATTCATCCTTAAAATATAAAACTGTGGACTTATAAGGTAAAATCTGAATATTCCTATTGGAATTTTAGGCAACATATGGCCAACATTATCGTTTATAGTGTCACAAAATAAATAGCAGAAAGCAGGCGACAAGAAATTTTTCGCACCACCAGCGAAATCTTGTATTAATTATTTTGTGGCTAACCGAAAACACCTAAAATATCATTCTAAGTCGTTTTGTCAGGGAATCAATGCTCTCGCAACCTTAAGAAGTATTATTGGTCATAGATTCTATATCGTTCCACTCAATAAAATGATAAAACAATTAGTTATATTTAGGCACTATGTAATAGTATCAATTGTTGGTAAATAATAATCCGGAAACTGAAAGCATTAGCCAAACTTCATCTTCGAGTACATATATTTCGGTCCCCGATAAATTTAGGCACTTTCTCATTACTTATCATAATAATACAAAATCGATTGACATTTTCATAGAAACGTAGTATATAATAGAAGGCTTTTTTTTAAAGATTACTGATATCGGATTCACTATCCCCCCGCGACGAACGTGTCACAATCTGATCTTCTTCTTTATGAATCCGCTATCCGTTCGTATTATCCCAAACATATGAGGTGGATTATGAAATCAACAACACGTTGGTGTTTGATAGCAATAACTTTTCTAAGCATGGTCGGTTTCGGGGGAACCGGATATGCTCAACTGGACGGGCGTTTCGGCGTTAGCGGCGTGGAAGGCACAACACATCTGGGCGCCTATGGGCCGACCTGGTACCGCGATTGGAACGAATCGTGCCTGACTTACAATTACCCGGCCCCGGGCAGAAATAAAATCTGGACTGTCGGAAAAATCGATTATCGGTCAGATCATCTCGGTACGGATTGGCAATGGATTCTGCTCGAACTGTTAGAAGACAGGGACATTAATTTGATGGATAGCTTCCTGAATCTGTGTCTGGCGCTTGTAAATAACACACTCATGCCGATGATCGATGACTATTGGACGGTAAATAAACCTATTCTCGAAGAAACGCTTTCCGATACGCTGGATAATTTCTCGCTGACAGAAGTTAAATATGGCATTAAGTACCGTGCCACTGCCAAAAATACCGACATTGTATTTCAGGATGAGCTACCGGATTTTCAATTTAGCGTCGCCGACGATGTCATCTCTTTCAACACCAATATTGTGGTTGACTGGAAAACCCACCTGTACATCAAAGCATGGGTGCTTAATCCCAATCCGTTTAATTGGGGCTATTTCTGGAAAGGAATTGGGGATGCCGATTGTAAATTCAAAACCACAGTGAAGCTTACCGGAAAGATCGTATTGGATGGCATCGGACGGGAACGGCATTTACGAGTAGCGCAAATCAAAACTGCCTCAAAGACGGAATCCAGTATCGATTGGTCATTGCTCGGTATTTCATTCACCTGGGATGGATTATCCAATTCTGTTGAGGACTTGATTGATGGCCAGTTAGAAAAAACAATGACCAAGGAATTGAATAAGGAACCGATCACCACGCCATATTATTTCGCCGATTATTTCAAAGACCTGTTTGATAACGGTTATGTACCCTCACAACAAGAATTGTTGGATAATATTTTCCGAATCGAACAAAATTTTATTCACGATGTGATTCAACGAAGCGGCTATACACGTCAATACTGGACGATTGGGTACGAACCAAACTGGTTTCCAGCGTTAGAGCCAGAGCAGTATGCCGCAGAATTTGTCAGGTACTATCGCTTCATCAAGCAGCTTGATCCACGTGCAAAGGTTTTGGGGCCATCGCTATTTCTAACCGAAGCCATCGAAAATCCCGGGGAAATTGCCTGGTCACTCATACCCAGATTATTTCTTGGTTTGCTGGGTGACATTTCCGACGAATTCCGTGCCTTCATTGAGACATACTATAATAAAGCAGATAGCAAATCGTGGCACACGCAATTCATCGATGCGCTTCCCCCTGATGTAAAAATTGATGTCAATGATTTCCATATTTTTCCGATGACCAGTGAAGGCACAGCAATAAATATGGAAGAGCTTTCAATCCTGATGGATGATATGGCAGAATTTATGCGCACACATAGCGGCGCCAATGATGTTTGGGTGTCCGGATGTGGTAACATTGATTGGCGCCGTTCAGAAACCCAGGCTGCCGAGGTCTGTGCCCAATTGTGCGAGTATTTCAAAACAAATAGCGTGGGCATTAAAAAGTGGTTTTGGTACCGCTCGTACGGGCATGGCCCGGTTTACGATTTACCCGTAATGCCGACACCAGCCAAATCAGCGTTATTAAAAAACGATTATTCGCTGACCAGGGTTGGGCAAGTATTTCTGCAGCAAGCAGATAATACGGCGCCCATAATCACAGCGGCTCCAGCCGGACAAATTTCACCGGAAAATCCATCGCAGGGGAATTTTTCCTGGAATGAAGCCAAAGAATTTGATACAGGAATTTCCGACTATCAATTGCAGGTAAAAATAAGTCCGGGGAATTTTATTGTTTATGATAAATGGGTTGGCGCTCAATTGTCTTACTCCCTTATCAGTAATGTGACGACGACGTTATATGCACGGATTCGCGCCCAAAATGGCGCCGGACTTCTCAGTGAATGGTCGGATTGGAGTGAAGGCATAAAAATCAGAAAAGTACCGCCGGTCGCCGACAATCTCTCTACAGATCCGTTAACGGAAGTACCAAGCGCATCTGACAATAGCGCAGTCGAAGCGGGACTTTCAAAATCCAATGCACATGCCGAATTGCCTGTCGATTTTAAAGTATCAGACAATTATCCGAATCCGTTTAATCCAACCACATCAATCGATTATCAGTTGCCGGTCGCCAGCCATGTCAAAATGGTAATTTTCAACACACGCGGTCAACTTATCACTACACTTATAAATACTGAGAATGACGCCGGATTTTACACAATTCAATGGGATGGCCGGGATGATCTCGGTCAATTGGCTGTCTCCGGTATGTACTTCTGCCGGATTTCCATCGGTGAATATCACGTGGTGCGGAAAATGGTGATGGTTCAATAATTGATGCGTGCAATCGTTTAATTTATTACTAAAAAAGTCGGACAACCTTACTGCGTTGCCCGACTTTTTTTAGTTAGTCGGATCGAAACTTTATCAATTTTGTATTTTGATAATCTCTGAAAAACTACTTGTAATGAATTATCTTAGCTATTCAATTGCTTAGTGGATTTGCGAATGATAAAATTCGCGTCCAATACCAGATTTTCGACCGGAAGTAAAGTTGGAGATTCAATATTTCGAATTAATATTTCTGCTGCCTTCATACCAAATTCATTCAATGGCGCATGAATTGTAGTAAGTGGTACGGGAAACAACCGGGCAAATGCAATATCTTCATTTCCGGTGATCGAAATATCGTCAGGCGCCTGCAGGTCGAACTGAATTGCCGCGTCCAAAACGGCGAGCGCCTGTTGATCATTGAAGCAGACAATCGCTGTTGGATGTTGGTCGCGCGATCGATTCTTAAAAAACTGAATTGCATTTATAAAGGCAGTTTCATAGATCGAGCCAATCGTAACAATCATTTCATGCGTACAACTTAATGAACATTCGCTGAATGCTTTCCGAAATCCTTCGATACGCTCAAGTGAGTGGGACGAAATAGGATCACCTGCGAAATGAACAATTTTTGTGTGTCCATTATCAATTAAATATTGAACGGCAATTTTTATGGCTTTCACATTATCAATACTGACGACATTCGCTTGAATTCCTCGTACATCTTCCAGCAAAACGAATGGATAATTGATCATTTTCAATTTAAACAAATGCTCGATTTCAGAGGAGCCTTCAACGATCGGAGATATTATTGCGCCCTTAATATCTTTGTTTGAAAACAATTGGGAAAATTTTACTTCACGCTCATGATCATTTTCCGAACTCGTAATAAAAACATCATAACCTTTTTGATTCGCATAATCTTTAACACCGATTGCAACTGATGTGAAAAACGGATTCATTAAATCCCTAACAATCAACCCGATACTTTTATCCGTATTTTTTTGTTTTAAATTTCGCGCCATGCCTTTGGGCCGGAAATTCATTTCTTTCATGACAGATGTGACCAAATTTCGAGTTTCTGCACGAACAGTATTTTTGCCATTAATAACTGCGGAAACTGTTCCTTTAGATACTCCAGCTCGCTTTGCAATATCAGTGATCGTAATTCGTTTCATTTTAACGAGTCATTTTCTTAGGTATTTTTTTTAGAAAAAAGTCTTGGATATTTTTTATTTTTTTATTATTTTATTGAAACGGTTCAAAGAGTATAAGACCATTTAAAATAGATGTTTTTTTTAGAATGTCAACAGAAATATTGTCTACCTTAATCTAATAATCAATTTAACTTAGTTTAATTCATTAAATCTACAATATTCGTCAAATTCACGAAAATATTCATGCACAATAAACGTGCTAAATATTTCAAGTTCAATCTGACCATTTAGGAGGAAGATATGCAAGATTCGTTTTTTCCGGAAGTGCCGAGTCAAATCCCGTTCGAAGGAAAAGATTCAAAAAATCCCCTGTCATATAAATATTATGATGCCAAAAAAGTCGTTGCAGGTAAAACAATGGCCGAGCATCTGCGCTTTTCAGTGGCGTATTGGCATACAATGAAAGGCAGCGGGAAAGATATTTTCGGTGATGACGTGTTCCAGCGTCCCTGGACGAAAAGTAACGATATGATGGAGCGCGCTAAAGCCACTTTGGAAGCGGCCTTCGAATTTATTCAAAAATTAGGCATTGAATATTACTGTTTTCACGATCGGGATATTGCACCGGAGGGAGAAACGTTCGCACAATCCTGCAAGAATCTGGAAACAATCGTGGCACAAGCGAAAGCATTGCAAAAGAGTACAGGTATTAAATTGCTCTGGGGAACAGCCAATCTGTTCGGCAATCCAATCTATTCACAGGGTGCAGGAACAAATCCGGATGCGCATGTGTTTGCACACGCTGCTGCACAGGTAAAACATGCTCTTGATGCTACCTATGAATTGGGTGGTGAAAACTATGTATTCTGGGGCGGCCGTGAAGGTTATGAAACATTGCTTAACACCAATCTGAAACATGAACTCGAACAAATGGCCCGATTCATGCATTTGGCAGTGGATTACAAAAATAAAATCGGTTTCAAAGGCCAATTCCTGATTGAACCGAAACCAGCCGAACCTTCCAAACATCAGTACGATTTTGATTCTGCCACATCACTTGCATTCTTACGGCAATTCGACCTGATTGATCATTTTAAATTAAATATTGAAGCCAACCATGCCACGCTTGCCGGCCATACTTTCGAGCATGAATTGACTGTCGCCTCAGCAGCCGGCAAATTAGGCAGCGTCGATGCCAACCGCGGTGATTTGTTGTTGGGTTGGGACACCGATCAATTCCCGACCGATCTTTACAGCACCACAATGGCGATGATCATTATCCTGAAACAAGGCGGCCTTGGCAGCGGCGGATTGAATTTCGACGCCAAACCACGTCGTTCATCCATCGACACAATTGATTTATTCCATGCACACATTGGTGGTATTGATACATTCGCTCGCGGATTGCTAATCGCCGATCAAATTATCAAAGAAAAAGCGCTCGACAATTTCATTGAAGAACGCTACAGCAGCTATCAGTCAGGCATCGGTGCCGATATTATGGCGGGTAAAGTTGGTCTGGAAGATCTGGATCAATGGATTCTCAAAAATGGCAAACCGACGATGAAAAGCGGACGCCAGGAAATGCTGGAAAATGTCGTTAATTCATATATTATTTAATTATACTTTTGGTATATTGAAAATCGATACCCGGTTCATGGTTACATGGATCGGGTTTTTTTTGGTATATATTTGATATCACGAGTGTCCGGCGGCATGCTAATTTTTTCAGTTGTAATTTTTTATTATGCGTTCAACCATCCCGAACTGTTCCACGGAATTGATATAACTTTATCAAAAGCTAATAAACCTCCCTTGTCCGATCCCGTTTTCACGCGCTATAAAAATCAATTGACCTACTCTATGAATCAATATCAACCGTACCTGATTCCTGATCTTACAATTCAAAAACTGGCAGAGCTGGTCTCGATACCACAGCGATCCCTGTCGGAGGTTATTAACCGGGGATTCCAGCAAAATTTTTTCGAGTTCATTAATTCATATCGAATAACCGATGCCAAACGTCTGATTGCTGGTTCCCCCATGAACAATAAAACCATCATCGAAATAATTTATAAAGTCGGTTACAATAATAAATCGGTGATTAATTCAGTTTTCAAGAAGTACACCGGGAAAACACGAACCGAGTACCAGCTCCAGATGATGGGTTAAATTTTATCCGGAACAAGAAACGCTATGTTACTGCGAACTCTCATATGAAAAACCGAATCACATGCCAATTGTGACTTACGGTTTTGATCGCCTTCATAACTCTATAGCGCTCCTCCAAATTTGGGGGAGCGCTATAATACGTGGCGTTATCAAATTAGCCAAATTCGGAATTTTCTCAATCTCTGGCCAGCGTACGTCAGACAGCATCTGCTCGATTATTTTGGCGGTGATATTGCAGTTGATTCGGATGTGACAACCTCACCGGTGGCATTTCAACTATTACAAAATTACCCTAATCCGTTTAATCCGACAACAGCAATCAGCTATCGGCTTGCAGCTTTCAGCGATGTAAAATTGACGATATTCAATTTGCAGGGACAAGCCGTCCAGGTTCCTGTCCAACGACGCCAGCCTGCAGGCAACTATTCTGTTACATGGGATGGGCGCGATCAGAAAGGATATGCTGTAACCAGCGGCATGTACTTTACGGTTTTGGAAACGCCTGGATTTCGCGAGATACGGAAAATGATGCGAGTACGATAGTATCATCTATTATAACGACATTCCCGCTTGTACCAGCACCACGCTTTTGCTTGATGCAGGTATAATTTTAAAGGAAAACATCTAATCTAAAATTCACCAAAGCTTCACATTAAAAATTTATAATAAAAACTATTGACATTGATGTCGAAAAGTTGTAATATTTTTCCTACCAACAACACCCCGCAACGGGAGCAACCAATTATTTACTCTTTGCGTTGCTCGTTTTCCTTTTCTCGGTGTTCGTGATGCTTGACAGCAATATGAAATAACAACAACGTATACTTGAGAATTCTTAATTCCAAATAAACACTCATTGACTGATAAATAATAGAGCTAAAAATGAGCACAAATAATAAACAACTGTGCAATCCATTTTCGACAGGAGGTGGAGGCGCGCATTTCGAAGCCCATGTTCAAGCATCTTTTGTCACGTTAATGCTTACTGGTGGATACGCACCATGTTTACCTTGGTGGCCTATTAGAGAGATAAAATTACAAGGGAGAATTAGTGGATATAATACTGATGATTTAATTGTTTTTGTTGAACAATATACTACAAAAGAAAGATGTAAATTACTTGGACAAGTTAAACATTCAATTCGTTTTACACAAAAAGATAGTGAACTTTCCAATGTTATAAAAGCAGCTTGGAGTGACTTCAACAATCCTGATCTTTTTACAAAGGGAAAAGATATTATTGCACTTATTACTGGCCCCTTAAGTGAAACTGATTTTCATAATGTACAATGGTTATTAAACCAGGCAAGGCATACAAAAAATTCTGATGATTTTTTTAAAAATGTAAAACAAGCTAGTTTCAGTCCTCCAAAGAGTGTTGAAAAATTAGGAGTAATCCAACATCATCTAAAAATCGCTAATCAAAATGTAGATATTCTAAAAGACGAAATTTATTTGTTTCTCAAACATTTCCACCTGCTTGGTTATGATCTTGGGAAAGAGATTGGTGTTGTTTTATCTCTCCTTCATTCTCATATATCGCAATTTAATCGGCAACGTCCAGAATGGATATGGGGTCGCATTGTTGATTTAGTTCAAACATGGAATCAGAATGCTGGTACTATCATAGCTGACAATATACCGGAAGATATATTGCAAGCGTTTAAACAACCGGCTATTAGACATATTCCTAAAGAAACATCTTTAATCAAGCCTGAGAAAATGGATTCTGATTGGAGTAAGCATCCATATGCAACAGATTTTGCACTGATGAATTTAGTTGGTTCTTGGGACGAAAATTACGAATCCGACCTTTTGATCCTATGTAAACTACTAAATCAAAATTGTACAATTTGGCTCTCAAAAATAAGAGAGGCAATTCAATTGCCTAGTAGTCCATTTTCACTTCAAAACGGTCTTTGGCAAATAATAGATCGTGTCGAATTATGGAATTTGCTTGGATCAAGAATATTTGATCAGAATTTAGATATTTTCAAAGAAATTGTATTGACAGTTCTTACAGAACGGGATCCATCTTTTGAACTTCCACCGCAAGATCGATATATGGCAAGTATTCATGGAAAAGTACTAATCCATTCATCTGCACTCAGAAAAGGAATGGCTGAGGGTTTAGCATTACTAGGAAATAAACCAGATGCCTTGATCCATTGTTCAATAGGAAAAGTTGAAACAACTGTAGTTCTCACTATTCGTGAAATATTTACAGATATAGATTGGGTATCATGGGGAAGTCTTGACAATTTGCTACCGATTTTAGCTGAGGCTGCGCCTGATGAATTTCTTAATGCGGTTGAAAAAGCACTAAATACGACACCCTGCCCATTTTACGAGCTTTTCTTACAAGAAGCTAAAGGTATGATGGGTAATAATTATTTAACTGGTCTTCTTTGGGCGCTGGAAGGTCTTGCATGGGATGAGAAATATTTAGTCCGTGTTTGTACTATTCTTGGTGAATTAGCAAACAATGACCCAGGGGGGCAATGGATCAATAGACCTATTAATTCTTTATCAACAATTTTTATGCCATGGTTACCTCAAACACTTGCACCAATCGAGAAGCGCAAAGTTGCAGTAAATACGCTGCACAAGGAGTTCCCAGCAATAACTTGGAAGCTAATTATTCGCTTATTACCAAATCAACACCAGATTTCAATGGGTTCACATAAACCATCTTGGCGGATTAATATACCGGAAGATTATGGAAAGGATTTTAATCAATCACAATATCTGGAGCAATTATCATTCTACGGTGAGATAGCCGTTTCAATGGCCGAACAAGATATAAATTATCTGTGTGAGCTTATTGACCATTTAAATTTCCTTCCTAAAACTTATTTTGATCAATTTCTTGAACTATTATCATCAAGTAAGATTGTAGAACTTCCCGAAAATAGTCGATTAAAAATCTGGGAAAAACTTACTGAATTTACAACTAAACACCGTCGATTTCAAGATGCGAAATGGGCATTGAATGATAATCTGCTTTCTTCTATAGAATCTATTTCTGACTTGCTGACCCCATCAAATCCTATAAATCTTTATCATCAATTATTCTCAGATCGCGATTTTGAACTCTTTGATAAGAATGGCAGCTGGGACGAACAACGAAAACGTCTTAGTGAACGTCGTAAAAAAGCTATCAGGGAAATTTTAAATCTGAAAGGATTAGAAACTGTCATTCAATTTTCAGAAACAGTTGAGTTTCCAAGCCAAGTTGGTATAGCACTCGGATCTATCGCTGATGAAAAGACCGATAAATTTTTATTACCAAAATTTTTAGAAATTGAAAATAAAAAGCTTTCGAGTTTTATGAACGGGTATATATACAGTCGGCATAATAATAAAAGTTGGCAATGGGTCGATAATTTAAATAAAGAAAATTGGAAAATAGAGCAGATCAGTGTCTTTCTAAGTTATTTGCCGTTTACAAATGAAGCATGGATTCGTGTAGAAAACTGGTTAATTAATTCTCAGGGAAATTACTGGCAAATCGTTAATGTAAATCCCTATCAGACTCAAAAGGATTTAAGCTTTGCTATTGAAAAACTGATTGAATTTGGGAGACCACGTGCCGCAATAGACTGTTTGGTAAAATTACGTTATGACAAACAACCAATCAGTATAGTTCAGTGCATACAAGCTTTACTCTCAGCAATATCATCAACAGAACCTGTATATTCGATGGATATACATCAAACAGTAGAATTAATCGAAATGATTCAAAATAGTTCCGATGTTTCTCTTGATGATCTCTTTAGAATAGAATGGGCATACTTATCTTTGTTAGATCGTCACTATGGAATCGCACCAAAAACCTTGGAAAATCGTCTTGCCAGCGATCCAGAATTCTTTTGTGAAATTATTCGTTTAATTTATCGTTCGAACAAGAGTGATATTACAATAGCTAATCCATCAGAAGAATTGAAAGCTATCGCTACAAACGCTTGGCAATTACTAAACGAGTGGCGAATACCACCAGGAATGCAAAACGGGGATGGTTTCGATGATGCACATTTTTTAAATTGGATCAAGCAAGTAAAAAACATTTGTAGTGACTCTGGTCATCTTGAAGTTGCGCTAAATAAAGTTGGGGAGGTTCTTATTCACTGCCCAGCTGATAAAGATGGCTTATGGATAAACATGACAGTTGCTAACGAGTTAAACTTAAAAGATGCTGAATATTTGCGCGATGGTTATAGCATAGGAATATATAACTCACGTGGAGTACATTGGGTCGATCCAACTGGAAAAGAAGAACGTGAGTTTGCCGTAGAATATCATCAAAAAGCAGAACAAGTTGAAAATGTAGGTTATCAACGATTCGCCGTCACGCTTAGAAGCATAGCTGACCATTATAACCGTGAAGCAGAACGTAATATTGTCAAGCGTAGGAATGTTGTTATGGATTTGTAATACACTCTTAAACTTAAAGCAGGTAAATTTATTCCTTTTGAAAATAAAATAATCGCTAAACAGATCGAGCAAGATTCTATTTCGACTTTCTATATTACAAGCAAAATCAAAGAACATGAGATGATACCACGGAAAAATCAATTAACATTTATATGATCTCACTAGCGTTGTCATCCATATTCGATTGACTCGCCCAACGTAAAGGTAACAATCAAATAATTTTTCCCACCACTGACAATAAAAATTCCTCCGAAACTTTTAATCCGCCTTTCCGTTTCAGCTTCTGTGTCTATTCTCAAAACCCGTTGTTAACACAATCCGAAATACCAAATGAAAATAGAATCCCGAACGCTGCCAGTCACAATATTTTCTCTTACAGCTCTGCTGTTAATTCTCACTGAAGCTGTCCACAGCCAACCGTTTATCCGTGATTCACTTTGCATTACCTTAAATCACGACAAAACGGCCAACTCCATCGCCATGCACATCGATTCCGTGATTGACGAACGCGATGAAGCGCCGCATGTGCTTGCCCGCGATGAAATCATAAAGTATAGCTTCATCCCGCTTGATCTGGTAATTTACACGCAGCGCACATTGGCTGATGCAATTTACGAATCACTCTCACATTCGCCAACGGCAGATACATTCCGCTCACTCACGTTGGGGATCACGCAATTTAAATTGACGAAGGTAACAAGTACACTGATTTACCCACATTACCAGGTGAATGCCGCCATCAACCTTTATCAACGTGATGCAACGGGTGAGCGGCATTGCGCCGGACAACTGCTTTATGAAACTATGATCCGCGCGCCGATCTTCAAAAATAATTACAAAACCGGATTGGAGCGTGTCATCGCAAAGTGGCAGCAGGAATTTCGCGCTGATTTATCGAGTGATGTGCTGTCCGACTTCTGTGCGCTCGATAATTTTCGTACATGCGGATACAGCGGCCGTCCCGCCAATCTGATGATTACGACAAATGCTGCCATCGGCACATTCGGGGAAACAGCGGATTTGCAGCTCTATTTTTCCAATCGTGAGGCGCGGCCCTGGTTTTATCGCAGCGGCGGTTATAACGTCCGCTATCGCAACGCCGATGATTTTGAAAGCATCGAGTTTGGGCTTTCCAATGATTATCTGAATTACCGGTTTCATCCAAATTGGGTATTTCAGGGAAAGTCGCTGATCATGATTGGATTCAACCGCTGGAAAGATATCAACGTCAAAAAGCATAAGCTCTACGACGCGATGATCGCCGATTACTCGCTCGGGCAACTAATTCAATTTAATCCGTTCGACCGCAGTTCGCTGGTATGTGGTTTCGGGCTGCAACAGGATGTGATGTATATCTATTCAAAAGGAATTCAGATAAACGTGGCGATTCAGTTTCAGGCAGGAATAAAATTATGATACGGCGTTGGTTAATAATCATACTGCTTTTATCGTGTGCAACTGCACAGGCAGTAACGAAATATACCGTTTCCGGTCATGTTGTCGATGGTCAATCCAAAGAAACAATTATTGGTGTGAATGTAATTGTTCACGATATCTACATGGGCGCTGCCACCGATGGCAACGGCTATTTCCGGATTACCGGTTTGCCTGCCGGAACATACGTGCTTGACATATCGCACATCGCCTATGAAATGAAGCACGTCACCATCGTGATTCGAGATAAAGGAATGGTGCTTGAGGACATTGCATTGCAACCGAAACCGGTGGCATTGAACGAAATTGTTGTCACCGGTGAACGGTCGGAGGTCGCCAATCAGGATGTGGAACCGGGACTTCGTCAATTATCAGCAAATGCGATTCGCAGCATTCCGGCGTCCGGCAAGGATGTGTTTCGCGCTGTTAAATACTTGCCGGGAATTGAGGGGGTCGATCCGATCTCACCGCTCTATTCCGTACGCGGCAGTGATCCGGGTGAAAATTTAATTCTGCTCGATGGTGTGACGATTTACAATCCCTATCATTTTGTCACTTCGTCCGGGATTTTTAATACCTATGCGATGAAGAATGTGGAAATGCTGGTCGGCGGTTATGGCGCGGAGTACGGTGGCCGTAATTCGTCGGTAATGTACATCACCACCCGCGAGGGCAACAGCGAAAAACTGCACGGCGAAATCGAGCCATCGTTAACTTACACCAATATGGTGCTCGATTTTCCGGTGGGAAAAGACATGACGATGATGATATCCAGCCGCGTCTACTATGATTTGATCACCCGATTTCTGATGTACTCACCCAGCTATTTTTACGATACCAATATTGCACTCAACTGGAAAATAAATCGCCAAAACCGGTTGAGCGTACGCTATTTCTATTCCCGCGATTTATACGATTTTCAGGCATCGAACTATTTCTCCTATCTTGGGGCGACGTTCGATACCGATATTTTTGATGATTACGATTTCCTGATAAAAAATGATTGGAGAAATCAAGCTGCAACCGCCATCCTGAAAACAGTGCTCACGCCCAATATCTATCTGAAAACCCAGGTGTCCGGCTCGTTTTTCTCATCAAAAAACAGCCTGCTGCTGGATTTCAATTATACGGATGACGCTAGCGATGATAAGGCAAAATTATATTACAGCACAGATATCCGCAACAAAATTCGCGACCTCAGCGCCAAATCCACGCTGAACATGACACTGAATGCTGCCAATACATTAATGATCGGTGCGGAAGCCATTGATTACGATTTCAGCAACGATATTCTCATCAATCATTTGAGTGAGGGCAAGACCAGCCGTCGCCCACATCTGCTGGCAGGCTTTGCGGAAGATCAGCTCAATTTCGGCTGGCTGACACTGCGTGGCGGTTACCGGTTTTCCAAATTCAGCTTTCTTAACAAATGGTACCGGGAGCCGCGCGTCAATGCTGTGATCAATTTATGGAACGATGTAAAACTGAAGGCGGCCTGGGGCAATTATTATCAATACATCATGAGCATTAATTCGCAGGAATACGAGCTGAGCCAGTTTGTCGAATATTATTATCCGTTGCGGGCACAGCAACCGAGCGCATCGACCCATTATATCGTGGGCATCGAGCGACCAGTATTGGGGCAATCCAAACTGTCGGTTAATTTCTATTATAAAAATATCTCCCGTGTTTACACGTACGATTACAATATCAGCCAATTGGAAGCCATGCAGTTTTCCGATAAAATCAAAGCCGGCACCGGTAAATCATACGGTATGGAATTGATGTGGCAGGGCACCTGGCGGACATTCTCCGGGTGGATGAGTTACGGGCTGAGTAAATCGACACGTAGCTATCCGCATATTATGAATGGGCGGGAATTTTTATTTGATTATGACCGTACGCATGCATTAAAAGTCATGATCAACCATCAAATTCTCCCGACCTTGTCGTACAGCGGCACGCTGCGATTAATGTCCGGGGTACCGAAAACAATCGAGACCACCACACGGTCGTATTTTTATTACGATCCGTTAACGAATGAGCATGCAATTTATCCGGTGAGTTACAGCAAAACCAAAAACAACGCGCGGCTCCCCTACATTCTGGAATTGGATTTTGGATTAAAAAAACGGCTCCGCAAAGGTTTTGGTGCGGAACTGGCAGAATTTCTCGGCGCGAAAGAATCGTATCTTAATTTTTCCATCAACAATCTACTATTCTTCCTGCACCGGAATGTGTGGTATTATATTTCCATCGATGAAGATAAATTGTATGGATTGGGCACAAATTATATCCCGACGATTAGCACCGGGTATACGATTAAGTTTTAAATTGTGAATGGAGAATTTTTAATTGTTAATGGTCAATGGATAATTGAGAATTGTTAATGGAGCATGAAAGAGATGGTCGTTGATTTACTATTTACCATTCACTTCTATTAAGATAAAAAATATTCAACCGTTGCCTAAACCTGTTCCCCCCGACGCCCTTCGACAAGCTCAGGGCTCGATTTTAGCACGTTTATGGGATACATTCTTAACTTAATGACATTGTTTTCAAATTAACTATTTACTATTCACAATTTACCATTATCAATTAATATCTATCAGACATGCTCATCACTATGAATCAAGAAATCGAACATACTCCAAAAAGCTGTTTTATGAAAATTGCTTTGCTGCTTTTTCCACTGATTTTCTTACTGACTACGGCATGTGAAAATTCAATCACCAGTCCGGGGCCGCAGCCATATTTTTTAGACAACAGCAAGCATACGCCCATGCTTAATGTGTTTGGCGTGCTTCGCCCCGACAGCCTGAATGGTTTTCCGATGTCGTACATCCATCTGGAGCAGGCATACCCGGTAACGCCGTACCCTGATTCAGTAGAAGTATCCGATGCTACTATTACCATTTATTCATTCGATAAAGCATCGATCGACTCGATCCAACTTCTGTACACCGATTTCAATGACGCATTTTCAAGTAAAGAGTATCGCCATCCGCATATGCCATGCCATGCAGAGCATAGTTACAGTTTAGAATGCAAACGCATCGGATTTCCCACATTATCTGGGAGCACCACTGTTCCCATGGTCCCGCGAATCATTGACGGTTCGATCCACCTCAATGAAGATGGCGTCGATTTTACGCTGGCGTTTGATCCGCTTGCCGGGCTGTATGACATTTATCTGTTCACGGAATCGGCTTCCTGGAGCATTCGCGTGCCACGACCCGATCACGGGGACATCCGGGTACATATCCCAACATCCGGCGTTGTCGTCTCACAGGGCGTGCTGCGGATTTATGCCTATGATTTGAATCTGTCGGAATATATCACGTTCAATGTGAGCGTGAAGCCCAATACCTATAGTTCCGATTACAGTACGGTAGAGAACGGATTCGGGTGTTTTGGATCGTTGAATGTGGCGGAGGTGATGATTGGGCAGGAATTGGATGCTGGTAAGTGATACAGTAAGTCCACATGAATTAACTTTAATTATATCCGCAGAGACCGGTTGAAATGTGTTGATGTTCTTTATTTATTTATTTCTCCAACCACCGGCTCAAAAATAAACTCTCCTTCCTCATGCGTTAACTTCCCGAATTGTGGGTTCTGTTTCCAGCCCAGGTTATCAGCATCGCGGGGAACGGTCAGACTCATGTACAGACTGATCTCCCGGGAAGTGACGTAGGAATTATGGTCATAATCCGCCTCACCGGTAATACCTTTTATAAACCGCGGGACAAAAATGCCATCCACATCTGCCTCACCGTGGCCGCCAGCGGTGAGTACATCGCGGGCTTTCCTTTTGATTTTTTCGGACAGACCTGTAAAATCGGGCGTGGTGGAAATCATCTGGTTGGTTGAACCACGCGTAGCCAGTAACAAGCCGCTGTAACAGCAATCCATCACGTAAAATACATGTTTGGCTTTGGCAATCCGCGCTGAACGACGAACATCATCCATAGAAATCCATGTGCTGGAGGCGTTGCGAAGGGCATCGTGGGGCAGAATGTAGCCGATCGGGCCGTAATCGGTTGTTTTGGTTTCACCATGTCCGGCAAAGAAAAAAAGGATGCCGTCATTTTCCTGGGTCTTCTCAAACGTATCTTCAAGAATATGACGGATGCGGGCTTCGGTGGCATTGCTGTCGTACAGACTGATAATGTGATCAAACCGAAAATGTGTTTGTAGATTCTCCGTCACCCGTTGGGCATCGGGCACAGCCTTCGGCAGGTTGCCAATGTATGCATCCTGATAATTACTGATACCAACAATAAACGCCCAGGTTTCATGATACAACGTCTGCACGGATAACGGATTATAAAAAATTTCAAGTTTTTCATCGGTTTGCCCGTTGGAGTTGAAGGCAAATATTTCGATGCTGTTGGCGCCATCCTGCAAATTAATCCACTTTTGGAAGCGAATGCCCTGCTCGCTCTGCCCAACAACCGTTGCCGTACGCGTTACAACTTCTATACCGTTCACCTTGATGTACACGTCATCCGGCGAGTTGATATTATCAACAGCGCATTGCAAGCCAATGACATTTGAGGCTGTTAAAAATTCCTGTGGCTGAATAACGGAAATGACCGGCGCCAGTTCAACTGGTTGATACTCCACAACCACAGAATCAGCAGCTTGCGTCATTTTGTTGCGTGCCAGAATTTTAAGTTTGTTCATCCCGTTGACAAGCGGCAGCTCGCACTGAACGATGGCAGACGTGTCGCTATTGGGCCATGTCAGGGTTTTAACGGCCTCATTATTCTGAAAAACAGTAGCCTCCCTGATTCCCATAGCATCGTCGATGTGCGCCCGGAAGGTGACGATACCCGTCCGGGATACGCCCATTTCCGGGGATTCAATGGTGATGCCCGGAGGCGGAGATGCCGGTAACTGAATTACAGGCGCAAATACAGCTTGCGGTTCGTAGCGGATGTGTAGTTTTTTAGTATTATGTGCCTGTGCCGAATGTGCAATGATTTTCAGAATATTATCACCATCCGCCAGCGCGATCTGTTCCCGCACATTAACGAGCGTGGCCTGGTCCGGGTAATCAATTGATTTCACTTTTGCACCGTTAACTACAATATCAACGCGGTCAATCCCGTTTTCGTGGCTGATTGCACTTTCCAGGTCAAACACCGAATTTTCTGTTGTGCTGCTGAATTGCGGATTCAACAATTCAATCAACGGCCGGGGAGAACTCTTCAAAAATCCACCCTGGCTATATGAAAATGTAAAGCGATGTGAACCAAACGTTATCAGGTTCAGTTCGCTCAACGGGTATTGGTAGTCATAATTGATAGCGAATTGTCCCCAATTAACGCCAACATCAATAAAAAAATCCTGCCGCTCCGAGGCAATCCCCGCGTATCCGCTAGTCAACTGAATTCGATTATCCAACAAACTTTTGCGCACACCTGCCTGAGTTAATATCGTGTTATCTACCATTTGTATTTCAACCTGAGGCGTCGCCGGCGCCACATGAAACGTGATGCCAGCATTTATAACGCGCTTCCTTTCAAAGCCGGCATTGTTTAGCGAAATATCAGGGGTGTTGATATGATTAACGCTCGCCCCCACGCTGACAAACCAGGCAGGTTTAACGATCACTCCTATCCCAAACGATGCGGCGGTTTTCGAACTGCCATGTGCAAGCAACGGATCGTCCATGTCCACCAGATTAAATTTCTCAGTATCGTAGGCATAAAGCAGCAAGCTGGCATTCAGTCCCATGGCAATCCTATCATCCCACCATTTGCTGGCTGTCATCAATGAGTAATCGCCATACTGAAACATGTCCGATGTAAATATCTGGCCGCGCACCCCAACGGCAAAATCGTTGGTGATGGGCTGATTATAATTAGCATACGTAGCACTCATCTGCGAGCCCGCCAGGCCAAGCCACAATAGCTGCGATCCAACCGATGCCTGAATGCGTTCCGGCAACACAATACCCGCCGGATTATGAAAAGCAATTTCCGGGCTATTCTGATAGCTGCTGTTCAAGTGCAAATTCATTTGTGCAAGACAGAATTGCGCTGTCAACAGATGAAGGGTGATGATGAATGACCATGTTTTCATGGAATGTTCCGGATTCGGTTTGAATCTTTACTAGTATTCGGTTTTGTTGTTATGTGATTGGTATCTAACCGGCCGTGAACATCCCCCTGATTCCATCTCGCTGCCCGCTTGCGGAAGTGGAATGAAACAGGGGGATGTTCGCACTTTCTACCGTATCAACGTAATAGTTCCGTTATGTTTAATTTTACCGCCAACTTTTACCATGTATATGTAAACACCGGGCGGTTGCTGCTCGCCGTGTTCGTCGTTGCCGTTCCAGATATAGCCAGCATTATTCGCGATTGTCAAATGCGCGACTTTTCGACCGCTGACGTCGAAGATAAATACTTCCGGCTGATCGACAGCAGTAATGGGAACAGTGAATTGCACGGCATCATTGTAACCATCGTTGTTCGGCGTGAATGGATTTGGAAGCGCCTTAAACGTCTTGGTTAATCCAACACCTGTCAGTTCTATTGTAACCGGCGGTTGATCACCGTTGTGATAGATAGTTAGCGTTCCAGTTTGTCGTCCTTGTTCTACTGGTGTAAACCGTACGCTTGCATTTTTTGATGTAGATGGCCGAATGTCAAACGCCATCTTGTCGATTATATCGAACACGTTATTATTGCTTTGCATGGATGTGACATAAAGCGTATCATTTCCGGTACTGAAAACGGTAATGTCCCGATACGCTGCGGCATTTACAGCAACCGAACCAAAATCGAGTGATGTTGGAACGACATTTAAAGCCGCCACGGATTGAAGTGAGCAATTAGCTTCATTGCTGAACAGACTCTCTGTGCCGGCGCTATCCACAGCGGTGATGCGGTAAAAATAGCTTTTACCCGGCAAGGCATAAGCATCTTCGAATTTCGTCGTTTGCGATATGGAGACATCGATGTTATCGAAGATTGTTAATGCTGGCGATGTAGTGTCGCGGAATATTTTGTACTGTACAATTGGTTTTAAAGGCGTATCCCATTGCAGGACGATACTATTTCCGACTTTCCGGGCAGTCAGATTTTGTGGAGGTGTCGGAATATTAAATTCCAACGGGGTGCGCGCTTTTTTGGAAATACGCACTTCATCCAGAATGGTGCCATCGGGACCGCCAATATTCATATTGCATTCGCGGTCGAGCTGGCCAAAGTGGGAAATATCGTGTGAATCGACCATCACCCCATCGACATAAAGTATCGCATAATCGCCATCACGAACGCCGGCAAAATGGTGCCAGCGATTGTCACTCAGTATTCCTTGCTGATTTAAGCTGACAAAATTACCTGCATCATCGGTGATATTGAAATAAGCGTGAGATCCAACAACATGGGATTCATTGCCAATCCCAATCTCAACCACTACACCGGGCGTGAATGTTCCTTTATCAATTATCCCGTGGGAAGAGCCGTCATATGTTGTCTTAATCCATGTTTCATATGTAAAATCGCCGGTTCCCAAATCAAGTGAGGGGTGGTATCCAATACTAAAATTGTTCGATTTCTCATTTCCACCAAACATACGTGCATTGCCAAATTTGCCGGGGACGACTGTTACATCCCCGCTACCGTGATTATTGTATCCACTCGCGTCATAAGTGATTGAACCTCCGGCTTCGTCAAAATGCAGCAACAGCACCGTATCTGCATCCGGTTGATATTCTCCGCTCAGGGACGTATTATGCCCAACATTATTTTTGCTGGGTAATGTCACCACATTTATTGTTGAATGATGATCACGGCTTCTATGTGACGGTATGGTTTGACCGAACAGAAATGAAGCATATCCGGAAGCAACTATCAGAGAAGTAACGTGTAGCGTGAAAACAAAACGCATAAAACCAATCTCCGGCTGCTGAAGAATACGAATGATGAGAATTAATCCATTTTACGAGCAGGTAAAATTATCCCCGGTACTTCCATTAACAAAAACGCAGGATCGTGGATAATTCCGTATTCTTAAAATAAGACAAATAATTCATTTCTGCAAGATTATTTTTTCATGGACCCATATGGCAGGTGTATTCTATTTTCCCAACATTTTTCTGACAAGTCAAAAAAAACACTCTCCCACCCTGTAGGAGGAAAAGCAGGAGAGTGTTGTTCGAAACAGATAACCACACCTGTTTCGACATATGTCACGCGTTTTACTATTTCAAATTAAGTTTTAGCTCGGCAGTGACGGCGATATGATTAAAAACTTCGCTGTTCAACATATATACGGAATAGAGTGGAACAATTGAAATGGAGCCGATTGATACTTCAACTCCCGGCTGGAATGCCAGGCCGGTGCCTCCTTCGCTGGTAAGTGTTGTTGTGCTCCAGCCAGACCGACCGGTCTCCCTGATTTCCACATCCGCTTCGGACACGAAGAACAATCCGGCGCCGACCCGAAGGCAGACCGCACCCTGGCCGAGTGGAATCCGCAGCGACGGCGCTAACTCGATCAAGGTAAGTGATCCTTCGGCGCTGTCAATGGAGTAACCGGATGATGCTTCGTACGTGCTCTCATCAAAATTCCACTTGTTATAAGCGACATTGAGGCCGTACCATAGCCGCTCCGTGGATTTTTTAAAAAAAGAACCTTTGAACTGCAAGCCGGGATTCCACATATTGTCACCAGTGCGCATATCTTTTGAGAGTCCGAGTCCCAAAGTAAGAATTTGTTCCTGTGCAGATAATTGAACAGCCAGACAGCAGACTAAAATACCGAGTGCAAATGTAAAGCGATGCATGTTTCCTCCGTATCGTTTGAGTTATGTGGATACGACATATATTGAAAGTGAATTGACTATGCCAGCGCATTATCTCCCAATGTCACGGCATTATGGATTTTAACAAACTATGAAAATTTGGTTTCAAAATAGTTATTTCTGCACAATTAACTTCCTGGTTTGAGTAAATTCACTTGTCACTATTCTGTATAGATATATACCGTTGGCAAATCCTTCAGCCGACCATTGAAAATTGTATTCTCCCACAGGATAATTACACTCAACGATGGTAGCTATTTGTTCGCCGGTTAAGTTATAAATTTTTAGTGAGACATGGTCCGGTTTTGGTAGCATGAATCTCAGATTGGTTGTCGGATTAAATGGATTGGGATAGTTCTGATACAGGCAATACTCGGTTGGTGTTTGCTTGCTTTTATCCAAATCGATATCTGTTGTGGATTTGAAATGAGCAATAACATTTAAAAAGTCATAGACATATAATTCAAATGGATTTGAATAGTATAAATTGGACTCGTCTACACCACTCCAATAATCAAATGAATAACCTGGATTTGGATTTGCGGTTAAATGCACAGTCTCACCCCAGATGTACAAAAATTTTTCAGGATCGATAGTAACGCTACCTGCATCATCGGGCTCGACAGAGACGGTCATTCTATACATTTGAACAAAATGAGCGGTTATATTTTTATTCCCATCCATAGTTATCGAAATTGGATTATCATTTCCGGAGAGATCACCACTCCAATAGTCAAATTGATATTCTTCAAAATCCGGTATTGCGGTTAAGGTAACAACTTCACCAGCGATATATTCGAATTTACCTGGATTTGCACTAATATGTCCGCAATAGTCGGGCAATATTGTAATCGATAACGTATAAGTGGGGGCATTAACAAAATAAGCAGTGATATTTTTATTTCCATCCATTGTAATAATAGCCGGATTATCATTTCCTGTGACATCACCGTCCCAGTGATCAAATATATACCCCAGATTCGCATTCGCGTGAATCGAAACTGATTCACCATAAGCATATTTATCCTTGATGGGATCCAGTGTGATGCTTCCTCCATTTGCTGGCATTGCGGCAGTTGTCAGTGTGTACAATTCCTGGGCTGGCCAATCCCAGCTAAATATTTTTGCATAAATATTATAATTATCATTCCATGTAATAATAATATTTTCCGAATTTGCAACCATCTTTGGAGGAATATAATAATTTGCATCGAGGTCACGATCGACCAGTAATGAATTGGTTCCAATAGATGATCCATCGTTATCATATCGTTGTCCAATAATATCTGGTGACTTACGAGTTGAGACTGAAGAACCATCGAGATATTCTTCCCATATAATCACAAATCGTCCATTAGCATCCATAGCCACGAATGGATTTTGCTGAAAGGTTCCCTGTATATTTTCATTCGCTTTTTCATTAATGCCAAACTTGTTTCCGTTACTATCATATCGTTGGAAGTAAATATCATCTTTTCGATAACCATTTCGAGCATCTGCCCATGCGATCACAAAACTACCTCCTGCATCCATCGCGATTGCAGGCTGATTTTGATTCTTATTTTCCGCATCATCATTCACTTTTTCATTCGTCCCCTGCCGTGTGCCATCATTACTGAAATGCTGTAAATAAATATCACCAACACCATTTCTCCGATCTGACCAAACGATTATGAAACCACCATTTTCTTTCATCACAATTGCAGGCTCCGAAGCATCCGGCTCTAAAGTATCATCATATGGTTTTTCATTAACACGCATTAAATTTCCGCTCGCATTAAAACGCTGAAGCAAGACATTATATTTAAATCCATCACTAAGATGCCAGGTAATTACATAATTGCCATCTTTATCAATTGCCGATCGTTGCCCATGAACAATCCAGCCGGATTCTTCATTCACCAGGACTGGATTGCCTTGTGCGTTACCAAGCTGATCAAATCTGCGAACATAAATATTGGGTATTACAGCAAAATCCCGATATCCCCATGCAAGTACAAATTGTCCCTGGTCATTCATACCAATTGCTGGATCAGAATAGGAATATATATCTTCCGGTTTGTTAGCTTGTACATTAGAACCAATAGCTGTGCCAGTCTGATCATATTGTTGAAAATAAACTCCGGCCTCATCAGACCAGGAAATCGTGAAATGTCCTGTGCCGTCTAAAGCGATAGTTGGAGCATTGCAATAGCGTGTTGAATCATTGACAACAAAAGCATCAGAATTCGGATTTGCAATTAAATTTATCGGGAACATGACTGAAATAGCCAGATATAAAAGCAGTACGAGATTAAACCGCCGCATCTTATTCTCCTAGTTTATTTGATTGATGCTGCATCACTTCATTACTTCACAATCGTCATCTTTTTATACTGAATATCCGTATCGGTCATCAGCCGGTAGAAATAGACGCCGCTCGGCAAATGCCGATTTTCAAAAATTACCTGATAACTTCCCTGCGCTTGTTCCCCGTCGACCAGTGTCATCATTTCACGGCCATTTATATCAAATATTTTCAGGGATACCCAGGTAGTGTTCAAAATTTTATATTCAATCGTCGTTTGCGGATTGAATGGATTCGGATAATTTTGTAACAGCCTAATTTCATCTGGTCGATCTGCCTTTTTCATTTCAACGGCAATAGTTTGCATATCACGATTAGCCGACCATGTTTTGGCTGCATTTGTATAACCGGTTCCAAAGATAACTTGATTCCCGCACATCCCGCCGGCGGCCCTAAATTTGCTGATGGAGCCATCACACAACTCGGGACTTTTAAAGGTGCCATGTACAATTGGATTGTTTTCACCGGCCGGAACGGCAATGCCGCCGAACACCTCCACTTTAAATGTATCATTCTCAATCGAAATTAAACTTGAATTACCAAACACATAAGTGCATTGTGCACCGCCAAAATCCACACGGATTTCTATCGCAATACTGTCAATTTCATCATTGCCGTTTACATGAAAATAGAACGAGCGATTCTGACTGGTTTGTCCTTCCCAGGCACCGAGATACCTGGCATTCACGACGGAGATGGACGCACTAGCCTTATCATTCGCCGTATTTTGATCGCCGCTCAGTTGCGTGGCTGCCGTCACCTGATAATCGCCCAGCGAACCTGGCGCCCAGGGCGCGCTGAATATCACGGACGCGGTTTGATTTTTGGCAATGGATTGAGAACACGTTTCGGTTACCGATGTGCCGTCGGATACCTGATATTTAATGGCAAAATTCGACTGCGGTTCACTACCGAAATTTTTCACATTCACTTTTATTTTTACTGGTGCATGAATAGCAGTATACGCGGGAATTTCAATGCCTGTAATGCCAACATCCTTGTCATATAACGCGACCACAGCAGTCGATTGTGCATCATTTTCCGGTTTTTCGTCGCCGATTAAATTTGTACGAACGGTGACAGTATAATTACCGACAGCAGATGGAACCCAGGGTATGCTGAAATTAATTTCCGCTGTTTCCAGGGACGGGACCGATACTGAAAAATTTTCAACGACCGGATTATCAGAATTGATTTGATAGCTTACCTGAAGATTACTTTGACTGATGGAACCATAATTTTTAACCAGAGCTGAAATTGTAACAGCGCTCCCGACTGTGATGTCTGCCGGCAAATGAACTGCTGCGACACCAATATCATTTTCAAAAATCGCAGCCGGGTCATCTGGCCGTTGCATGTTCTGATTGCCGCCAAATATTTTTGGCCAGGCGGATTCCGCCAATCCTCCGGAATTGCTGTGAACGGCAAATACATTTTTCCCGCAGCCAAAATAAATAGTCCCATCATGCAGAATAGAGGCATCGGTGACATAATCGGACTGATTGGTTTTGTATGTCCATTCCACATCGCCAGTTGATGAAAACGAATAGCAATTTCCGTTATACCCAAAAACAAGCGAGCCATTGCTGCCAATCGATGGCGACACCGGCAGATCATAAATCTGAATACTGCTACCAGGTTTCTTTTTCTTCCATTTCAATGAACCATCCGGATTTACAGCGTAGATATTAGAGTCATCCGAATTGATATAGATAGTTCCATCTATTCCCAGCACGGGGAGCGAACAGAAAAAATTTCCGACTTTATATGTCCACTTTTCTTTTCCGCTCCCATCAATGGCGTACAGACGCGTTTGCATGTCAAAAGATTCTGTGAAGGAGAGTACGTTAATATAAACTGTCCCATCACTAGCAATCACCGGTGATGACGAAATAAATTCCATTCCGGTTTTTGTAGCTGAATAATGCCATTTTTCATTCCCGTCCGGGTTTATTGCATACAGGTCAAATGTTGTGACATAAATTGTCCCATCCGGACCGAGCGCTGGTACAAAAAAAACGGAGTCACTAAAAGTATGTGTCCAGTTTATTGTTCCATTTAATTCCGCTGATTTTAGCTTTTTACCATCGGTGACGAAATATAAGCGATCGTTACCTCCGATAGCAGGCGGCGAACTCGCCGAATACGCCCATTTCTGTGCGCCAGAGTTGGTTAGCGCGTACAGCTTTTTATCGGACAATACATAAATCGACCCTTCACTACCAATCGATGCCATAAACATCGATTCTCCGGCAACATTGAAATCCCATTTTGTGGAACCATCGGCATTGATCGCATAGAGCTTGCCATCACTCGCGCAGGCAAATACGATTCCTGAATTGTCAATTGCTAACGGTGTCACGAGTGAGCCGCCTGTTGGGAACGACCATTTAATTGTTCCGGGGGTTTGTGCAGGCGCATTTACCACCAGCAGTAATAAAAGAATTGCAATACAGGTAATGATGTGCAACTTCATTGTACTTCTCCTTTTTTATATGTGCAGGAAAAACAGTTTCAAATAAACTGACAGATGATTGGCAGGTTGGCGAAAAGTGATTTGGAATACTCACAAATTATTCGTGTATTAAAAATTTTGCCTTTGCTTCAAAATAATCACCGTTTTGCAATTTCCCCTGAATCGCCCAGATGTAATATTGAGCCATTTCAATGTCATTTCGTGACACGATGAATGAAGTGGTATTAATACCTGGTAAAGGCGTCAGCCGCCTGGTCGATTCCCCATAAGAAAGAATAATATCATAGTACAACGCAGCCGGAACATCCGGCCAGGTAAAAATTATGTTTTTTTGATCGTCGGACAGCGCAACCCTCATACCAGTAAACGGTCTTGTTTCGTGCCCGTCGACAAATCCCAATGGGCCGGCACTCGATACAACAAGTTGATCGCCCATGGATATATTTTTAACTGCCGGCGTACGGAACACGAGTATCACGCAAAGCACAACCAAGCCGAAGACCACCGCGTAGCCCCAGCGAGGAACCGGAGCAAACAGATTTCGGATTTTGTGTTGCAATATGGATTTTATTGAGGATGACGATTTATCCGTTATTGCTTTACGCGTATCACGAATCTCTTCTACCGGAACGAGATCCTTGGCCTGACGAATAAGTTCAGGTGGAGTTTTCTCAGGTGGTGTTACGTTCTCTTTGTTCATGTTTTTTTTCAAAACGGCAAGTCGTAAAAAGCAGTCGTCGCAGGTCGCAACATGTTTACGAACCATTTCCGAGTTGCCTGTTCGCAATGTCGATTCAATATAAGCCACGAGAATTTCCTCGTCGGGATGTGATGAATTAATTATGCTCATTAGCCAACACTGCCTTTCTGTTGGGGTTCAATTTCCATACAAGTTCGTAATTCACCGATAAGTCGTTCCCGATAATTATAAAAGGTTTTCGCTTTCAGTTTATTGCTATCAATCCGGTTTAAAAATTTCTTTTCAGTTTGCTGATACAGTTCCAAAATTTCACTGGCGGTGAATTCGTTATCGTAAAACAGATTAAGCAAATGTTGTTCTTCACGGTCTAGTTTTTTCAGACAATCAAGCAGCGACAGGTAGAGCAATGTACTGTCTTCCTGATTTGCATCGGGTGAAACGGAAAAATTCGACATTAATTGCTGGTTTAGTTCGATATTCATTCCGGGAATTACCAAATCCTGCAGGCCGGCTTCACTCAACATCACCAATATCTCATTTTTAATATTCCACAATTCTTCCAGTTTCAGCTCGACCTGATGTTTCGTTCGTAATTTATACAAAATTTGCTCGTCCGATTTTTTCATGCGCCAGAGTACAAACACATTGCGGACATCATCCGATGCATGTTCCAGCACTTTAGGAATAGTATTTGGCTTGCCATACTTGTGCACCAGATAATCCTTAAATAAATTGGGAGAATTCAATTTCGACCAGACAAATTTTTCCAGCGAAATAATGCCTTCAAACGATGCCAACTTGTTCCGCAATTGCTCAAATAACCACAGGTACGCTTCCACGGTGTCATCATTATAATCCGATATTTCTCCGGTCACAGGATTTGTAAATTGGCGTGTCTGATGTTTATCTGCCTTGAGAGTCTCGCGTTGTGTCCAGCGTTTTGCGAGGCTGAAAACGGAATCCGTAAACTGATCCACAAATTGATGCCAGGCAGATTCATCGTGTGCGAGAATTGTATCGACGAATTGTTTGTCGTTCATTGAAAATCCTGACTGCATGTTTTGATCATTTTAAATTAAATGTCGTTAAGTTAAGGAAATGTACCGTCGTTCTGAACCAAGCGGCGCGGAGTGAAGAATCGCGGACCACAGAAGGTTACGTGGTATAAGAATCTTCGTCCGCAAGAAACCCTGACTCAGAATGACGTGCCAATCTTAAATTAGTGGCGTTGCTTTAGAAGTAGCAATTAGATTCACGTTTGTTTTGAATTTGGTGATTGATTATTGAGATTTATTTGTAATTTGATACTTGTTTTTTGCGACTTATTAAAATTCATTTGTTGAATATTAAGTACAAACGATAAGCTCATCGCGATTAAAAAATATCATAAAGAAACCAGCTCCGAACATGGTTATCAACAATATTAAATATCAGCTTTAAATTAGCATATATCAGATATTCACCGGTCGTTACCGAAACACGTGTGCATGGCACATTATAACTCGTCTGAACAGCACTAAGCGGACTGCCAATTTTAATATTTCTGACCGTTGATTTAGCATAATTCTCATTCGCCTGAATCATAATAATTTTCTTGGCATTCTGATCGGTAGCGTAAAGCGAGTACTCGACTGAATCGTCTGCTTTGTGCCACATGGTCACCACACCGGCTTCGGTACGAAATGATTGATATTCAGCCTGATGCTTCAATGAAATATTTGTCGGAAGCACACCATCGATCGGTTCCCACCAAAATGTCACCGGCTCTGTTTGCAGCGGTTCGTTCAGCATATCAGCGAGACGCTGTGTAAACAAACTAAATGGCGCCAAATGCATGAAATTTTGATAGAATTGCATTGCGACATCTTTATTTTTCAATCGTTGGTTGGCAACCGATAAATTATAGTACGGCTCCGCATAGCTCGGTCGAAGCTGAATCGCGCGCGACAGATATTTCTCGGCAGATGCATAATTTTGCTGTGCGAGATACGTTATCGCCAGATTATTATATGCTTCTGCGTAATCGGTATTCAATTCGATTGCATTTTTAATGTAGCCCTGGGCGAACTCCAGATTTCCTTTCAATAAATGGGCGCAACCGAGATTGTTGCTGGCAACAGCGTAAAATTTATCCAGCTCTTTCGCCTTTTCAAAATTCACAATTGCCGATTCAATATGATACCGAAATTTTGTCTGATATTTATTATTGACATTCCGTGTGACCAGCACATAGCGTGAAGCCGGATCGAACTGGAGTGACAATAGATAGATAAAATTCGGATTGGTCGCCATACTCTCCGGCTGCAATTTCAGATAATTCTGTAATGCTAACTGATAGTGACATAGTCCGATATTATTGTACACCTCCCGCGACGGGTACTGCGCTAAAAATTTCGTCAGCAAATCAATGGCTTCATCAAACTGGCTGATCACATACAATTTTGTTCCTATTTCAAACAGCGGGATATTCTGTTGAATCCGTTCCAGCCGTAAATTTAATGCATCAATTCGCTCTTTCAACGAATTATTCGTCAGATCGCCATGGATATTAATTTTGGCTGCACGATAATAGTCAGAAATAAAACTATTTGTTGGCGACACAATCGACGCCACCGGAAATCCGGCCAGCGCCGCGTATAAAATTCCGTATTCATCCGCCTGTGTTTCCATTTCCTTACGATATGTCATTACCGGCAGCGCATGAATTTTTTCAAGGATGTTACGAAATTCTTTGGTCTGATCCTGCTTTTTTACATCATCCACAAATTGCATAATCTGATTCAGCTTCCAATAATCGCTCTTCACCACATGCTTTAATTCGTGGCCAATTAAAAACGCCAATTGAGCCTTGCCTGCATCTTTATTCCGCAAACAAAAATCGATAACCTTCTCCGGCAAAATAATGGAACCATCGGGCAAGGCCACCAACTGCTGTAATGCCAAATCGGAGAAAACATACAGTTGCGGAAGAATATCGATCGGCTTGTCAGAAACTGCAAAAATCCTGTTGAATACATCACTGGCAATCTGCGCCTTTTCACTATCAATGATTTGATTAAAATTACTAAGCCAGTAATCAATTTTCATTTCTGGACTTGAAGATGTTTGCAAATCATCGGCACGAAGACGACCAGATGGAAGACACGTGGCAAACAACATAAGAATTACGATACATAATTTACAGTGAAATTGTTTGCCTTGAATCAATAATGACATTTCTACCTCCTGCCATTTATTACTAGACGGAAATGGAATTTGGAATTTCCCCGTTTTTATTTTTTGCTGGGAAAAATTTCACGTAAGATAATCGGATAACTAAGCAATGAGAATTAATTAAGTTGTTCAATTTTGACATCCCCCCTGCCTCCTTCGAAGGGGGGGAAATCATGGATTAATTTCAATTTATTAATACATGGCCAAGTTATTTAATTCTTGTACCTAATCCGGAAAACGAGCTACAACATATGAGCAATCCACAAAATGTTGACTTATTTCTTCCGCGTAATTGCACCATATTGCGCATTATACTTGACAACCGGATAGTTGCCATTTCATAATAAGAATAAAAAATGAAATGCGAAAGGGTAAAAATGAACCTACAGATGATTGAATATGTGATTATCTCCAAAGGTTGTAGCTGCGGGAGTTCATTGTCTGGATTTTATTTTTTGCCATTTATTTCTAAAAACATCAATACGCCGGAGAAACGCGTTGACATTTTGTTTGATAAGTTGTAAATTTCAACTTTATTATACGTTGCACGCAACATGGATAATGCGCGCATAACAGTACATCCCGTACATAATTCCAATTCAAATTATCTATATAATTCAAACGGAGTTTGTTCAATGAAAGTTTTAAAATTTGGCGGAAGCTCCATTAAAGACGCATCCGTAATGAAACGTGTGGCAGAAATTCTGAATGCATATACGGAACCGACTATTGTTGTCCTGTCCGCGACAGGCGGCACAACCGATATGCTGCTGCAGGCAATCCAAATGGCTTCCGAAGGAAAAATGGATGACGCGCTTGCCGTGAAGCAAGCACTTGAAGACAAGCATTTCAGCATCATGCAGGCATTTGGGTTGGAAGTAAACGAAGCGCTACATCAGAAGATCGCCGACTATCTCGCCAAACTGGAGATATTTCTGATCGGTATTAACTACATCCGTGAAGCGACGCCACGCACCTGTGATGCTGTGATCGCGCATGGAGAATTGATTTCGACAACCATTTTCAACGCGTATTTGAGATCGCTCGATAAAAAATCCCACTGGTTCGATGTCAGGCAGGTGATGCGAACCGATAACCAATTTGGAAGCGCATCTGTCATGAAAAATGAATTGAAACGATTAACTCATGACCAGCTCATTCCGCTACTACAGAAATACGATATTATTGTGACTCAGGGATTCATCGGTAGTACTGCGGATGGATTAACCACCACACTTGGCCGCGGTGGCAGCGACTATAGTGCGGCGTTGCTCGGGAATGCCATGAACGCCGATGAAATTGAAATCTGGACAGATGTCAGCGGTGTGATGACAGCCGATCCCAATATCGTGAAAGATGCATTTACACAACACGATTTATCATTTCAGGAAGCCGCCGAACTTGCATTTTTCGGCGCCAAAGTTCTTCATCCCAGCACACTGTTGCCGGCGATGGAAAGGGATATTCCAGTGATTGTTAAAAACACCTTTGATCCGGAAAATCCCGGCACTGTTATTACTGCCAAAAGCCAGCGCCCCGGGATATGCAAAGCAATCTCCGCAAAGGGAAAAACCATGATTCTCACGGTTGAATCGACCCGCATGCTGTTGGCGTATGGCTTTCTGGAAAAAATATTCGAAGTGTTCGCCCGCTATAAAGTCGCGGTCGACCTGGTTTCCACTTCGGAAATCAGTGTGTCTTTAACAATCCATAAAAAGCAATTCACTCAGGAAATTGTGGATGATTTAAGTCAATTTTCCAATGTCAAAATTTCCGATGATATGGCAATCATTGCCCTTGTTGGTGATAATATAAAAACAAACATCAATTTTCTCAATCGGGTATTCACAGCTCTCACCGGTATCACGATTGAAATGATCACCTTCGGCACATCCAATGTGAATCTCAGTTTGGTTATCCCCGAATCGCAAATGGTGACATGTGTGGAACGGCTTCACAACAAATTTTTTAAAAATAATAATGGATGAACGGCACATGAGAAGTGAGATGTGAGACGATTGATTCTTTATGTGCATTTCCCAACCTCCTGGTGCAGTTTACAAAATTTCCGCCCCATCATTCTAAAAATCGTTTTATTATATACCTATCATAAATGAAATCGATATAGGGGCGTCGGGCCGGAAACAAACGTAACTACAAAACCATCACTGGAGGGAAAACATGGTACACCGATCCATCATCTTTACATATATCATCGGATTGATTTTACTTGTTGGCAATTCATTCGCATCAGCTCCCGAAATAGAGTGGGGAGCGCAACAGGGCACTTCCAGCGAAGATTTCGCACGCGATATCGCGGTGGATGAATACGGAAATACCTTTGTTGTCGGTTCTTCTGAGTGTGACCTGTTCGGCGACGGACATGGCGGAAGTGATGGGATCGTGATTCTCAATCCGTACCGGTTCCGGCTGGCCATGGGCGGCGGATTAAGTATGTTCGATCCGAACATTACACAGGATGTGCATTTGCATCTCGGTGGATTTTCGGCTGAATATGGCGACAAACTTTCATCTGTTTTTGAAATTAACACCCGGAACGGGAACAGAAATCGTGTCAAATTAACCGGAACAATGAATCTCACAGATGCATCCGGAGTAATCGAAGGGCCATTGCCCGGAAATAACGGTTCATGGCTTGTTTCGGCACGGCGAACTTACTTTGACTGGATTGCCGAGCAGATGGTCACATCCAATTCTGTATTTCCCTATACCTCGGATGTAAACACAAAAATAGTGTATGATATATCTGCTACGAATCGAATCTCGTTCCGCTGGATGCGCACAGATGAAGCCACCAAATTATTCTCCGAACTATCGGAAACCGTGAATCTCACGGAAGATTCTCAGACCCAACTATTTGGCTTTAGTTGGCGCAGCTATTTTACCGATAAATTATATAGCAATATCACACTTTCCTATTACACAGATGGGATGAACTATCATTCCTACAGTGCCGATACAACCCGTGAAAATCCGGACTACGAGCGTATGCATTCCGATCAGGCAAACTGGTCGGTCCGGCACAACGTACGCTGGCAATTCAATAGCAACAACTGGTTAACAGCCGGCATTCACTGGCGTTTCCAGGAAGCAGAGATCGAATTCCGGTCTCAGGACAGAAATTTCTATTACGCCCGCAATGATGTTCCCGGCGCCATCCTGTTTGATGATGACTTTCAGTATACGGCCGGATACCTGGAAAGTACTTCAAAAGTGGCAGAATACCTTCAAATGCGAATTGGAATTCGCTATAACCACTCATCGCTGTTAGATAATAGCAGCATCAGTCCGCGGCTGAATATCTGGTACCGGCTAAATGAACGAACCGTACTGGAAGGCTCCTGGGGAATTTGCCATCAATACCCGGATCCATTATCGCTGTTCACGCGGGAGCAACCGGTAAACATAACTGAAAATCACGATCAAATTATTGCAGAAAAATCCACTCAACATGTGATTGGCCTGAAACGGCAACTAAATAACGATATGGAATTAAAGTGCGAATTTTACTATTCTGTATTCGATCACCTGTTATTGCCGCAGGATAACAAAACCTTACAAGCCGCCAATACCGGTCTGGGCATGGCCGGCGGTGTGGAATTTCTTTTACAAAAAGCAGCAGCGGAAAAGAGCCGGTTGTCCGGAATTATCTCTTACTCGTATGGCCGCGCCAAATACAGAAATATATTTTCCGATCGCTGGATACCATTTAAATATGAACGCGCCCATGGCATTACCCTGTGGGGGAACTACAAATTAACGCCGCGATTACAGGTGAGCTGTTTGTGGCGTATTGCCAGCGGCCTGCCATATACACCGGTGCACGGCGTTCGCTTCACACAATATTCGTCAACCGATTACAGTTGGGATTTTGTACAGGGCAAACGAAACAGCCTTTATTTTCCAACCTACCAACGCCTGGATGCCCGGTTGAGTTACTACTTTGGCCGCGGTTCGGTTTATCTTGATATTATCAATGTGTATAATCATCACAATATTTATGATATGACATGGGAAAAAGCTGAGATTACCCACTATGGGAGACAAGAAAGTGTTGCCAAAAAGCGGACGGTTTATATGTTGCCGGTGTTGCCGTCGATAGGGCTATCTATTCAAATATGATTATGATTCATATCGGAAAACTGCTAAAATACCGTTATATCATTTTTTCAAATACTATTTTTGTTGTGTTTGTCTCCATATTACTCATTTATTTTTTTAAACCCGTGTATGAAGCAGAAACAGAAATCCTTTCGCTGTGTGCGGATCATACGCAAACAACACAATCGTTTGGAATGGCTGAAAATCAAAACCTTTTTTTCAGCCATCACATTCAATGGATCGATTTTTCTGGAGATCATATAGCATTCTTAAAGAGCAGGAGTATCAGAACTGCTATTATCCGTAAATTTAATTTACTAGATAAATACAATGTGCGAACTGTCGACCACGCGTTGAAAAAATTGACCAGGCGTACAAAAATCAAACGGAAAAGCAAGCATATAATTTCCATTAAGGTGAAAGATACTTCACCAGTGCTCGCCAGTGAAATTGCAAATGAATATGTAAGTCAATTAAGAATGAAGAGTAATCAGTTAGGAATGCAAATATTAGGACAAAATACTGCAAAAATCGAAAAACAACTAAATGATAGTCAATTGAAAGTAAAAACAATTTTGAATTCGCTTGATTCGTCACTTGCCGTGACACAAACAGTGCATTCATCATTCCCAAATATTCCCGGGGAAGACGTATTTATGCGAAATATATTACATGATTTGAAAATCCAGCTTTTAAGATATCAATATATCATGAACTACTATGATGCGCTTCAATTAAAACAACTGGGAATTATGGATAATTTTCAGGTTCTTAATGTGGCAATACCTCCAGCGCGGCCCTTGCCATATTATATATGGATTTTAATCACCGCATCCCTGGTGAATATCTTTTTAAATATAATTTCCATTATGATCGTAACGTATATTGAAAAAGTGAAGTTACAATATCCTGACGAAATACGAAAACTAGTAGTGCAACTAAATAGCTAATATTGGAATATGCAATTTTTATATATTTTAATCCCGAATTGGTTTTCGCATTTAGACTGTAATCCCCTATCCTTAAAACAGAAAAAGGACGATTTAAAAATGCAAATCCGAAAACCAATTCGATATGAGTATATTATCTTCTCAATCTGTTCTATATTTATTCAAACGATATGTTTTGCAGCAGATACTGAATTTTCTATTTCCAAGTTATTAAAAATGGCAGTTCATTCAAATTACACAACTAAAGCAGTAAATTATCAATTGGAAAAAGCAAAGGCCAATGTGATTCTTTCCAAAAGCAAATATCGTCCACGATTATGCTTTACAAGTTTCCTTGGAATTGCAAATCTTGGAGGAGGAATTCCCGTGAGCAATTCATTCCTGTTGCCAGGTAAAGGATTTGACCAACGCATGTTAACGTTTGGCGATATAGGAATAACATCGAAGTGGCTGCTTTATGATTCCGGAAAAATATCACAGGAAATAGAAGAAAAGCAGTTATTGATAGATTTAACAAAACTCCAAAATGAGCAAACTATAAATGCACTGATGTATGAGATAACGCTTTTATATTGTCAATTCATTCACGCGAAAAATAAATATGCATCGATAAAAAAGCAGGTTTCGATTTTAAAAAAAGCTGCGGAAGTGGCCAAATATCGTTACAATTCAGGTTTGTTGAGCCGAGTGGAACAAAACAGGTTGGAATTACAACTGTTTCGATTGGAAGATAAGTATTTGTATGAACAGCATATATATGAACAATACCGAAACCAGTTGAGACAGCAATCAGGCATCGAAGAGCTTTCGTGCTGGACCGACGCAAGTGAGCTTGATATATGTCTGGTGGACAGTTTAGTGATAGACGTTCTAAAGATTCAGCAAGCGAGCTTAATGACAAAAGTGAATACATTGAGACTGAAACAAGCAAGACAATATAATGGATTTAAGTTAGCGGCAGAGACGTATTTGCGGTACTCTGCTACTTCCAGTTGGATGATGGGAATTGGCCTGCAATGGCCGCTCTGGGATGCAGGCGAGACAAATGCAATGGTGACGATGGCGCAGTCGCAACAGCAGTTGTCTGATTTGGAAGTCGAACAAATGAGAAAAACAATTACACAAAATATTGAAATGTGTTGGGAAAAAATGTGTTTTTTAAAAAAACGCAAGGATTCTTTCCATTATATGATAGAAAACATGTCACCGCCTGTATTTGAAAATATAAGTGCTGTACCGATGAAGGAAGAAGCAAACATAGTTCAACAACAAATTGAACACCTGGAAATCGATATTGAGATGAGCGCACGAATTTTCCAGTACCGCAAAGCAAAATTGGAATATATGTTATTAACAAATCAATTAAAGAGATTGTTAAATTGAAGACTAAAATCAACTTACTCGGTATAATCACAATTATACTTGTCGTTATTTTTTATTTGAGCGCACACTCAGAAAAAAGACACACAGATAAAATCAGAGTCTGTAAATTAAAATATGATTCCCTGCAAATTACCTATTCAGTATTTGGTATGATTGTCCCGGCAAACAAGCAATACATTTTTACTGATTTGACCGGTCGAATAAAAAAATTAGTAGTTGATAACGGCGCCTGGGTTGAAAAAGGTCAGTTATTGCTTCAGTTAACCAATAATACTGAACAGGAAAACGTACTAAAGGCAAAACAAAATGTACTGGATTCCAGGCATCAATATTTTCTCGCTGAAAATAATTTAAGACGCATTCGCTCTTTACATACAATTGGACAGCTTCCCGAAAAGGATTTGGAATTTGTACAAAATGATTTGGCACAAAAAAAAGATAAATTAGAGAATGATCTTGAGTTGCTTAAATTATATGAGAAAAGAATAGAACAATCAAATGTTCGAGCGCCACTAGCTGGTACAATTATTTTTGAGGACGAATTGGAACAAGGTTTATTCTTACCTGCAAATTCACATATATTTTCAATAGTTGAAATCGATAGTTTTTTCATTCAGGCTTTCATTAATCAGGATTATGGCAATAAAATAATATGTGGGCAACAGGTTAGAATATACCCTTTCTTTATGTCAGAAAATGCTGACTCGAGTTTTAGCGGAACGATAGTTTTTGTAGCTCCTGAAATTAGGAAAGGATTGCAAAAAATAAGAATTAAGCCGGATGAAATATGTGACTTCCATTTGGGAACATCCCTGCAAGTGGATATTCCGATTACTTCATCAGAGCGTAAGCTGACTGTTCCAATAGAAGCTGTTAATACAGTAAATGATTCGCATTTCATTTTAACAATCAATAATGGAAAAGTCAAACAACATGCAGTTCAAGTAGCAGAAAACAATTCGACAATGATCGCAATCGAATGTCAGGATACACTTGAATCATCACTAGTAATAACGTCACATATTGATGATTTGTGTGTGGGTGAAACTTTGGAAGATTCGGATTTAATAATCGAAGAATAATATTATGAATCAGCATTTTGCATTCATTGCTTGTGATAAATTTCGGTTTCTTATAATGTGGTTGAGTATGGCAATAGGAGTATTTTCGTTAACATCCGTTCAATTGATTAGCAAGCTTACACATAGGTTAATATATCAGGAAATAGAATCCATCGGTATCAACCGCATATGGTTATATCGCGATTTTGACGAAAATACAATCGATCCGTGGAATGCTGACGAGCAACTTAATCTAAACCATGTGAAGCAAATTGTTACCTGTTGCCCGATGGTTATAAACAGCGCCCCGAGTATTATTTCGGAATATGAGCTTAGATATGGAAATAACTGCTGGGATAGAGTTCGGGTTATTGCAACAGTCAGCGAATGGACTGCGATTAAAAATGAAAAGATGAATAAAGGGAAATTCCTATCAGAAATTGATAATCGACGGCACAATTATGTTTGCGTTTTATCCTACGAAGCATGTGAATCCTTATTCAAGGAAAGAGAACCGATACATCAAAAAATTTTGCTAAATGGAGAGTATTTTACTGTTATCGGTGTGCTGGAGAAAAAAGAGCGGCCGCTTCTAAACATGATTGGCGCGGCGCCTGTACGTGAAGAATTAATCATAATACCTCTTAGCGTGATGCAAAGCCATTGCTGGAAGAAAACTCATAATATCCAGTATTTGGATTTACAAGTTTCGAATATGAGTGAAATGAATTCTGCGATTAAAAAGATAAACCATTACTTATCGTTATGCTTCGGAACATCTGTGAAATTTAAGATAAAAACGCTCAGGACTGAAATTAAACGTGCGGACAATATAATGCATACATTGACTATTTCTTTGACTGTGATTGCAGGAATCGTATTACTACTTGCCGGTCTGGGTATTATGAATACAATGTTAGCAGCGGTAAAAGAGCGGTATTTTGAAATCGGTATTCGAAGAGCGGTGGGAGCACGAAAGAACGATATTTTAAAACAATTTTTATCAGAAGCAGCTTTAATTGGGATTATTGGCGGATTAACAGGTATTATATCAGCTATTGGATTGTACTCTTTAATATTAAGATGGATAGGAAATGCACATGTATCAGTCATCTTTCCTATTATTTCCGGATTGCTGATTTCAGTAATAACAGGTTTGTTAGCCGGGATTTATCCAGCCATTCGGGCTTCGAGTCTGAATCCGATTGAGGCATTGCGGAATGGATAATATAGATTTTCATTTATCCGAATAGTAAGTAGCCCACAGAAATAAGATAGTAATTGAATAAAAGTAATTCTATGAGAAAATATCTTATACTTTTAAATACCTGTGCAATGCTATTATCAAATTCATATGCAATTGATTGTACCGTTAAGTTAGTAGAGGAAACGGATGATTATTTCATCATTGAAGCAACGGTTCATCATTACACAGTCTCAAAAGACAGAACGGAATTGAAAATTAGCGAACTATCCGCAATTAACGAGCCTGGCAAACCCCAATTGCCAGCAAAAGGAATATTATTGGATATACCGGCTTATGCAACCTATACTGCAACGGTTTTGGAGCAGGAATCCGAGATTGTAAATAACGTTGATATTGCTCCGAATCCAACACCGGTAGAGAATCAAAAGCAGGATGATGGCTTTCAACCAATTAGCTATGTATTAAGCAGGAATAATGCTGTTTGTATATATTATATTAAAAAGGGACCATATTTCACTTGAAAAGTATACCACTTATTATTAAATCCTGTAATTTAATTACAG
>JAFGDW010000210.1 GCA_016931935.1 Candidatus Zhuqueibacterota bacterium | reverse complement strand
TTGGTTTTTGCCAGAAATTGGCGGTACTGTTAACGACATTGACTCCCTACGTCTCAATCCTCTTAAACAAGTCTATTGGTTTTTGCCAATGGATGACGGTGACGATTTATCGCCGGATATAAGGTCTCAATCCTCTTAAACAAGTCTATTGGTTTTTGCCATATCAATTCACTTAATGGAAAGGGTTTTCTAATGAGGTCTCAATCCTCTTAAACAAGTCTATTGGTTTTTGCCAAAATAGGGAGAATAAACAATGAAAAATTTATCATAGTCTCAATCCTCTTAAACAAGTCTATTGGTTTTTGCCTTAAAATAAATTTAAATTTTTTATTTTTTTTCTTCGTCTCAATCCTCTTAAACAAGTCTATTGGTTTTTGCCGGTAGAACCGCAAAGTGAAATCCCCATTGATTCTGTGTCTCAATCCTCTTAAACAAGTCTATTGGTTTTTGCCGGATTGCCATGAAAATCAGCGCAATCGCATTATTAGTCTCAATCCTCTTAAACAAGTCTATTGGTTTTTGCCATTTAAGGAGAGAAACAATGACCAATATATTGAAGAAGTCTCAATCCTCTTAAACAAGTCTATTGGTTTTTGCCGACTATTTCATATATTATCTTATCAGATTAAATTACGTCTCAATCCTCTTAAACAAGTCTATTGGTTTTTGCCTATAGGGAGAATTACCGTGAAATCTTACAAAATTTGTCTCAATCCTCTTAAACAAGTCTATTGGTTTTTGCCCCTGGCTATTTTCTGGCAAATATAAACAAATAGTTGCAGACCGGTTATCGCTAACCCCCTCTTGCATGCCCATTTGTTGAAGGCGAAAGTCACGTAACTTCCATACATCTTTCCTCCAGTTTTTAATGCTAATTCTAATAAAAACCTACGTGGATAAAAAATTATCGCTAACCCAATTACGGAAAATTGAGGTTCTAACTTATAAAATCTTATAGAGTAAAATAGTATAAATTAGCAAGTTTCGTCGAAACGTTCAGGACTTAGCGATAAACTAACTTAACTAATGAAATATAAAATAGTTTATGTATGAAGTCAAGCTCTATTTTATATTCCGGATTAAATGGTTGCTGGCCGGAAATGTACGACAAGCCTCCAGCTTGTCTGAAAATTAGAGCTTTAATATTTAGCTTGCAATCAAGATGATTGCGTTACTTCTGGGCTTGCAATCAAGATGATTGCGTTACTTCTGGGCTTGCAATCAAGATGATTGTGTTACTTCTGGGGTTGCAATCAAGATGATTGCGTTAGAAAATCAGCGATTTCCGGACAGACGTTAAACAATAAAAACTTCCCGTTCTTCCCAGCCGAGTTTGGGGCCGTACGACGTTATTTCGTCGGCGCATGTTTGGCATAGTTTATAAATCCGAACACTGTCATCATCGGTGTGAATGATTTTTTTTATTGTCGTCTTTAATTCTGCCAGTTGTTTTAGCGTCAGGTCGCACTCGAACACGCTGTATTGAACGCGTTTACCAAAACCGCACAGTTTTTTGGCGAGTTTTGTGCGGCGTTTGTCGTCGGGAATATCGTAGGATACGATGAGTAACATTACTTTTCCTTTTATTTGTTTACTTGAATTTATGGAATCGTACAACAGGCTTCCAGCCTGTTGGGCAAGGCCGCACCAGGCCGCGCTCCTGTTCGGTTTGCTTTTTTGTTGTGGCAAGCAAGATGCTTGCCTTACGATACTGCGGCGCGTTAATCGGTTGGCAAACAGGATGTTTGCCGTACCGTGGCGGGTGGTTATTCATAAATCCGGAACGGCTGGTACGTTTTTTTCTGCTGAATTGCCTGCGCCATGCGCACTACCTGGGTGCGAAACTGTTTGCGGAACGTGGTTTCTGTATCGGTATTGGGCAAAGTAAATGATTCGTTGATCCGGCGTTCGTAGTGTTCGAAAAATCGTTTGCGGGCATCATCCGTCAAATAGATGCCTTTGTTTTCCACGGGTACAAAATCTTCTTCGGTGAGAACATCATTATTGAACAGGCTCAGTGTGAACCGGTCGATAAATGGCTGGCGGAACTCTTCCACCAAATCCAGCGCCAGCGATGGCCGGCCATAGCTGAGACCGTGCAAAAAGCCGATATACGGATCGAGTCCATGGGCTGTTATAAGTGAAAACAGTTCATTGGTTAAGAGTGTATAGCCGAAGCTTAAAATGGCATTCACCGGATCTTTTGGGGGCCGCCGGGTGCGTTTTTCAAATGTGAGATTGCCCCGGAACATTTTGCCAAACGTTCGGAAATAGATGGCGGTGGAAATACCTTCCACCCCCATAATTTCATCGACGCTATGAAAGGTTTGAAGTTTATCCAGCGATTTGGCGATGCTTTGCAGCTCACTTTCAAAATTCATGTCCGGGTAGTTGTGCATGTAGCGCCGGATTAAGGCGCAGGCATTATGTATTTTGCCTTCTACTAAAATTGTAGCCATGCGCGTTTGAAATTCATCATCCAGGTAGCGTTCGTACTGGGCAACACGCAAAAATACATTTTTGGATTCCACTGGCAGTAATTTCGCGCGCAACCGGCCGGACCGGCTTAAATACGACACATCAATTCCCTCTTCCATAAGTACGCCAACCGCCTGGGCAGTGATTTGAATATTGCCAATAAGCACCAGGCGGTCGATTTTAATTAATGGCTCCTGCAATTGCTTTATTTTGTTTTTTGTCACCACAATCTGCCGGTTCGAAATGCCAACAACGCACCCGGGTTCGGTGATGTAGATAGCGGCCATGGTTTTCTCTCATGTTAGGTTATAGCGGTACAGCAAGCTTCCAGCTTGCCATTGAACGTGCAATCAAGATGATTGCGGTGCAACACGTTTCCAGCATGGTATATATCAAATCTCAATCACCCAGCGCACATGTTCGCCTTCACGAACTCGCCGCAGTGTTCCCATGGATAATTCAATCTGATTGCGGCCTGTTTCCCCAAATAGCTGCTCCAGTTGGTGTTCTATGGAAGTTCGCCGGGTTTCCAGTTCTTTTGACTGGCGGCGCACCTGAACGTACGAATCCACAAGTGCCGAAACGTCCTGTTCTACTAAACCGGTCGTGGCTGACGGTGTATGCTGTTGGCTGGAACTGTGCAGTTTGGGAGCCACCGGGGAAGCGGCTGACGGTTTATTCGTTGACGCCTGTTTTTTAGGCGGCGCGATTTTGAAATTCGGGCGAACATGTAAAATCGGAGTTGGGTACTGGCGCTCGTTTTGGGGAAATTTGCAAAAACAGCCCACTGATGGTGTAATTTGGCGCTGCCAGGTGCGAATTTTCGGGCAGCTCACTGGCGAGCCTTTTAGTCGCCTGATCCAGCGTTCGGTGATCCGTTGATCGTAGTTGAGTGTATGGCGAATTATCTGATGGATCATAAACTGACCGGGCTCCTTCAAATGGCCAATAGTATGCAGCAGAGTCAGCCGGTCTGTGTGGGTGAGATGGTGCTCCCGCTGCGCTTTATCGACGAGATATTTCAGCACATTACATTTTTCGATCATATTATCCACCTGTGTGGTATCGGGAGCGCTTGTGCGGGATGGTGTCGCTGTTATTTTTAACTGTTCGAATGCTGCCTGTAATTGCTGCGTCGTAACCGTACGGATAGACTCGAACCAATCCGCCGGGTTCGTATATGGTTGTCCGCTATCATCAAGAAAATAGCAGCGGCGATTGGTAAGTTTGTGAATGCCCCACGGCAGTTTTATCATGCTTCCCAATGCCTGCGGATGGATTCGAGTTTCTTTGGGAAAAATTTCTCGCGACAGGCCATTGGCCGCAGTCGTTTGTTCGAGTAATTTTTTGCCCAATGTAATGGCATGATGGGCAGGAACAGGCTCGGCAAAGAAAAACCAGATGTGGCGGCCTTTTTGCCCGCTGTCTTCGATAAAGCCGGTTAACCCAAGATCGCTGGCTGCTTTAACAATCTGTTGTGCATCCCGCTGGGCTGTTTGATTCCAAAATTCCAAATTTGGTGTATTGGTCAGCGAACCGGCCCGTTTTTCCCGCAAGATATCGATGTCGATAATCAAATGATATACGGTATTATCAGCCCGCAACAGGTACAGCCCAAGTGTTTCATCACCGGCTAAATGCGCTTTGAAATCCGCCTGCGTTATTGTGTGATGCACAGGTGAGTAGCCGAGCCTGCCACGGTTATCAATCCACTGCCTGGCGTAGACCCCCTCGCGTCCATTGAAGCATTGTGAAAAAGAGTCAGCGTTTTTATCGGTTGCATATCCTGTCGATGTCTCGGCTGGTGGTTCGGATTTGGCATTCACGGGTGTTGCCAATGTCGGATCCAGGTGAAACGCACGGGCAAATGATTTTTGTGCGGCGCCGTGCAGCGCCATCGATTGCAACGCCATTGCCAATGCGTAATGGACATGGGCATTGTCGGGACTAATCTGAACCGCCTTTTGCAGAAATCGAATCGCCCGGTCCGTTTGCGCGCTTTGCAAATAATGCAGACCAATGCGGTAGGCCGCTTCCGGATGGTTTTCATTGAGCCGATAGGCATTCAAATACGCATCGATCGCTTCACCGGGCCGATGGGTCATATCACAGATAATGCCCCATTGATACGACATCTCGGGATCGGCAATATCGTCGGGCGGCGCCTGTTCAACTATCTGGTGCGCCTGTTGGTTGCGACCAGTTTGCAATGCAAGTGCAGCCGATAAAACGTGCAACGGCAGCGATTGCGCCTGGTCGCTCAATTTGTTTTCGATGTGCTTGAATAATGTATGCTTGTCTGTCTGTTCCAGGTGAAAGTAATTCAGCCAGCCGCGAACAATACTTTCCAGTTTTGCTTGTAAATCCCGCTCCGTTAGTTCAGGCGCTTTGTTCATTGCTTTTTCGATATTTGCATGAATGCGGTCAATCGCCGCGCCGCCCGGTTGCATGCCTTGCTCGGTGAAATGATAGCCCAAAAAGTTCAGGCCGGAGCGAATGTGGATGATCCGGGTTTTTTCGGTGTTTAATGGTAAATTGAGTTTTTCCTGAAGCGTATTGGTTAATAGTGTCAGCGCATCAGGCGCTTGCTGTTCTGTTTGGCAGAGCAGCACCAAATCGTCGGCATAGCGGATGTATTGATATTCAGCCTCAACCATCACACCATCGAGCACATGCAAATAGATATTGGATAGCAACGGGGAAATGGCTGCCCCCTGCGGAATACCCTTGTTTTCGTATGGAGCAGCGTCGTCGAGAATAATGCGCAGCAGATTGAGGATATTACTGTCCGCTATTTTTTCCTGCAACAGTGAGAACAGAATGTCGCGATCGACATTATTAAAAAAATTCTCAATATCCGCGTCTACAATCCAGTGAAAAGTATTACGGATCGCCCGCATAACTCGTTCCACCGCCTTTTTGGCAGAACGCCTGGGTCGATAGGCATAGCTGCAATCCAGAAACATTGGTTCGAAAATCGGGCTTAATTGCAGCAATAGCGCTTCCTGAACCACCCGGTCACGCACTGCCGGAATTTTTAGCTCGCGCATGGTTCCGGATTTTTTTGGCCGTTGAAATTCCAGCAGAGGCAGCGGTTTGTACGTCTCTTCACGCACGTCGCGTTGCAATATAGAAAGGTTGCTATCGAGTTGGCGTTCAAAGTCTTCAATAGAAACACGATCGACGCCGGGCGCCCCGAGATTGGCCCGCACACGCCGCCAGGCTTCCATGAAATTGTCCGGATCACAAACGGATTGCCACACGTTTTTAGTTGCCATGGTTTGCTCCTCGTACTGCAAGCGTCCGGCTTGCTGTACTGCAATCATCTTGATTGCATGTCACAAGCAAGCTGGAAACTCGCATTACAAATATTAAATTAGAATCGTTGCAGGCTGGAAGCTTGCGTTACTATTTTAGTAGGGTTGAATTGATACATCGAACTTACCCAGGCCAAATGACGTTCCTTTTCCAGCATGAACAAAGCTGCCCAGCAATATTAATGGCATAAACGGTTGAATTGCACCATGATAAACAATCTCACCCATCAAGCCGCCCAGTTTCATCGGGCCGCCCTGTCGGTTGGAATAGCGCTGCCAATCGTACCATTGTAAATTGCTATTCACAATGGTGATATGTTCCGCATCGGCAAGGATGTCGTTAAACGGTAGATCCCATTGGGCATTGCAGTGAGCCTGACCCAACATGGAAACGCGGCGCAGCAGTGAACGAACCAGCAAATGAAACGGCAATTCGGTTTGCAATTTATGGTCCGTAGCGATGCGCATTGGTGTGACGCATTGCACTTTTATGCACGATGTTTCAAACCGCTGGCAGACATCCACTAATTCAGCAAACCGCCGTGTAGTAATTGCCGGATTGCAACCTGCGGCCTGGGCGCTGTAAATTTCTGTTTTTTGAGTTTTCAGCAAGTTATCATAAATGTAAACATGCGTCAGCCGGCAGCGTCCCCGGCTGCGTCCGAATCCGTGCTTGCCAGCCTCACGGAAGCCTTCAATAAATGTTTGTCCATGCATAACCGCCTCGCCGAACAGGGTAACATCGAATGCAATTTCATCGTGTGGCGCAAATTGCGTCTGTTCAGTTGCTGGCGGCTCGATGGCAAATGGATGCGGCGCCTTGTCCGTATGATATTCCATATTTGCGGCGAGCGCGCGCGGCGTCTCGAAAATGTACAAATAAACGCACTTGTCAGTATTGGCGCATCCGTTGCATGTTGCGGAATCGCAATGCAATTTTTTAAGCGCATTGCCGAACGCACCGCGTAAGGTGGAGCCTTTGTATGGCGGCAGATATAACGTATCGATGGCTTTATAGACAAATTGCAGATTTACCCACGAAAATTCCTGACTCTGTAATGCCTCATTCCAGGAAGGCATGTTAATAGAGTCTAAAGTTAAATTACGCATTGCGTTGTTCCTTTCATGCGAATCCACCGTAAAACAAGCTTCCAGCTTGTTGTTTCCGGCGTGAGTCGATGACGATTGATCGGCGAAATTTTACTGCACGAATTTGGCGCATTGCGCAAGCAGGATGCTTGCGCCACAAATTTGCGTTGTTTAGAAAAACCACAGTAAAACGCGCTTCCAGCTAGTTGAAAAAAAACAGTTCGACTAATGAATTCCTTGTTTTGTGCATGTTTCGCGCAAGCAAGATGCTTGCGCTACATATATCGATGATGTTTTATTACAATTTTGAACAGTCCGCTCGTGCGATGCATCCTTAATTTAACATGTTATCGTTTATGTTGTAACTGTCAGACTTATTTATCGTGGCTTTCTTTTGCCGATTCGATTATTTCAATTTGCTCCATCATTTCTTCAAACAGATGCGGGATGGAACGCACGGTTACATCAATCGACTGCAATTTATGTGAGCGTCGGCTTAAATACTGCACACGCCGTTTGCTGCGCACGCAAGCGAGAATAATACCGGCAGTAGCGCTGGCCGGTCCGCTGGTGATGTCGGACGTAATGTCGTAGTCCTGATAGTGTTGGTTGATTGCGGCACTCAAATATATTTGGTCCACGAGTTGCGAAATGTGGGCGACGCTATCCGGATCATCGATGCGCACCCTTTTAATTTTGACCATTGGATAGAACGCCTTTGCAATTTTAGTGAATGTGATTTGTGTTGTCGACTCCGCTTCCACGCTGGTTAATAACCATATATGCTTTAGCGCTTCATGATGATGTTCAATCGCCAGAAACAGCGGATAAAGCGGACTTCCGGCAATAAGTTGCACGAGCGCGTCGGCGTGGTCGATAATAGCAGGGCGCTCGTAATCGAACCGGTCGGAGGCATCTCCAATTCGCGTTTCGGCTGCAAACAACAGTGAGCGTATCTCCGTCGAGCGCCGGATAATGTTGTCTGTATTGATGCGGATGATTTCCATATAGCGCCATTTGCTCAGGCAAAGTATTAGCCCCTGGGTAGGATGTGGAATGCCATGAACCGATTTAACGTACTCATCAATTTTTTGTTTTTCAAAGAATACGACGATAACTGCCACAATGAAAAGCAAGCCAAGCGAAAAAAATGCCCCCGCTGATAGAAAAGCCGTAGATTGCGCCACCGGTGGTATTTCACGAATGTAGTCGATTAACCAGGTAAAGGCTAACACAGCTACAATAATTAGTGAAAAACCGGCGGCGTGCTGCATGGTAAGCAGACCAAGAATCGTTTGGCCAAGCGACAATTTATGCGATTTAAATTTTCGCCGGGAATGAACCAACAAGGAAATGGCAAGCGCAAAGCATAACACGCCAAACCCAAACATCAGCGCCGTTCCTCTGCTTGTAAACCGCCATTCCAATATTTTGGTAATGCAGAAAATAGCAAGCGGCAACTGAAACAAGCCATGTTTTGTAATTTTTCTTAACATATCTTCCCTTTGATTTTGGATTTACGAATTCGGAATAAGAAATGGTGGGTCGTACGTGGGTTGTAATGCGTTGGCTCTGTTTTTCATTCTGCATTCCGAAATCCGCATTCCGAAATCAATTTCGGATTTACGAATTCGGAATTCGGAATAAGAGACGGTGGGGATCGCATCCAGATCGAAACGCTGTGCTCCTGCTTTTCATTCCGCATTCCGAAACCACTTACCACATTGCTTGTTTATAGTTTGCTAAAATAGTCTGATCTTTCGTGACTAAAGTAGTATGCCGGACCGCTGCATTTGCCACAATAATGCGATCGAATGGATCACGTGTCCAGGAATTATCCAACGCATGATTAATAATTGTATTAAAATTGATGTCGCAGATTGTAAGTCCAATTCGATCTGATAAATCAGACAAAATTGTTGTAGCCGTGTCGCTGATGCGTTGAATTTCATGTAAATATTGTAATTCCAATCGTACGACCGGAGAAATAACAAGTTCGTTATCGTTGATCAACGCTTTGACCAGTTCACTTAATTTATTAATTTCGCCAGCATATAACCACGCAACAACGTGCGTATCAAGATATATCAAGATTCACCTCACTTTCCCAATGAATGTTCACAAGATCATCGGGATTGCCTTTGATTGCGTGGGGCCGTGATACCAAATTTTGAAGCTTATCGACTTTGTCCACTGGCATAATTTTTAGTTTTTTATCCCCCTTTGTGATTTGAATAGGGACGCCTGTATTCAGTACCTCATCAAGCAGATTATATATATTCCCTCGTAATTCAGTTACTGTGATTGTTTTCATTGTTATCTTCCTTATAAAAATGCGTACGTTTTAATGTATTGATACGTACATAATAGAAAATAAATCAATATAAATCAAGAAAAATATCGTTTGTCAGTGAATCGATTTCGGATTTACGAATTCGGATTTTTGGAATGAGAGATGGTTGGTCGTACGTGGGTTGTAATGCGTTGGCTCTGTTTTTCATTCCGCATTCCGAAATCGCCATTCGTAAATCGTTCATTCTGCTCCTTCTCTTTCAATAAGTCGTTTTCTGTTTTATTGCCACAAGCCACAAGCTAACGGCCAAAAGCCAATGGCCAAACGCCAACCGCCAGCCGCCAGTCCCGTCTCAATCCTCTAAATCCAAGTCAATGATTTTGCCGAAATTTTATGAAGGAACAACTAAACAATCCGATAGAGTCTCAATCCTCTAAATCCAAGTCAATGATTTTGCCATCAGGAAAAGAGTCCGTGGAAACGAAACCAAAACTGTCTCAATCCTCTAA
>JAFGDW010000209.1 GCA_016931935.1 Candidatus Zhuqueibacterota bacterium | reverse complement strand
TAGACAGGATTTCACGGATTCACAGGATTTGTATAATCTCTTCATCTAAGAAATCCTGTTCATCCTGTTATCCTGTCCAATTTTTTTAATTCTGGTTTATCCAGGTTAGGGGAAGGGTTAAAAAAGGCGCATTTTCATGATTTATAACTGTAAATTTCCAGATTTTGTTTAAATGAACACTACAGTAAAAATAAGAATAGCATAACCATGAACGCGCATTAACCCATCCCCCCCCTTCCCTTCGTAAGGGAAGGGGAGAAAAACCTTTCCCAGTGTCCAGTAAAAAATGTGGGTAAGGATCAGTTTATTGAATGGATACACGCATTACTTCGTATCCATAATAATCGGCAACCCGTCTTTCCCGGCGCCGACGATAATCACTTTGGTATTCGTTGAACTTGCCAGCTTTTCAGTTGCTTCGATTCCTTTCCAACGCAGTAATTGCTCGCTGATGCCTGCAGCTACAATCGTCTGGAAATCGGCAATGCCTTTTGCTTCAATCCGTTTCCGGTCCGCTTCCTGTTTTTCTTTGGTCAGGATAAATTCCATCCGCTGGCTTTCCTGATCGGCTTTCTGCTTTTGTTCAATTGCCTCGGTAAGCTGAACCGGCAGTGCAACATTACGCAGGGGCGTCGTTTCGATGATAACTCCGCGAGGCGCGACGATTTTGGCAAGCTCTGCCTGAATGGCCATGCCGAGCTGATCGCGTTCAGCCGAATAGAGCGTGCTCGCCTGAAAGCTTGCAGTAACCGCGCGGCTGATTGAACGGAATTGCGGAATCAGAATAATTGTCTCGTAATCGCCACCGGCAACGGTTTGATAAACACGCGCTGCAGAATCGGGATTAAGCCGGTAAAGCACGCTGATCTCCAATCCAATAGTGAGTCCTTCACGCGAGAGCACCTCCATTGTTTCCTTGTGCTCTTTGGTCTGGATGGAGAATTTAATAACACGCGCAAGCGGATTCACAAGATTGATTCCCGCTGGTAACGTCCTGTTCGACACAATCCCAAAAACATCGATCACACCGACGTGCCCTGCCGGTATCTGGGTAAAAAACTGGGTCAACACAATAATTCCGGCGACTGCCAGCACCACCATGCTTGTTGTTTTTACAGGCTGGAATTTGATATTGTTTTGGCGCACTTTTTTTACAGCATTTATCCAAACAAAAAAGGTGACGATACCGATAAATAACGCTAAAATAAAGATCATAATTATCCTTTCAATATTTTATGGTTTTATATAATGGAGACGTATGCGTTCAATAATGAAATTATGTAGGGGCAATTCCCAGTCTGTCAACATTTTTAAAAAATATAAGGTAAACTGGACATGGCATGATTTACCGCTACATTTACCCGTGATTATTGAACGGATATACGAAGACCATCTTTTATTAAGCGGATACGATTATATTTTATACCCTCTTTCGTTTCGTTTTTCCGCGCGGGGGCGAGCCTCATTCACGCTAAGTGTTTTTCCTTTGAGGTCTTTTCCATTTAGTTTTTCGATTGCCGATTGTGCTTCGTCTTTCGAAGGCATTTCCACGAATCCAAATCCTTTTGATTTGCTGCTAAACTTATCTTTGATAATACTGGCAGTTGTAACTTGCCCGCACGATTCAAATGTCTTTCTTAAATCATCCTCGCTGGTTTCATCCGATAAATTTCCTACATAGATATTCATTGTGATCTCCTTTTCAATATTTTTCAGTTAACTGACAGGCCAAGTGAAATAATTTTGTTGACCTGTATATTCAAAATATGGTTACGCCCTATTTTAATTTTTTTGACCAATAATTTTATGATCAATTGGTAACGGCGCTTTTTCATTCTTTTCCTTTTTATTCCTATCCCTGGTCACTTGTTTTTCGACCTTTTGTCTCTGTTTTTTATCCTTGTCCTTCTTGCCCTTATCGCCCATTTGGCACATCCTTCCGTTGAGTTAGAAATTAATAATTCATCACATTATTTATTTACAATCTCATTTATTTTATTGAGCTACAGCCTTTGATCAGTAACATTACAGCTTCCGCGTTCGGGAACCGACACTACTCACCTGCTGACGCGAAGCCGGGATACACAATCACGACATCAATTTTTTTACAATTACAATGGTGACATCGTCCTGCCATCTGGCTTTTTTTCCATATTCAAAAACGGTTTTGTGGATCAACTCCAAAATCTGTTGGACACTCTTATATTGGTGTTTTATGATTAGCGCTTCCAGACGGGAGAGTCCGAATTCTTCATTCACGCCGTTGAATCTCTCAAGCAGTCCATCACTATAAAGAACCAATACAGCGCCAGGTTCAAAACATACAGATACGCGATGTAACGAAATTTCCGGAGCCGCGCCAAGAATCAATCCGGTTGTAGTTAAATGAATAATCTTTGATCCACAAACCAAAAGTGGCGGGGGATGGCCGGCATTGACGAATGAGATGTTCCCGATGGTTTCTATTACTGCGTAAAACATCGAGATAAATTTAGCCGACAATGTGCTCCGATAAATAACACGATTAAGTTTCTGTATGGCTCTGGCCATTTGTACTTCTTTCTCCACACCCATGCGCAAACCTGTCACAACATCACGCACCAGCAGGGCAGCCGGCAGTCCATGACCGCTGGCATCTCCGATAGCGACACTGAATGCATCATCGTCGAAGACAGAAAAATCAAAAAAATCACCTCCAACAATATCTGCAGGATATGAACGCCCGGCTATTTCGTATCCCATTATATCCGGTAGATTATTTGGTAACAGACTCTGTTGAATAAGCGCTGCCTGTTGAATATCATTCTTCATCGCTTCAGCCTGGAGTTGGAAATTCAGTTGTGCACGAACCGCATTGAAGTAAAATTCGATTTCTTCCCGTATCCAGCCGCTTGTGAGTGTAAACATAAAAATCCATCTTTCTTCCGGATTTTGTACCAAAAATCCGGCAGGTACGAAATATTCTGTTTGTCCGCCGATCCGCGTATTGACGGACACAGTTTGATCGTTAAAAATATAGCTGCCATTTTTTATCACCTGCTGAACGGTTTCGGCATTTAGGATTGTTAAATTCGCCTGATCGTCAGATGTCTGATCATCAGGTTGTTTCATAAGCAGGAACCGGTCAACATCATCTTCAAACAAACGACCGTGACTGACATGTAAATCCTTGGCAAAGGAATCTTCCATTTTCGCGAGTACGGAAAACAGAAAATGTTCATTCGTTCTCCCATTTTCAATGCTATCAAGTAGCGCCGCCAACTTTCGATAGAGGTCTTTGGGTTGAATCATAATGTTAGTGTTTCACGTTTAAAATGACATGCCGAACCTTTGCCGCAATCTGATGATCCGTCATCTTGTCGGCTGTTTCTATACCAATAATGCGTTCATCGAGATTGTTTTTTTCAAGCCGTTTTTTCAGTTCACCCTTTGCCTCACCGGGGCCAAATATCAGAATCGATTCCGCATCACGAATACATGCAATCACGGCATCGTAGTACGTGTTGAGGTGTCCCGTAAATGCTTTCTGTTGACTATCACTTGCTAGCACGTGCTGTGGTTCATACGAACCCTTGAGCGGTGAATCACCGCTACGACGTGATTGTTTTCCAGCTTTGGAAATGATCAGTCGTGTTTCTTCACCCTGATCTGTTATAACCACAATAACTGCCTTCCTGTGGTCGATCCACAAACCTGCTGCTTTTTTCATTGATTTTTCCTTTCGTATTTCTGAAATGCAAGTAATTTTCCAAATAACACGATTTCGCGTTCACTGATATGTTTTGGCATCCGCACGACAATCTTGGCCACCAGGTTCCGGTTGCTAGTCTTCTTACCCTGGATTTGCTTACTGCGCTTACGTAACCTGCACGTCGTTCGATTTGAATAGTCCTTCGGCATATCCATTGTGCCTTTCTGCGTTGTGATTAACAAACACTCACACTCTTTATTTCTGCCAACTTTTTAATGATTTAAGCCATTGTTTAACCTGTCACGTCCCCAATTCTTGTAGTGTGCGCAAGAAAGTAATAACATCTTCACGGCTTAACATGCCAATAATGTGACCGTCCCGGATAACAGGTAGCTGGTTAACGCCATCACGGTCCATTTGCTGGAGCGCCGCCCAAAGCTCGGTGTCAGGACTGGTGCGTTTCAACTGGTCCAGAGGAAGCATAACCTGGGCAGCGCGCGTCGTCGCCCAGTCAGACCGCGGCACTTCCTTGATCCGGTGCAGCGTCATCATACCGACGGTTTTGGTTCCATGATTGACAAGGAAGCAGCGCTGTGCGCTGCCAAAGATATGGTCGTCCACCAACTGTTGCAGCGTCATCTCATCCGGGATAGCGGCGCAATGATTGCTCATAGCCTGTGAAACCGTATGTCCCGCCAATTGGCTTTGAAACATCGTTTGATGCACTTGTGCCGCGGCGGCATGGTCAAGAAACCAACCGATGAAAACAATCCACAGGCCGTTGCCGAAATTGCCAGTGAACATCTGCCATACCCCAACCATGATAAACAAGAAACCAAAAATGCGTCCTACGTTAGCAGCGATGAGCGTGGCGCGGCGCATGTTCTTCGTGACGCCCCAGACAATTGCCCGAAACACCCGGCCGCCATCCAGCGGGTAGCCGGGAATCAGATTAAAGGCCACCAGTGCAAAGTTTATGTAGGTTAAATATTTGAATAGACCCAGCAGCGGTTCCACACCTGCCACTACTGGCTGCAGCAGATAAAAGAATATTGCCAGAGCCAGGCTTACGAGTGGGCCGGCAATCGCGACATGAAACTCTGCCTTAGCGCTCGGCGGTTCAGCCCCAATATGAGCAACGCCTCCGAAAATAAAAAGCGTGATGCTTTTTACTGGAATCTCATATCGTAATGCAATCGCAGAATGCCCGAGTTCATGGAGCAGTACGCTTGCAAACAGCATAATGGCCGTTACCAATCCCATAAACCAGTACAATAGCAGTGGCCAGTTCTTAAATTCGGTGGGATAGTAACTGCCCGCCAGCGACCATGTAATTAAGGCAAAAATTAGAAACCAGGAATAATCCAGACCAATCGGAATTCCCATCACCCTGCCGAGCGGGATATTTTGTCGAATCATTATTTCTTACCTTTCGTGTTGCAGTTTGTGGAAATTGGTTAAAACAATTTTCATTTCACATCGACGCTTAGCGCTTCGAAACCGGAGATAACGTCGAACAGTTCTTCGTCGATGCTACTCTGACGTATCCGATGGAATGTGCCATTGAGGTATCCCAACAATTCGTCGATGTTTTTGTCGGCGCGTTGCATCGCTGCCAGCCGACTCGCGTTCTCGCTCGCGAGTGATTCGGCGCACGCCCGGAAAAGCGAGACAAAAAGATATTCGCGGATGAGCGCCCGCAAGGTTGTAGCGCCGCTCCCCATGACCTCGGGCATGTTATTCGTCGGCCAGGGAAGTTCGGCCATCGTGCGTCGCCAACTTTCGTCCAGCGGTAGCAGTCGTTGACTGACGGGCGTATATACCGACCCGGATGTGGGGCGGTTGTAGAAAAGATATAATTCGCTGACATCATCCTGGCCCGTCCCGAGCGCAGCCGAACGGCGGTAGCGCGTCTCCCTCTCCACGAGAATCTGCCCGACGAGCGGGGTGATGACCTTAACGGAGTTCGGCACAGTGAACCGTCCCATTAGCGGCAAGCCCGCGTCCGCCAGCCGTGCATGAACACGTTCACCAACGGCCCAAACCTCGGGTTTGACCGGCAGCGCTGCCAGCGTCTTAACTGCATAATCAGCCACCACATCATTAAACTGGCCCACCAGACCCTGGTCTGAACCGAACACGACCGCGCCAATCGCAATAGCGCCTGTTTGTCTTTTCCGTTCTGCAATCAAAGGCACCGCCCCACTTTCCCGGAAGCACACACCCAAACCCAGCTCTACAATGCTATTGTAGTCCGCCAGGGCACGCACCGATTGCTCGTATTGCCCGATGCTCGAAGCGGCCAGGGCTTTCATTGTGCGGACGACGGATTGAAGATCCCCGGCTCCGCCGATCTTTCGGCGCAGACTTGCAACGGTGTCGCTCATGGCTACTCTCTATATTCCGACATAGATGGATCAGTCTTGTGACTCTTTTGATTATGCTGCCTTCCACGTGTGCTCTGGATCAATCGGGTCAACTTATCCGCGGCGCCGTCAACAGCCTGGTTTAGGGTGGCTGCCTGATGTGTAACCGCGACGGGCTGGCGGCCTTTGATGCGGGCATCCATCATGCAGCGCATGTCGGTTTTGCCGCTTTTCTTGTTGCTGTTCTCATCGCTCAGGTGGACGTCCACGTGTGTGATGTGATCGCTGAATCGGGTCAGGGCGCTCTTTACAACACCGATTAAGTGAGCAGCCAACGCTTGATGACCTTCGATGTTATGGTCGGTATTAATTTGGATCTGCATGTTGTTCTCCTGTTGTAATGATGATTGATTGTATAGCCAGCCGAACCTGGATTATTGGTTTGGCCTGGACTTTGTCTTGTCAATTTTCACTCGGCTTTTTGCTCATGCTCCGGTTTTGGTTCAACCCTGGCCTCCAGCTCAGACTCGCCGTCTTGTTTTAGCCCGGTCACAACTTCGGGTTCTGGCGTTGTCTGGAAACGTGCCAGCGATGTGCGGGCGATTTGGAGAATCGATTCCCGATCTTCGTTGCTCAATTTTTCGGCGGTATCCAATCGTTCACGCACTTCCGCCGGGATATCATCCGCTGCATCGCACAGGGCGTGCTCGGCGTCCGTCATCTGATCAAGCGGCACACCGTCAAACAGTTCTGCGGTCAATGCCAGCAGCACAGCAATTTGTGCGGGCACGGACACCGGGGTGAATTCCGGCTGTTTGAGGCAGGCGCGAATCCGCCGTCCGTGCTCGATGATCTTGCGAGTGCTTTCGTCCACACGAGCGCCGAACCGGGAAAAGGATTCGAGTTCCTCAAACTGCGCGTACGCAAGCTTGAGATCACCAGCCACCGCGCGATAAGCCGCTCGTTGCGCCTTGCCACCAACACGCGACACGGATTTGCCGACATCAATCGCTGGCAACACGCCCAATTCGAACAATGATGGCGAGAGGTAGATCTGTCCATCCGTAATGGAAATCAGGTTGGTCGGAATATAGGCGGAAATGTCCTGCGCTTCGGTTTCGATGATGGGCAGCGCGGTGAGCGAGCCATTGCCGAGTTCCTTGCGCAGGTGCGTCGCTCGTTCGAGCAGCCGCGAGTGGATATAAAAGATGTCGCCGGGAAACGCTTCGCGGCCGGGCGGACGGCGCAGCAAGAGAGACAGTTCG
>JAFGDW010000208.1 GCA_016931935.1 Candidatus Zhuqueibacterota bacterium | reverse complement strand
GATTTATCGTGGTGTTACAACTGCCAAAAACCAATCTGCTGTAGCCGCTTCAGCGGCTTATTTTTAATATAGTATCTGAGATATAAATAATCATTAAAAGTTTTATGGATAGAACATAAATACAAGCGGAGTAACGTATGAAATCAATATCTTGTTTACTGATTATCATGAATATTGCAATTGGCAGTGCCTGCAATGTTAAATCAAAAGTCGAACCGAATCAGGATGCCGTATCGCTCACCAACGATGGCTGGCAAACCTATTTTGAAAACAAGGAATATCAAAACGCATTGAACGCTTTTAAAGATGCAATCATTGCTGATCAGGAATATACCGATGCTTACAACGGTGCTGGCTGGGCGTCCGCGCGGCTGAGCAGTCTTGATGAAGCCGTTGGATATTTTGAACAGTGCATCGGCCTGGATGCCACTATAGTAGATGCGCAAGCCGGCCTGGCATTCGCCTATCAAGCAGATATGAATTATACCGATGCAATATCCGCTGCCAAAACTGCATTGCAAACTAATTCTACCTGGAGCTTTTCACATGATACCAGCCTTAACTACAAAGACCTGCACCTGCTGCTGGCAGCTTGCTTTTTTGCAACTGGCGACTATTCCCAAAGCCTGACAGAAGTCCGAATTTTGAATAGCACATTTAATACAACTGTTGGTACAATTGAAGGGAAAGCTGCACTTGCTGAAGAGATTGAACGGTTGAGAGGTGTGGTATAGCTGTGTGATTATCGATATGAAAATTAACGTGGAACAGATTTGTGTCTGATAATTTGAAAGTAAATGCAAATTAAAAATGACGGGGCAGGATCAAAAGTCAATATTTGTGACTAAATATCAAAAATAACTGAATCCCAAGTTTGTCATTCCTGTCCCGCCAAATTGCGGCGGGACAGCAATCTCCTTTCTCTGCCACAGGATATTTCCGCATTCGCGAAAATGACATCAAAGCGCCGGGATTAGCAATTTAAAGAAATTTTGTAAAAAACGATACTTTTGATACGGCCCCGTAAATCATCATAAATTACCTACCGTTCATAATCCACAACTGCACGTTCCGAAACAACACTTCCGATAAATTCCTTTACTTTTTGATGTGCCGGATGATCCTGATAAATATTCAACGCATCAACAGAATCAAATGCCGAATATAATACCACATCGTATGCAGCCGCACCTGTATTAACATTAATCCCGACTTCGAGTTTAATAATTTCGGGAATTTGCGTTGGTAACGCTTCGAGAATTTCTTTGATCCTCTGTGTATTTGCTTTCTTGTTTGTTTCCTTTACTTTCCACATGACGATATGTTTGATCATAATATACTTTTCTCCCGAAATTTTGAATAGTGTCAGACATTCAATAAAAAACAAATCTAATTTACTCTAGAAAGTATCCATTCAATATTAGATGGTATTGTTGGTCCGCCGCGGCGGACTCAGCTAACGGTTCGATTCGTACCCTGAGCTTGTCGACGGGTACAATTTCCACCTTTTATTGAGTGGATACTATAGAAACTTCTTAAATACCTTAATCAATTTACGTTAGAAGACATTCGGATTTTTCTATTTTATTATTACCATCTGACGGTCTGTTTAATGAATTCGATGCGTGAGAGGAGATTCCGGTATCCCGCCAAAAGGCAGCGGGAACCGGAATGACATCTACTTGTAGATAAAAAGTTTTTTGAGAGTTAAGACTTGTGAATATTTTTCACGCCAATAGCTTCCGTTCATCAAAAATTACTGTTGCTGCTTCATCGCCCGGTAGCGTACCAACGCCTCTACGAAATAATAATCAGCGTAAATCAACGGCACATCGACTTCGGTTCCCGCAAGTCTGTGACCGACACAGTGCAACAGTAACGCATCATTCTGCTTGCCTTTGGTTAAGTACTTGGATGAGCATAACGTCTTCAACGTATTCTCCGCTGCCTGAAAATATCTCTGCTTTTTTTCCGGCTGCAATTCATGCCGGCTCAACTCCAGCAAACCCGACGCGGCAATGGCTGCTGCCGATGCATCGCGAGGTTCGTTAGGAATATCCGGCGCTTGAAAATCCCAGTAGGGCACATAATCGGCAGGCAGGTGTGAAATATAATAATCAGCCAGTCTTTCCACTGCATGGAGACACAATGTATCCTGCGTTTCGCGATATACCATTGTGAAGCCGTACAATCCCCATGCCTGACCGCGCGCCCAACACGATGAATCGGCATAGCCCTGCCAGGTAAGTCCGCGTACGCGTTCACCGGTTTCCGGATTAAAATCAACAACATGAAATGTACTATTATCAGCACGGATATGATTTTTCATAGCGGTGTGAGCGTGGGAAAGCCCCATATCATACCAGGTCGAATCCCCACCATGCGCACCGGCCCAGAGCAATAATTCCAAATTCATCATATTATCAATTATCACCGGAAACGTCCACGGCGCCGAATCCGGAATCCAATCCCAGGAACGCGTAGCGCCAACATTGTCATTGAATCGTGTGGCCAGTGATGATGCTGCTTTCAAAATAACTGCCTTGTAATCTTCGTTTTTCGTCAACCGATAACCATTTCCAAAAGAACAGAAAATCTGGAAACCTACATCATGGCCATAGGTCGCATCCTTTTGTCCCTCCACGGCTGCCGTCCAATTTTCCGCGTATTGTTTCATATTGGGGTCGCCGGAAAATTCGAACAAATACCAAAGGACGCCGGGATAAAAGCCGCTCGTCCAGTCACGCGCAGGTTTAACGATCCAGTGGCCGTCCGCATCGGTTGTGCGGGGTAAGCCATCAGCCGGGTTCAGGGCTTTTGCTGTCCGACTGTACGTTTCAAACGCATACCGCAGCACATCGTTCGCCGGGACATCCGTTTGCTGTTGGCAACCAAGAAGACTAAACAGCATTAGAACAAGTAGTAAAATGGATTTTTTCATGCGTTTCTCCTTAAGTTTAAGGATGCAATAGTTGCGACCACGCCCTTTTCATTAATGATTATAGTTCTTCTATTTGAACTGCCTGAATATCGTCTGTAATGTAAGTATAAATTATGTTTTCAGCAACAATTTTTGTAATTGGTTTTGAATTCTCATAATTGTAAATCATCATCAATATATCTCACATTTCATGCCTTGACAATCTGGCAATTCGTTTGTATATTACAGGCAGTTCATGAATAATCAAAAAATTCGTGCGATTCCTAACAGGTAAAACATAATAGGTCCCTCCAAAGCTTATTTCCAAAGAAAACTTATGAAAACGAATATCCGAATTTCTCAGGCACTATCCAAGCGCGATTTGAAACAAGTCGTCACATTCCCCTGGAAAATTTACAGCGAAGATCCGTACTGGGTACCTCCGCTCATCAGCAGCCAGCTACATCGGTTGGATAAAAACAAAAATCCATTTTTCAGCTATGCCGATGCTGATGTTTTCTACGCCGAACAGGATGGCAATATTGTGGGAACCATTGTTCCGTGGATCAATCACCGCACCAATTCCTGGCTCAATAAAATTGGAGCGGGATTTGGATATTTTGAAACCATAAATAGTCAACCAGTAACAGAAGCGTTGATCGAAACGGCTGTACGGTGGGCAAAGGAACGGAACGCAATCTATTTACGAGGACCACTGTATTTTTCACCGCAGGATTCCCCCGGCGTTGTTATCACGGGTTTCGATACTCTACCGGCTCCAATGGTTGGTCACACGCCAGCATATTACCCGCCGTTGCTGGAATCACTTGGCTTCCGCAAACATCGCGATGCATTTGCCTATGAAATAGATCTTTCACAGTTCAATGGCCGTATTGAAAACATTCCCCACAATTTGCAACGCATTGCCAGTATTGCTGAAATGCGCTATAATGTTCAAGTGCGCCCGGTCAGGATGGATAAATGGGATGACGAATTGCAATCAGCCCTTTACATTTTTAATGAGGCGCTCGGTTACCAACGCGAGGGTGTTCCAATGGCGGATACCGAGTTTCTTAAAATGGCCAACGATCTTCGCCGGATCATCGATCCTGATTTGATTTGCATTGCCGAAGTGGATGGTCAGCCGGTTGGACTTTATGTTGTTTTGCCGAATGTCAATGAACTTTTAAAGCAATTGAACGGACATGTGTTCCCGTTTGGCTGGATGAAGTTGCTGCGACCGTCCAAATATATGAATACAGTCAGCACAAAAATACTCGGCGTGCTTGATGGCTATCGCAACAAAGGCGTGGATGCACTGATGTACCGCTATGTTGCGGAACAAATGATTCGTCGCGGATATAAATGGATGGATTTTTCGCTTATGGCCGAGGAAAACCAAATGGCCAATCGAATCATTCAACGGTTCGGGGCAACCGTTTACAAAATATGCCGTACCTATCACATGGATTTGTAAAATCGTTACCAGGCTGCACACAGTTTGAAGTCCGGTATTCGTCAATTTCAATTTGACTCGGTTACTTGCTATTGGCTGTTAGCTTTTGGCTGCTGGACAAAAAAGCGAATATCGTTCTGCTGCGAGCATCGAATTCTTTAAAACTAATTATATGAATGACCCGTTGAGATTTTTGTGCTTTAAGAATGAAGGAACCATTGCGATTCGACGGAGAATATTCTGAGCTTTTCGAAGCGCTCATCTTGAAGAAGACGCGTCAGCCTGGGTCCCGACTAGTCGGGAAAGGTGATTTTTTCTACTGGTCATACGTATTAACCATTAAAATATTCATCTCTTTATAAAATATATATCAATTCCATCACATTCGTTTTCACCGGCCGGTATGATAAAATAAGCAGCCCGAAAACCGATGATCATTATGCCGAGGGGATATTATAATGACGTTTAAATGGTACCATATCGTTTTACTGTTTTCATTGCTGCCGATTGGCTGTTCACAATCCGCTCATTTCATTGAACAATCGCAATCCATAAATCAGGAAGATCGACTCACTGAACTTCGCCGTATTGAAAAATCAGTGTTAAAAATTATTTGCACCGCCTATTATAAAAATTTTTATTACAATCGTCCCAAATCACTCACTGCTGAAATTCCACAAGATCAGCTTTTATCCGAAGACAATTATACATCAAGTTCAGTGGCAGCCACCGGATTAATTCTTTATCAGGATAATTATCGCGCTATGTTGCTCAGTTGTTTCCATGTATTCGATTTTGCTGACACGGTGCGCAGTTATTATCTGGATAAAGATAATCATCCGAGCAAATACCTGAACCAACTTTCTATTCGCACCACCACATCAATCCTGGTATTTCACAAAAACGGGCGCAGTACCCACGCGGAACTGTTAAGCCACGATCGTGAACGGGATGTTGCGTTGATTACTACAGAACCTGCCAGCATTGCATTAGTTGAAACTCCGTTTCTTGGCACATTTTACAATAATGATATTGAACTCGGGGATGAAGTTTATATGATGGGCTTCCCCAAAGGTTTTCTGATGCTCACCCGAGGACTTGCCAGTCCCAGTCCAAACAAAAACAAATTTCTGGTCGATGCGTCATTTAACCAGGGTTTTTCCGGGGGCGTAGTCGTGCGCTTTAAGGACCATTCAAAACACCTGGAATATGTGGGTATGTCCAATTCAGTGTCGTATACTTCAGAATATGTGCTAGCTCCATCCAGCAATATTATCGATCCGACTCAATTTCTGGATCTGCCTTATGATCAGGAACCCTATCTGCGGGAATTAAAAGTCATTAATTACGGTATCACATTTGTTCAGAAAAGCGAAAGTGTTATTGATTTTATCAAAGACAATACCGACACGTTCCGAAACAAAGGAATAATGTATAAAATTCACGAAAGCAAATGAGTGCCCCATGAAATCACAGATTCAACAATTCTGGTCGAAAAGACATTATGTATTATTTGGCATGTCCCGGAAGAAGGAGTCGGTTAGCCGCGAGGTTTACACGTTGATGACCTGTAAAGGCTACGACATCTATCCGATCAATCCCAATGTCGATGAAATTGATGGCATCCGCTGCTACCGGCACCTGGCGGATATAAACGCACCGATCGATGGCGCGGTAATTATCACCAATCCCACCATATCGCACCAGGTTGTACGTGACTGCGAACAGCAGGGCATCACCGATTTCTGGTTTCAATACAACACCCTGGACGATGCCTTGAAAACCTATATGAATGAGCATAATTTAAACTTTATTAATTCATGTGTTCTGCTCCACCACAAGGAATCGCCGTTTCCCCATAGTGTGCACCGTTTCTTTTATCGGTTGTTTAATTGGTAATTTGATTACTTCAGATGGTATTCTGCCTACCGCATTAGGCTTGATTATTGTGGTGGGATTTTTTATTTCGGTAATTTTTTTGAGAAGGCAATATAAATGATCAATAGATTAAATTTTAGCCTTTTAGTATTGTTGGTGTTATTAAATCTAAGTTTAGCAGGATGTGGCCGAGAATATCATATAAAAGGTATTGTCAGATATCTTGATACTAATAATATAAGCACTATAAAAGAAGTTATCGTATTACCTGCTGATGTTGATGGATTATTGATTCCATCAGCTAAGGTAGCGATGAT
>JAFGDW010000207.1 GCA_016931935.1 Candidatus Zhuqueibacterota bacterium | reverse complement strand
TTTGGACAAAATCTTTGATCGTCTTCTTACAGCGTGCATTCAAGCCGAGCCGACCATTATAGCTGAAATATGTACATAATCATTTAACTATTTAATATTATAGTGTAAATATTTAACCTAATATTCAAGGAGGATTACCACATGCGTCAGAAATTGGTGTTTACCATTCTATTTGTTGCTCTTGTAATTGCTTCTTTTATGCCATCCGCATTCGCTACGGAAACCCGGGTCCAAACGATGGGAGGCGTCGGCTACTTTATTCAGGATAATTCAAATATTTTCTACTTTCCGGGGACGATTAATAAATATTCAAACCAGGTTGTTTCGGAATTACGAGTAAAAAATACAGATAATTCATATTCGGTTGGTGCCCACTTGCCGTTTGGCGCTTCCGGCGATATTTATGGAATTTATCTGAATCAACCAATTAATATGCCTGCTGACCTGGTTTCAGATATTACGCCGCATTTAACTCTCGATCGATCTGCAACGCTCTTCTTTGGTCGAAAATTAACGGACTATGATCTGGGATTGTTATTTTCATTTGCAACCGACCGCTGGAGCGATGATACCGGTGCTGATAAAGAAGAAGAATCGGCGCGACACATCGGGATTGGCGCTGGTATTTCCAATGAAATGATGGATGCCGGATTGAAAGTTGAGCTCCCCAGTATTACATGGAAAGAAGGCCAGGAGAAAGATCATCTTGGTGGCTTTGCGATTGGTTTGGACGGCCGCTATTTCATACAACAAACATCGACCATGCAACTCGTTCCATTCGGTATGTTTTATTATGGCAGCGGTGCCCGTGAATATGATCCGGGTTCAGGCGCGGATAAAACCGAAATCGATTATAAGCAAATGAATATGAAGTTCGCCATTGCTGCAAATTATAAGCTGAACAAAAATAATATTGCCGTGCTGGCACTTGAAGTTTTTGGTATGGATAAAACTACGTCGGATCAGAAAAATGTGGGCGAATCCATCGACAAAACAACGACAATGCCGGGATTGTATTTGGGTATCGAATCGACTGTAAAGCCCTGGTTGGTGGGACGCATTGGTGCACAACAGCTTTATCAGAGCGAATCCAACGAAGTTAAGCCTGAAGGCGGAACAAAAGCGGAAAGTTCGGATTACATGAATGTTTTCAATGTATCGTTCGGACTTGGTATTAAATTGGGATCGTTTGCGCTTGATGCATCGCTGAATGAAGGCGTATTATTCGATGGACCGCATTTTATCAGTGGTTATGCAAATAATATCACCCATCGATTGTCCATTATTTATGATTTGAGTAATTGATATTCGAGTTATAATCTGTTTGAGATATCATATGCCACGCATTCTGAAAGTGCGTGGCATTTTTTTAAATTATTTGTTTGAAGTTACGTTCTCCTGCACCAACTCACCACTTAATTTCAATAATTCATATTCGTATAACTTCGCGTCAAACCGGGCATTGGAAATGTTGTTTTTCGCCCGAATCAAATTTAACTGCGCTTCGCGGAATTGGGTGGATGTCACCTGTCCGAGTTCGTACAGCTCCCGAGTGCGTTCGAAATTCAATTGGGCGCTTTCCAAATTTCGCTGCTGGACGGCTAATATGTAACGGCTGTTTTCATATGATGCAAAAGTATTTTTTAATTCTTGTTCCAGCGCTAATCGCGCATCTTGCAACAGTAATTTTTGGTTTTCGATTGACAATTGGGCATTTTGGCGCTTGCTACGACGCTGGAATCCATCGAATAAATTCAGGCTCAGCGTGGCGCTGGCGGTGAGTCCACGTGTGGGTGCATCAAGACGAACGGCAAAATCATCATTATTTTGGGAATAACCATATGATGAACTCACGCTTAATTTGGGCAAATAGCCCGCCTGGGCGATGCGCAAATCATACGTTGATTGTTTTACGTTGTTCACATAAATCCGGTAGCCCGCATTTTGTTGAAATGCCTTTTGTTGCAAATATTCCAATTTGTACTCTTGTGTGAACACGGTTTGATCATCAATTGTATATTCTTGATCAATATTATGGTTAAGTAGGGTATTCAAATTCCGATGTGCTTCGCTGTAAGCCAGTTCAGCATTATAGTAGGATATGCTGTCAGCACTTAAATCGACCTCTGCGTTCAGGATGGCAATTTTATTTGCCTGACCGAAAGCGCCACGTTTTTTCACACGTTCATACCGTTCGCTGGAAATGGTTACCGATTCCTGTGCTATTTTTTGCTGTTCATCGGCGCGGGCAACACCATAGAAGGCGAAAATTACATTTAGCAATTCATTTTCAATATTGTTCCGGGCAGTCAGTTCGCCAATATCGGCAGCAGATTTCAATTTGCGAAATGTGAACAGGTTGCCGAAGCCATTGAACACAGTCATGCTTGCGGAAATTGCTGCAGTTGTTATTGAAGATGTTGAGTTGACAAGTCCGGAATTTGTGTCCGTCTCATTATCACTATAATTCACACCCGATGACAGATTAACTTGCGGCAACATGCCAGCGTTTCCGATGTGAGCGTTATTCTGAGTAATTTCAGCAGTATTCCGTGATACCTGAATCCAGGGATTCTGGTTCAATGCAATGCCGATGGCATCGTTCAGGGTGAGTAATTCCTGGGAGAATGACTGCGTTCCAACAGAGAATAATGGAATTAATAAAACCGAAGCATATTTGAATTTCATATTATGTCCTGCAAAATTACTGTACGTTATCGATATTACTTAGTACTTCTTTGCAAACAATTCCTCGCGTACTGCACTTTCTACTGATGTGGCTGATGGTCGTTTCCCTTGTACTAGCCAAAACAGATAAACTTTTATTGTGTTGAATAAAACCAATAGCGATGGAAGCATGAGTAGTGTTAGCATTGTGCCAAAAAATAATCCATAAGCAACAGAAATGGCCATTGGCGACAGGAATTGTGCCTGACGGCTGGGTTCAAAAATAAGCGGCCCCAACCCGCCGATTGTAGTGATTGAAGTCAACAATACGGGTCTGAACCGGCTGACCCCGGCTTCGAACAAGGCTGCTTTAAATTCCATCCCACTTTTTAATAACCGGTTCATAGCGCTGACAAACACAAGTGAGTCATTCACAACAATTCCAGCCAATGCTATGGTGCCAAACAGCGATAGCATGCTGACAATATATCCCTGTATGAAGTGCCCCCATAACACACCAATCATGCTGAATGGAATAAGAATAAAAACAATGAGCGCCTGGGCAAATGAACGAAATGTAAGGACGACAATGAACAACATGGTAATAAGCACTGCCGGTAGAATACGCTTCATTGCCCGGACGGTTTTGGCATTTTCCCGGCTTTGTCCCTCGAAATCGAAATGGATGTCCGGGTATTTTTGAATGATTGCCGGTAAAATTTCCGAACGAATATCGGCCAGAATGTCCGGCACCGATTCTTTGGGATCGGCGACGTCAGCTTCAACGGTAATCACACGCTGACCATTGATGTGATTGACCGACATGATGCCGCGCTCTATCGTGAAGTCGGCAATTTCCCGCAATGGATATTCCCGTCCGTTTGCCAGGCGAATGCGCATTTTTTCGAGATCATGAACCGACGAGCGGTCTTCCTGTTTATAGCGCACCCAGATTTTTACTTCATCAATGCCCCGAAGCAGACGTTGCGCTTCGCCACCAAAAAATCCACTGCGAACCTGTTGCATCACATCGGCGGTGGTTAAACCGAGCGCGAATGCCTTCTCCTTCAGCCGGATATTTACTTCACGCAAACCGGGAGGATCGTCATCCACGACATCTTTTAATTTGCTAACTTCACGTAGTTCATTTTTTAACTCCTGTTTGGCAGCACGTAATTGCTCAAGATTATTGCTGGCCAGGGCGATGGAAATCGGTTTTCCCCAACTGCCGCCGCCACCAATTTCCAATTTCTCAGCCATTCGGACGAATCCGATTACCTGCCGGATATAGTTTGTCGCGTCCTGGGCCGACCATTCCCGCTTTTCACTGCCAATGAGTGTGGCGGAAATACTTCCCTGATGCGTGCCCGGGCCGATCTGCCGGGCCATGGCAATGATTAAATCGTCTTTATCCGGGTATTGTTGTTTGTAAACGTCGTTTACCTTCCACACCTTTTCTTCCATAACAGCCAATAAACTGTCGGTTAAGCTGACCGGTGTGCCTGCCGGCAGTTCCAGTGTTACATCGACACTACGATGTTCAATGTACGGGAAAAAAGTGGTTTTTATGATACTGCCCTTTACCGCGCCGATTGTAATCAGGAATAGTGCAACCGGGATTGACACGGCAACAACAGGATTGTGAATGCAGAATTTCAATGTTGGAGCGTAGATTTTATCACGCACACGTTTTAATATTCTGTCGGTCCACTGCTCAAACCGGCTTTTTTGCGCAACAGTGACACGTAATGCTTTGGAATGCGCCACATGCGCAGGCAAAATGAAGGTTGCTTCAACAAGGGATACCAATAATGTCGAAATAACGACAAATGCTAAATCCTTCGATCGATCACCCAGGCCGCCTTCCAGAAAGAAAAATGTCATGAAAATGACGACCGTCGTAAGGATAGATGAAATGACTGATGGCAACACTTCCAGCGTACCATTAACCGCCGCTTCGATCGGTTTTTCTCCATTTTCATGGTGTTGATAAATATTTTCTCCAATCACAATCCCATCATCCACGAGAATACCCAGCACCAGAATCATCGCCATGAGCGACATAACGTTGATGGTTAAGCCGTACAGGGGCGCAATCATGAACATACCGGCGAATGAGATCGGAATGGAAATCGCCACCCAAAACGCCAGGCGCAGGTTAAGCGTCAGGGCCAGAAACATCAGGACCAATATCATTCCCAGAATACCGTTTGAGGTAAGAATATCAATTCGGTCCTGGATTATTTCTGCACCATCACGCACCACCGATGCCTGAACGTCCGTGTGTTTTTCGTTGAATTGATCAATGTATTCCTTGACCTTTTTGGTCATGAAAAATAGATCTTCCTGATTCAGATTTTGCAGCATAACACGCACAGCCGCTTTGCCGTTATAATAAACACGATTGGGATTTTCTGACCATCGGTCGTGCACATCGGCGACATCTTTCACCCGAATAATGGTGCCATCTGTAGTGGTTCTTACAACATGATTTTCCAGCTCCTGCGCATAATAGCCTTTTACATTTGCTCGAATAAGCAGTTCTTCCTTTTTCCCTTTGATAGTACCGCCGGTCATTTTTACATTGGCTTTGCTAACGGCGTTTGCGACTTCCTGAAAGGATAAACCATACGCTCGTAAATCAGCCTCACGAAAACTGATCTCAATTTCCTCATCGGGAAAACCGCTGATCGTCACTTTGGAAATACCATCAATCGCCAACAAATCGCGCTCGGTACGTCGAGCGTACTTTTTGAGTGTGCCCAGATCCACATCCCCGTGAATGACAAAATCAATGGCGAAATTCCGCATCTCCTGCTTGTAAATGGTAAGCCGTTCCATCCCGACCGGAAACGAACTGACTTTGTTGACGGCATTCTTTACATCCTGAAGCACCACATCGATGTCGAAACCGGTGAGCACCTCAACCACAATATTGCAGGCATTTTCGTTGGAAACGGATGTCGTCCGCTCGATCCCGGTAACGCCTTTGAGATTGTCTTCAATTTTCAGGACGATTGCTTCCTCTATTTCCTCGGGCGATGCGCCGGGATAGGCAGCCTGAATCATAATAATCCGGCTGGGTATCTCCGGAAAGAAGGTTGTTTTTAAACTTTTAAAACCAAAGTACCCGAACAGAAAAATTGTCAGCAGAATAACGTTTCCCAATACCGGATATTTTATAAATCGTCGGATAATATTTCGCATTTTATACCTTGTAAAAAGTTTAGTTGATTTTCATTCCAGTTACAGCTCCGGGAATTGGTTCACCGATAAGATGAGTCCCATCGGCCAGCCCGCGGACAATTAATTGGCGATCATCACTGCCGACGATTTCGATCGGCTTTAGCACCAGCGCAGAATCCTTCACGGCAAACACATGGTTTTCCCCGACACGAAGATTCCGGGCAATCCGGAATGCGTTGCTGATTGGTTGGGATGTTACATGTGCCGTACAATACATTCCGGCTCGCAGACGCTTATCTCGCGTTGTAATATAAACTTTTACCGTCTGTGATGTTGGATCGATAACCGCGTTGATCCGCTGAATAACTCCTTCAAATTCGCCGTTTATTTCATTTGAAGTCAATGTTACTTTTAATCCGGTTTGCAAATGCTGTACATCATGAATGCCTGCCGCTGCCTCTAATTCATACGTATCGGTATTGACAAATTCGCCAATTTTTTGACCCACCCGAACCAGTGTTCCCGGATTGATCTCGGCGGCGGTGACGACACCGTCAAACGGCGCCCGGATTTGGTATTTGTCCAGCGTTGCTTCCATGGCTTTGATGGAATAGTATTGATTGAAGATATTCCGCGATGCGATATAATAGCGTTCCTTGTCACTAACGGGCTCGGGCAACGGATTGAGTGGTTTTTCAAGATCGAATTCAGCCAGATAGTTGCGCCAGTTTTCCGCGCTTTTCGGGAAATCGATGGATAGGTCCGGAAGCAGCAATGTCAGTTGATTCATCAGGCTGGACTTTTGTGCCAGCACGGTATTTTTGTATACGGCATCATCAATATGAATCATCAGTTCACCAAACCGATAATGGGTGCCCGCTTTGAACCGTTGCATCATGTTGAGAAGAATACCCGATACTTCAGCATAAATTTCCACTTCATCAAATGCCGATAAATGGCCGCTGATTTCAAAGTCAAGCTGAACGTCATCATTTTTCACAGTCAGAATTGGAATTGATTTTTGCTGAGATTTCATGGGTCGACGTTTCATCGGCTCCTTTTTATTACTCAAAATGGTTTTGAAAGAAAATCCGATAATTAAAATAAGTAGAACAGCAATAAGGGATGTTTTTTTATTGAGCATGGATTCCTCCGGAGAAATTTATTTCGAAGATAAAAAATCTCATTGTGGTAGTAATTTACCAATCGCGATTTAACGTATGATAAGTATAGATAACGAATGAAATTCATCAGGCTATCAACAAAATGAAATCAAATCCGTTTGATTTTATAATAAATGATAAATTTCAAATAAAGGATGGGCGTACAAATAATTTCAATTTGCAACGCCGCCTAAAGTTAGATGCATGAATATCCGTTAAGGTGCGGAATATAAGAGGAGAATTATAATTAATCTCGGCTTAAACGCGAACTCATCGGGCCATCTGGCCTGTTTTTGTTCACCAGGCGGTATTCCATTGCATTCCAATTTTAACCCGTTAATATAATAAATAAAATCGATTAATAGCAATGAAAAGAATTGACACACTTTTCAATTTACAATTTTTGACAAAGCATTAATAACGTTGTCGGTGTATAGGAAGCTAACAATAAACATAATAAAGGATGGAATTACACAACTTGCACAACTCTTGCTAAATCCAAACTGCTGTCAATAACTGTGATGCAGGAATCTCTGTGCACAGATACAGGGGATCACCACCAACAGGACTTCTTTGAGACGCCCAGTCTGTCCAACCTTTAAAAAATAATAATGAAACTGGACACGGCATTCGCAGGGATGACACCAAATGCAAAGAATTTGCATCTCTTGGCTACGTTACCTAATTTTCGTCCTTAAAATGATGTTCAATTGACTTTGTTTGGCAATGGGGGGTGAACGTTGTATTGATGATTTTTATTGTCTTATTTATGAATTGATCGTGGTTTCACATACATACAATTCAATCAATTCGCAGTGTGCTGAGTACGCAGAAACAATAATTGAAAAAGCTCTGCATACTTGTGGGATGTCTGCTAAAAGTATTTCGGATAAGAATTTTATATTTTTATAGCAGCATAAAGGATTGAAGTATTTATTCCAATTTCTCCTTCATCCGCATCACCTCAATTCCCGCCGAAATCACCACACCCAATCCATGAATATCGTTGAGCTGCGTGGGGCGTTTGTAATAAAACACCAGATCGTTCTTAATCCAGGTACCGACACAAATGTCATCTACCTGACCATCTGGCCGGATTTTCGTTTTCAGTCCGTCCCAACCGGCGAGGGCTATCGTACTGAAGGTGTCATCAAGCCAGCCTTCATTAACGGCTTTGGCCACGGCATAAGTGAACATGGCTGAACACGATGTTTCCAGATACGAATCCGGCTTGTCGAGAATCTGATGCCACAGACCGGACTCACTCTGGTAGCGCGCCAGTCCGACGACTTGTTGCCGGTAGATTGCCAGCAACGTATCGCGATCCGGATGATCGATTGGTAGCATTTCGAGCAGATGAAGCTGGCCAATCATACTCCAGCCATTGGCCCGGCCCCAACGAGCGACGCCGTTTTCATTGGTGTTGCTGAAATAACAGTGAAAATACAATCCCGTGTTTTTGTCGTACAGGTATTTATTGTATTGCTTGACCTGTTTGGCGGCAAAATCAAAGTATTGGGGATCATTAGTCAACTTTCCATAATGAGCGAGAAATGGAATGCCCATGTACAGATCATCGAGCCAGACCGTCATGTTATATGGACCGGTGCGCGCCAGAGTGCCGTCGTCCAGGCGGTGCTCTTTATGCATAATGTAATCGGCGACTTTATCGAGATACGTCCTGTACGCTTGCTTTTTATCGATCCGGTATACTTCAATCAGGCCTGTGCCCATCGAACCGCAGTGGTCGAGCATTTGCATCTGGAAGAATTGATCCATCCCCGTTTCTTTAATGCCAGCTTCGTAAAGTGCCTTGAAAAAATCAAGATTATCGAACACGAATTGGTAGTTATCAACAACCTGTTGCTTGTACTTTTCATCGCCGGTGAGTTTATATAAATCTAGCATGGCGAGGTTGAGCACACCGTTCCAGTATTTCCATTCGATGTACGGATTGTTGAGTTTAAATTGTTTGTCGCGCGGAAGGTTTTTTGAACTGGTATACGTGCTGCCATCCGCGGGGTCGATAATTGTGCGCGTGGTATTATTCAGTACATTGTCGGCAATTGAGCGAATGATGTCGAGATCGGATGAAGGCGTTTGAGCAGCTAGAGAAAATACACTGATCAACAAAATGAATGGGATGAGTAAGTTTTTCATATTTTCTTCCTGGTTTCATGGATCGGAATTTTGAACCATCAATTATCTTGTCGGTTTGTTTTGAATAATAGTAATATATTTATTGAAATGCAATACTTATATGATGATCCCAACTCTTCCCCTGATCGAATAGATGCTTTCACTAAGGTTACAAAAATTCCCACCGTTCCACACTCAACGTGACGGTCCCACGTTTTTCTTCGACTTCGTTGGATGGGCATCCAAAAATAGCGCATTTTATCCATTGACTATGTGAAATTTTTTTAATAAATTGCAACATAATCATAACTATCGGATTTAAGGAAGGAGTGACATTATGAGTCTAATCCGTCGTCAGTGGACTGCAAAGGATGCGGATGAGTGGTGTCGTGAAGACTGGATTGCTATCGTGCTTTCAGTGCTTGCCTATATTACATTAACCGTAGGCAGCGCCCTGTCTTTTTTATTACTGCCTACCGGTTTCGTTATTCTTGGAGTTGGTATTCTTGTTACCATGCTTATGTATTGGGTAATCGATCCAAAGCTGCGCATGATTTCCACGGAATATGAAAAAAAACAGAAGGATTATTTGCAGCAACTGGAAGATATTCAAAAATGGGAGGAAAAGCAATGAACAAAGCATTTGCTGTGGTCATCGGAATGTCAATTGCTTACGCTGCTTCATTGGCCGGGATGATTTTTGCGTACATTTATTATAAGCGAAATCAAGCAGTTAAAAAGCCTCAAAGCGAAGGGAGTTCGCAATGATTCAATTTATCATCGCCTCAACCCGGATCGGTGCTCCAATTTTGGGTGTGATAATTCCCGCAGTCATTTTTGGTATCTCATTTTTTGTCACATGGCTTTTAATTCGACATTTTATGAAAAGTCAAAACTCAGACTGAATTCAATTTTAATGTCCCCGGGAGAGTCTTAATGATAACCTTTGCGTTTCTGGATTGGCTCTGGCTAATTTTATTCGTTGCGTTGATGGTGGCTTGTGGCGCAATATTCTACCGTTTGGGAAAACGGTCTCAATCTGATTTCTTTCTTGCCGGACGTGGCTTGCCCTGGTGGCTACCGGCTTCGTCCGTTTACGCAACCCATACAGCAACAGACACGCCGATTTGGGTTGCCGGTGTGGTTTACAAATATGGATTTGCTGGTCTTTGGTATGCATTTTTCGCTGCATGGTGCGCTATCAGTGCATTTGTATCCACGCGAATTTTTCGCCGTTCACTTGCCTATAGCCAGGCGGAGTGGCAGAGTTTACGTTTTGGTGGTTTGGGAGCAGAAATGCTGCGCGGTTGGGTCGCAGGCTGGCAGGTCTTTATGAACATGTTTATACTCGGTTGGGTTGGAATCGCAATGGGCAAATTGTGCAGTTACTTGTTCGGCTGGGATTTGTGGATGGGGCTTGTTATATTCACATCAATTGGCGCCGTATACGTGCTAATGTCCGGCTATTGGGGCGTTGTAATGGCAGATTTTCAGCAGGGCGTGATTGCTTTGCTAGTTATTTTTATCGTGTCGATTTGGGGTGTACTGGCAGCCGGCGGCCCGGATGAAATTATATCCAAACTAAAATCATATAATAGTACGTGTGAATGGACTGTGCCGACGACAATAGCGGATAGTACTCAGGCGAAAATTCGTATCAGTGATCCGGAATCGGATAAAGCTTATGTGGTAAGCACTGCTCCGTTTATCATTCGAACGGGCAAAAGTGATGACACAGCATATCGGGCTGTTGAGATAAAAACTGAATCACAGGTGAAAAATAGTGCACCGACAACACTTGCTATCCTTTTCCCCGGCGACGGTGATGTGTTGTACACCGATACTGATTATACGATTGTTTGGACAGCCGGCAAAACGAAAAAACTGGTAAATATTGATGTTTCGTATGATAACGGAATGACATGGAATGCAATTGATGAAAATCATCCCGACGGGCAGAGTTGGCGTATCAATCCATTTAGCTTCACTGGTGCATTTAAAGGTCAGTTCCCTGTCGCATGGTTTGTTACCATGTTAATTATTGCGCTGATTGGTGGTTTCGGTATGGGAACTAACATTGACTGGTATTCCGAAGCGCAGCGAATTCAATCTGCAAAAACTGTACGTGATGCATCGTATAGCATTTGGGCCGGCACTGCGCTGGTATTAATTCGAAATTCCATTTGGGCCGCGGCGATTATCGGATTTTTTGTGCTCTATCCCCACCTGGCGTCCAGCGGTGAGTATGAGATGGCCTGGTATCGGGTTGGATTTGAATATCTGCCAATTGGCATGGTGGGATTTTTGTTCGCCGGCATTCTGGCGATTCACCTGTCCACAGTATCCACACAGCTAAATTTGGGTGCAATGTATGCGACGCGTGATTTTTATCATCACTATGTAAATCCCCGGGCTAGTGAATCTCGACTGGTGAATGTCGGAAGGATTTCAACATTTATAATCCTGATTGGTTCATTTATTTTTGGAACGATTATTGGCGAAGAAATTACTGCCTGGCTAATTTTTGCATTGTGGATTATGGCTGCCGGAGTATGGCTACCCAATATTCTGCAAGTTATTTGGTGGCGGTTTAATTGCTGGGGGTATTTGAGTTCATGGATTGCCAATCTGGGATTAAGCTGGCTCGTGGTGTGGATTTTGCCGCAATTTGGCGTGATTCCCGAATTACCCGATTATATGCAATTCTGGCTGCTGATTGTTTTAAATGCATTGATCTATTTGCCGATCACGTTCGCGACTAAACCGGAAAATATGGATCATCTTGTCAAATATTATGTAATGTCCCGTCCGATTGGATTTTGGGGGCCAGTTAGAAAAGAAGCGGTGAAGCGGGGATTAATATAAATGTTAAGAATGGAGCGCATCGGCGATGCATATGCAATCCTACATAGAATTAATGGGATTAGCTTATCTCTTTAACAAGTCCACATGATTGATGAAATATAGATATGATTGAACGAATCGAAATTACAACCCAGGTGAGTATTGATAGACGAGCCATTAGCTATGAATTTATACGTTCATCCGGCCCGGGAGGACAACATGTAAACAAAGTTTCAACTGCTGTGCAATTGCGCTTTGATATTCGTAATGCTGGGCTCTCCGAAGATGTAATTCAGCGCTTGCATGAAAAAGCCGGAAATCGAATTAATTCTGAACACGAATTAATTATCGAAGCAAAAAAGTATCGTTCGCAGCTAAAAAATAAACAGGATGCCCTGGAACGGTTAATCGCATTATTACAAGATGTTGCGGTTCCTCCAAAAATCCATAAACCACGGCGCGGATTGTCACGGGCAGCTAAACACCTGCGACTTGAAGCGAAACGCAAACGCAGCGAAATAAAGCAAGCGCGACGCCGGGTGAACTGGTAATTTGTGGAAATTAAAAAATGATACGATTGGCGCTGTCAACGGATGCGCAACAACTTCAAGCTCTCTATATAGCACTTCATCCAAATGATCCGTTGATTTCAGCAGAGGATTTCCAAAACGCCGTCAATAATATTCTAGAAAGTTCGACACATTTTATCTTTGTAAAGGAAATTGATGGCCGACTTGTAGCCCCATGCTTTTTAAATATCATTCCCAATCTAACCCGCGGTTTGCGACCGTACGCGGTAGTTGAGAATGTGTTTACTTTATCAACGTTTCGGAAACAAGGCCATGCAACAAAATTATTGCATGTGGCTTTTGATAAAGCAAAGGAATTCGGTTGTTATAAAGTTATGTTAATGACGGGATCGAAGGAAGTATCAACGCTGCATTTTTATGAAAACGCCGGTTTTTCGAAGGATGTGAAGACCGCATTTTTATATGCTATTCCCTAACCTGGATAAACCAGAATTAAAAAAATTAGACAGGATAACAGGATGAACAGGATTTCTTAGAGGAAGAGATTATACA
>JAFGDW010000206.1 GCA_016931935.1 Candidatus Zhuqueibacterota bacterium | reverse complement strand
TGTATAATCTCTTCCTCTAAGAAATCCTGTTCATCCTGTTATCCTGTCTAATTTTTTTAATTCTGGTTTATCCAGGTTAGGTAATTAAGCGGCAAATAGTGAAATAATGATGGCTTTATACATTTACAACCGGGTGACTCGTTCAGTAGTTACCAGGCAACCATTAACCTTTGAGTTGCGTAATGTATAACGACCATTAAAAAATATGAGGAAATAACCCATGACAAAAATTATAATATTATGGATAATTCCAATTGCGATAATTATAACTGTGATCATGGATGCAGTGCGTGACCGATGGCTGCCAAAACGCTGCCGGGGCGAAGCATGGTTTGAATGGCATGCTGTAAAATGGATTGGTTTTTTTTCGCCGTTGATCGTGCTATCGTATTTTTGGCTGGATTATTTTCATTTTCGAACGCGATACATAATAATATTTGTAGGCTTTGCTCTGATTTGTAACCTGCTCTGGGATGTTTTTTATAATTTCAAAAATAAATGAGCCTTCAAGAAAAAAATATCTTGTGGTTGTCACTGTTCATAAAATCGTCCCCCAAATTATCCTACCTATATTTGTCAGAATTAAACGCTCGACACCCATGTTTTAACGCCATTGCCATGAAATTCCTTGCAATTTTGTGAAAATTTTATTATGATTGGTGTAGGTTATTAATTTTTGGCTGGTTGAGCCAATTCAATATGGATTCGGAGTACGAATGAAGTTTTTCTGGCGTGCACGAAATATTCATCGAGCGCTAAATATCATTGAACCCGGCCGTTCGATTGAAACAATATTGGGACACGTTTTTGTACAGCGTTCGGAAGTACGAAGCGATATCCAAAAAATTAAGGGCTATCTCCGGCACGAGGAAGATTTCTCAAAAATTTTGATCACCGGCCACAAAGGTGCAGGAAAAACGACCGAATTAAAGTCATTTGCTAGTGATGGTTGGATAAAGCGACGATTCCATGTTGGTTTCGTATCTGGAAGCGATACCGGGGCGAGTGCAATAAAAATTATTTCCGCAATTTTAAAGCAGATTAAAGTTTTTGCACAGAAAGAAGGTTTTGCTGAAGAAGTAGCGGGCATTGATTTATTACTTTCGCATTCGCTTGGCTGGGAACCAACGCTTGAAGTAAGTGGACCGTTCCCCAAAGAAAAGGTTGATAAAAACATTTTTGGACCAGCTGGCGACAATAGTGAATATACACTAAAATTTTCTCGCAAAAAAGATGGGCAGCTTGCAGGCCCCGGTGATGTAATAAAATCAATCTCCGATGCGGTAGATAAAATTGTTGCCAAGTACCGTTTCTTTCGTAAAAAGGTGTTAATAATAATTACTGATGTCGATGGATTTAGTCTGGACGACGCGTTAAAGCTGTTACGGGACGAGATCGGTTTAGTGATGAAGGCGAAATGCTATGCTATTATTACCTGTCCGTTATCATTGACATATCATGAAAATTGGGGATTAATAAAAGAACAATTTGCTGGTGTTTATCATGTAACACCATTCGAGCCGTTTCCACTCCCGGAGCAGGACGGTATGTTTTCAATTGATAAAATTCTTCACGAGCAAATTAATATACGTCTACGGCATCGAACACATTATGATGATAAAATTTCCAATGGAGTCAACGAAATTCAGCGACAGATGATTCGACTGAAAATAAGGCAACTGACAGATGAAATTGATAATTTAAAACATCTTTTGTTGGAGTATAATTTCCATTCACCAGGCGCGCTGAAGCATCATTTTGAAAAATACAATTTTGATGAGGCCCAATTACGTGAGCGATTGCACATAACTACCAGCAAAAAAGAACGTCAGCATATTCTAAAAAAAATGAAGCAGTTGGAACGTGAAAAAAACGTTTTGCGTCAAGCGATCGACAATTATGAAAATCTCAACCGTATTGATTTAATGCGACGCCAACTAGGGATTCATCGCGATGTGCAATCCCATGTCGAGATCCTGCTAAAACGTGAAAGCAGTCCCAAACTTCTGCAGCGATTGCAACGGCAAAACAGGCGGCTGAATGACGATATAAGCGTACTAGAGCAACGTGTAGCTGACTATGAAGCACTGTATGGAATTATCACAAAACGGATTCATGAACGTGTATTTGAATCACCAGCACTGATTGACGACATAATAATATACAGCGGTGGTGTTCCAAGTGAAATGTTACGACTTATACGGCACTGCTGTGTCTTATACACTAATACGCACCGTTGGTGGGAATCCTGGATATGGTTTTACGGAAAAATTACACGCGAGCTATTGGGAGAGGTGATTGAACGCATCCAGCGCACATATAAACGTGTACTGACTGACGAGCGAATTTTTGTATTGCAACATATTCGGGCAAATCAGGATTACGACGAACCACTCGATGAAGACTTTCTGTTCCTTGTGCGAGAAGGATTAATTATTCAATATGGAAAAGAGAAAGATGTCGATCGCTGGTTTGGTATTCATCCGTTGGTGGAGGAACTATTACCAGGTTTGGACATTGAAAAAACTGGCGGGGATGGTAACGTGCAATCCGGAGATGATGAACCTGGTGATGGTGATATCCAATCCGAAGGGGATGGCCCGGATAATGGCGATGATCAGTCCGGGGGAACGGCTGAACTTGCCGAACCGAACGATGAAAAAATTGCGGCGGAGAGTGATACTGAAAATGAAGATGACCTTCAGAATTGAGAAAGAATCGCAATGTAAACAAGGAGGGTGAACCATGAACAAAATAGATCTTGAAAAAATGATGGCGACGATAACCGAACCATTTGTCGCCTACGATATTTTTAATGTAAACAACGCAACGGTTCGGTTAGTGAAAATAAGCGGTAAATACCATTGGCACAAGCACGATGATAAGGACGAACTGTTTATGGTTCTAAAAGGAGAAATGAACCTGAACTTTGAGCATGAAACGATTCATCTGAAAAAAGGTGAGGCATTTCTGGTAAAAAGAGGCGTAAAGCACGAATCCTATTCCGAAAAAGGCGCTATCGTGATGATGGTGGAACCCTTGCAAATGGGAGTCGCCGAAAAGTGAGAACGCAACCGAATACCGTTTTGGATATTCACGAGCTCAGCAAACGATTTGGTGCTTTTGTGGCAGTTGATCAACTCTCAATGACCGTCGAACGTGGTGATGTGTTCGGATTTCTTGGTCCCAATGGCGCTGGCAAAAGCACTACCATCCGCATGATTGTTGGTCTGATTCGGCCAACAGAAGGGCATATAAAAATTTTTGGACAATCATTAAAAGCACAGCGGGTGAATATATTATCGCGCATCGGCGCCCTGGTGGAGAAACCAAGTTTCTATCGTTATTTACCGGCATGGACAAATCTGTACATTCATGCTAAAATGCTGGGGGGAAACGCTGTCGATACGATTGATGACGTTTTGAAACTGGTTGATTTGTCAGATCGTGCTTCATCTAAAGTAAAGACATATTCCCAGGGGATGAAGCAGCGGCTTGGCATTGCCCAGGCGCTGCTCGGCAAACCCGAATTTATTATTCTTGATGAACCCACCACCGGACTCGATCCGCAGGGAATGATTGATATCCGTCTGCTGATCAAACGGCTGTCTTCCGAAGGCATAACCGTGATGCTTTCATCACACTTGCTCCACGAAGTTGAGCAAATCTGCAATCGAATGGCCATTATCAATCATGGTAAATTGATCGTGCAGGGGGATGTGCGGACATTGCTTTCCCAACGGGATGGCACTTTACATGTCATTGTCGACAAAAAAAATGTTGCAAAACAGGCGCTGTCCGCTTTACCCTGGCTTCAGTCAGTAGCCGAAGAAGCTAACGGGTTGCGGATATCGTTGCCACATCAATACATCCCGGATATGAATGCTGCGTTGGTAAATGCCGGTGTTCGCGTTTCGGCAATTCATTCGGATGTTTCACTGGAAGATTACTTTTTATCAATGGTTGAGACGACACATGGGAACACTGATTTATCTGGAATGCATTAAAACCTTTCGAAAGATGCGGACGTACATCAGCTTCGCAGCTATTCTGTGCGGATTGGTACTCGTTGATCTTGGAATCTTGCTGGATAAAGACAGCTTTATGATGGCGCAGCGCTGGTTTGCCAAAGATTTCTTTATAACAGGAAATCCGCTGAATGCCTTCTTTGTCGCCCATCTCGTGATGATGACGCTGTTGTTCCATATCCCGATTCTGATTGCGCTGGTAGCCGGTGATCAATTTGCCGGTGAAGCCACAGAAGGCACGCTCCGAATGATCATGATTCGTCCGCCTGCCCGTCGTCACATTTATATTGCGAAAGTTGTTACGGCGTTTATCTATAGCATTGTGCTTGTGTTATTTCTCGCTGTCGGCAGTCTTGGCGGGGGACTGTTGCTATTTGGCCGCGGTGAAATGCTGGTGTTCGGTATGGGATTGCGCATTCTTACACAGCAACAGGCGATTATTGCATTTCTGTTGGCGTATCCGTTGGCCATGCTGGCAATGATGACGATTGCCGCGCTTTCATTGTTGTTATCCGTGCTGGTAGAAAATGCCATCGGCCCGATTATCGGCACTATGGCGGTGATGATTGTTTCGCTTATAGTCACGGAGACGACCATTCCATTTTTCAATTCCATTAGTCCTTTCTTTTTTACATCGTATACGAAAATTTGGCAGGCCGCATTCATGCAGCCGATTCCCTATAATGATATTTTCTATAACGCAGGCATGATGCTTGTTTATATCCTACTGTTTTTAGGAGCAGGCTGGATCATCTTTAATCGACGGGATATTATGATATGAGCAAACATACGAACAATTCTTCGAAAGTAACTGCCCTTTGGCGGAGCGCTGAGTACATGGCGCACAGCAAAAAACGACGCCATCCGCTATGCTCTATGCGCTCTGCTTTTCTACTTACGGTCATGCTGTTTGGTTTAGTAGATGCGGTGCTGGCGCAGAAACCAACGGCTGAGCAAATCATGACGCATGTTCGCGAACAAATGATGTCCCTCCGGGACTATACAGTAGAAATTCAAGCCGTACTGGATATGCCGGATATTCAAATCCCGCCGATGGATGTAAAAGTTTATTTTAAGCAGCCCGATAAATTTCATGTGGAATCCGATGGTTTTTCCATGTTGCCCAGACAGGGACTTTTTCTGAATCCCAATATGTGGCAAGATTCCTTGTATTTTATGGTGGAGCAACCTGAAGATACACTGGGCGGAAAGACTGTTATCCCGGTTGAATTAATCCCCAAAAGCGAAGAAAGCCAGGTACGAAAACTTACCCTGTGGATTTCGCCAGAACATTGGACGGTTGAAAAAGTGTATACCATCGCCTGGGATGGCCGCAAAGCAACTGCTCGATTCACGAATCAATTAATTGATAAGAAGTATTGGCTACCGACGTACGTGCGTGTTGTCATGCCGGCAATCCGTTTTCGAGGAAATTCAGAACTTATGAAGGTTCCCGGAGATGATGGTACTCCAAATGAAGAAAAACCGAAAGAAGGCACACTGGTTGTTGAATTTAAGAAATACAAAATCAATACTGGCTTGAAGGATGACATCTTTGAGCAGAAATAGCGGGGTACGGGATGAAAGTTTTGCGTGTTCTCAAAAAGTTAGTTACACTGGAACTCCACTGGCAAATATTTATCGCATTGGGGTTGGGACTTGTTGCCGGTATGACTGCCGGTACCGATGGTTCATTTTTCGGCGCGTTTACGTTTTATAGCGTATTTGATTTTTTAGGAGTGTTGTTCCTGCGGGCGTTGAAAATGATTATCGTGCCACTGATTACGTCTTCGATAATTACTGGCGTAACTGGCGTCGGAAGGTCGGGGTCGCTCGGCCGCATGGGTGGTAAAACGTTCGTTTATTATATCAGCACCAGCCTGATTGCAATTCTCACCGGTCTGATGCTCGTCAATTTGCTCACCCCCGGGATTGATTCACACGGCCATCCTGTTAAAGATAAACTTGGGTTAACGGCTAATACCAGCGCCATCGAAGATGACCTGGGTGATCAGGGCGCGGGATCGCTGGTTGATATATTTAAACGTATGATTCCGATAAATCCGGTTCATTCCGCTGCCAATGGTGACATCCTGCCGATTATATTTTTCTGCCTGTTGTTTGGTTATTTTGTTACACAATTACCCGATAAACATCGCGACAGTCTCGATACGTTTTGGCAGGCTGTATTCGATGTAATGATGCGCATCACCGATTTTGTGATGAAGTTTGCCCCGATCGGGGTGTTCGGTCTGATTGCCAAAATCGTCGCCACCACCGGATTCGATGTGTTTCGCCCGCTGGCTGTCTATTTTTTTTGCGTGTTGGGCGCATTGATTATTCATTTTGGAATTTCCCTGCCGCTAATATTGAGATTTGTCGGGAAGGTCAATCCGTGGCGGCATTACCGTGCGATGGCGCCCGCCTTGCTAACAGCATTTTCCACCAGTTCATCATCCGCCACACTTCCGTTAACAATGGAATGTGCGGAAAAAAATGCCGGAGTATCCAACCGGGTGGTTAGTTTTGTACTGCCATTGGGCGCTACCGTTAATATGGATGGCACGGCATTGTATGAATGTGTGGCTGCCATGTTCATCGCACAGGCCTATGGGATTCATTTGACATTTTCCCAGCAAATGATCGTCGTCATTACCGCATTATTAGCATCCGTTGGTGCGGCTGGTATTCCTTCCGCCGGTTTGGTGATGATTACCATTATTCTGAAAGCTGTCGGGTTACCGCTTGAGGGCGTCGCATTAATCTTGGCAGTGGATCGCCCGCTGGATATGTGCCGTACGATGGTCAATGTATTCAGCGATTCCTGCGGTACAGTGGTGATTGCCCGAAGTGAGGGGGAAACAGAGTTGTTGGTGGATAGGATGAGAAAATAGGATTTATTTTTGACAGGCTGTAATTTTGCAAACAATCGATGCCTGTTCCGCCAGAGATAAGCGGAACTATATGAAATCAGATAACTTATAAATTCTGAACATTTCATAATTGCACAGCAACGAATAAAATGTGAATCAACCTATGGAACATGCAATCAGAGTTATTGGTCTCACCAAAAAATTCCTCAAACAAAAATCCAATGCGGAATATTTTTTACAGCCATTTCAAAAACTGTACGTCACCGCGCTGGACAACGTCAGTTTCGACCTGCCCCACGGCGAATTGTTGTGCCTTCTGGGCGAAAATGGCGCCGGAAAGTCGACGCTTATTAAAACGCTGTGCTCACTGATTTGGCCAACATCCGGTTATGCCTTTGTAAATGGTTTTAATGTCACCCGGAATGACGTGCAGCACCGGCGGCAAATTGGCTATGTGATATGCGATGAGCGTAGCTTTTACTGGCGTTTAAGCGGGCGACGCAATTTGCAATTCTTCGCATCGCTTTATAAATTGCCGACCGAGCGTATCAATCGTCGTATCGATGAGCTGGTAGAATGGATTGGCCTGAGCGAGGCAATTGATCAGCGATTTAAAGGCTATTCGTCGGGGATGCGGCAAAAGCTGGCGATTGTCCGCGGACTGATGCATGATCCGGATATCATTTTCATGGATGAGCCTTCGAAAAGTCTTGATCCCAATGCAGCCCACAATTTACAGGAATTAATCAAGTACGAAATTGTAGCGAAGCACGGGAAAACCGTGTTGCTTGCCACCCATAATTTGCAGGAAGCTGAGGCGTTGAATCATCGCATTATCCTGCTGCATAAAGGGAAAATTCAGGCGTTTGGGACGATGCCGGAAATTTTAACTCAGTCCAAATGTGACTCGACTTACGTCATTAAGTTAACCAATCCACACCCGGATTTACCGGCAAAAATCGTAGCTCTGCCTGGTTATCTCCGGCAGCGACCGGAAACGAATTCGATATTGGCATTTGAATTCAATATGATGCCCCACAATGCATCTGAAATCATCAGGCAGGTCGTTGAGTGGGATGGAAGCGTTGTGAGTTGTTATGCACAGGTACCGACCTTGCAGGATATTTACCGAACTTTTATTGGGGATTCGTGATGATGCATCGACTGCAAATACCGCTGGCGTTCCTGAAAAAAGATTTTTACAACGAGATAAGTTATCGCTTTCATTTCATGATTCAGATTTTCGGGATATTCTTCGCCACGCTGAGTTTTTATTTCCTGTCCAAATTAGTGGATCAGAATGCCAGCAGCTATTTGGAACCGTATGGTGGTAATTATTTGGCATTTGTGCTGATCGGGCTCGCGTTTTCGCACTACATGCTTGTTTCACTGAGTGGATTCAGTGAAGCCATCCGCGAAACGCAAATGATGGGCATTATGGAAATATTGCTGATTTCTCAGGCCCGGTTAAGTACAATAATTCTGTCTTCATCAATTTACAAATTTCTGTTTACATCGTTCCGAATCGTGGTGTACCTGTTGATGGGGGCGCTGATCTTTCATGTTGATTTGTCCAATGCAAATTATCCCGGTGCGCTGTTCATTCTGCTGCTGACAATTGTCTCGTTGAGCTGTATTGGTATTATTTCGGCGAGTTTTATTATGGTGTTCAAAAAAGGCGATCCGATAGCCTGGGGTATCACTGCGTTATCATGGCTGATTGGCGGCGTCTACTACCCGATTTCAGTATTGCCTCCATGGCTGCAAAAATTATCCTGGTTGCTCCCGGTCACCCCGGCGCTTGAAGGTATGCGCATGGCGTTGCTGCGCGGCTATTCCTTCCCCCAACTGCTGCCCACAATCACCGCGTTGGTGGTTTTCTCCTTTATCATGATGCCATTTAGTTTATTAGTATTTCGGATAGCCGTCAAAAAAGCGAAAATCGATGGCAGTTTAACGCAATACTGATTAGTGAACGCTATTCGTTGACTAACTGTGGTATGTCGATTAATGAATTACCCGGCTTCTCATTTGTCCTTCGTTGCAGACGTGTCGCTAACATACAGCAAAATTGAACGCCATGATCAACAATAAGATGAAACGGCCGAATAAAATAGAACAGATACACCAGGTTACTTTTAGGTGAAAGTTTATAGCGGGTTCTTAAAAATTGCGGGGTGGAAAAACACGGGCAAGCAAATAGCTTACTTCGTTCATAAATCCCGGAATCAAAAACAAATAGCCGGATGATTTGCTGCTGTTGTGCTCACTGAAATAAGTTAACATCTCCATTTGTTGACCACTATAAGCTGGAAGGAGTTGTTCTATTACATATCGCTGAGCATGAATTGAATAAAGTTGTTCACAGAGCCGCAGTGCTGTCATCACCGGTGTTGCTATTCGGTAGTGTTGACTGCGTTCCACAATACATTCCCAATCTATCTGCTCTGAATGCTCATGAATGAAGGCGGCAAAATTGTAAATTCGCTTTAGTGTAATTCGTGCGACGTGGGAGTAGCATTGATGAACTGCCAGGTGAAGCACTGTATCTTCTGCGGAAAACATAAGTATGTAAACCAGCTATTATATGCGGCTGCTTGCGTGCCCACATGTCTTCAATGAGAATGTTTAAAATATGTCTGTTTTCAGTGATTGTCCAATGTAATTCAATTTCAATATTACTATGAGGACTAAGAATATGTGGAAGATGATGATGCGAAATATCAGCTATTTTTTCAGCGCCTGTTGGATGCGACTCATAGTAATCGTTTGCAAGCAAACAATCCTTCGCATCAAAAATACGGCTCTTTTCGATTAAAATGTCCAGATCACCTACTCAACGTACGCCGCAGTCGTGATATACCTGTTCAATTAGCGCCGGTCTTTTTAATACTACTGCATCAATCCCTGCATTGGATAACAATGAGACAACGCGTTTCAGTTCTTCAAATACGGCAATATTCCGTCCGAAAGCATTCAGATAGTGAGATTTTAATTCGTTGATAATATCCGCTGGGAAGGCGAATTCCGATTGTAACCGGTTCAACTGCTTGTACATCACTGGAGCGACCCCCTGTTCAATCGCATATGATTTTATGCGCTGCCATTCGAGTTGGCGATTCAACATTTCCCCGATTTTATCGTCCGATTCGGGACAGAAGTGAAGCCCTATGTATTGTAATACAAATTGTTGATCATGTGTAAAATTCATGGTGTGGATTCCTGGATTACGGTTTTTGCCGTATTGATCTTGTTATATTGGAATATGGAAATGATCAATCGTTCAGTATGTGAGCATATCACATTTATTGGATGAAATAAATGCACAATGATTTTTGCCACACATGACGGGCGTTGCTGGATGAGTTGCCATTCTATTCTCAATAATTTGCCGAGCAGATGTTGAATTCGTGTGGCACGTTTGGCTTGCAGATTCATCTGGCCTGTTTTCGTATGGATCATACATACGCGGCCAACCAGCTTGTCCGGATGAATGGGCACATCGAAATGTCGCCAGCCATCGCCTTTTGTCGCTATCCTGATTTCAACCGACTCACTGATTCGCGTTACAAAACGGTGCGTACAATGGGTACCCCGGTGCTGGTACATGATGATGTCGCCTGGTACTATATCAGTAACGGGCGCCGCTTCTGCAACGATTTGATCCCCTTTGTGGAAAAGTGGCGCCATGTTGTTGCCCGTAACCACAGCAGCGACTCGCTGATGCAATGCCAGGTGATCACTTATTATTCTTGTAACCGTATGGTTGATTTTTTCAGCAGTATTCATCTTGTTATGGATGATAAAAATTACTGATTGGTGATCATGTAACAAAGAAACTAAACAAACCCTTAGTGATTGTTCAAAAATAAATTACCATTATGTGTTGGTAATGATAACATTAATATTCGCACGCAGACTGAAGGTAATCGGTAATCAGTGAACGATTATCGTGATAATTTTTATTTAACTGTTTGCTGATCACTGTGTATTGACCTTCCGTTTTCCATTCTCATTTTTTGCTATGCACCATGCTTCATGCGCTCTGCTTTTCGCTTGACTTTTGACGTTTCACTTTTAAAGCATCAACACTACTTTCTGTGATTGCACCACGCTGCCTGAGCGTAGTACGATCAGGTACACGCCGCTGGGCGCCATCTCACCAGTGTTGGTCCGGGCATCCCAGGATGCGTGGTAAGCCCCGGCTTGTCTGGCTTCGTTCACCACAAGTGTCCGCACCTGCTGGCCGGCCATGTTGAATACGGCGATATTGACTGCAGCATTGGTGGCCAACTGGTAGCTGATCGTAGTTTCGGGATTGAACGGATTGGGATAAGCTGGCAACAGTTCGGTACGCGCGGGTACAACCGCGTTTGACAGTGAGCTAATTTCAGTCGTGGAAACAGCGATTTCCTGCAACACCGTCACCTTTCCCTGTACGTCCACATCGGACAGGCGGTAGGTGTAGGATTCACCCGGAACAGTGGTGTGATCGGTATAGCTGTATTCGGTATTACCAACCTGGGGTTGTTCAGGCATACCAGTGATTCGTCTGTCTGATAGCTGGCAATTTGCTGCCAGCCGGATTCATTTGCCGATTTGCGATCGATGATGAAGCCGACAGTGTTCAAGTTGTCCAGTGGAGTACAACCGTGTTATCTTCAGTATTTGCATTGAATGAAGATAATTCAACCGGCAGCGTGGTCGAACTGCTTGAGAGTGCAGCATTGGAAATCGTACCGGAAAGCGTGCCGCTTGATATGGTCAGGCTGGCGTTATTAACGATAGCACCCTGAACCGACCCACTTGTACTTGAAGCCAAATCGACTGTTAAAAAATAATAGGTGCCCGATGTGCTGATCGAACTGGAAAAACTGCTGAAACTGGCTGAAGCGCCCACTCCCGGATCGCTGGAGATCTTTGAGCCCAATTGCGTATCGGAACCGGATTCAAACGTTGCATTTGATGATGACCACAGTTTAAAATTACTAAGTCCGGACCGGGTATTATTCAGTTTGATCGATGCGGCAGTTAACGAAACGCCTGATGTCGAACCTGTCAGTTGAAATCTGCCAATCGCTTGATTGGCGCTGCCGTTTGAAATGACTGGCGTAAAGCTACTGTCGTTGGTAAAAGTGATAGTGGCAGCGTCTGCTGTAATATCAAATGAACCTGGGAATAATCCACTCTCAGGATTTGCTGAATAACCACCTGCAGGGTACACTCTCCAGATATTAATTTACATGGCACTTATCGTGTATTGCCCAGGTCCACCAGTTAGTTCAATAAATCCAAAACCGAATCCGTTAGCAGAAAATCCATTTGGGCCAGAAACATTAAATGGACCACTGGCGTCAATCTCCATATCTCCTACAGACTCCGCTTTGATGTATGTTGTGTACAACAACGTAAGGCTTGCTGTAATAAATAAGCAGAAATACTTTTTCATAATGTCTCCATGGGTCAATTTATTTAAAGCGATCGTTCTTGCAATTCTTTTTTGGGATGATCGTTAAGAAACGTTGAGGACGAAGACGCTTGAGGGTGGAAAGTAAACGGGGTGCCAGGGTGACAAGGAGATTTTTTCTCCCGATCCTCTTGTCTCCATCACCCCATGTCATGCAGTTCCAGTTTACGACACATTCGGTGTGCAGCCCATGTGGCGGAGTACGATCCGGCTAGGGTTTGAATCTGGCTAATGTGCACGATGGCTGGTTTCTGATAATGTTTTTTTTGTGTTTTTGTTGCCGTTGGGTGGATTTGGTTTTTCATGGTTCGATCTCCTTGTTAAAGCGGTCAGCGATCAGCCGTCAGCTAACAGCGGGTTGATTATAAATTCATAACTTATAAGTGATTTCATCGCTCGGAGCGATGGAATCACTGATTTTTTAATGCACCATTCCCGCAAAACAGGCATCTCCTCGTCCTTTCATTCAGAAGCGAACGGTGAATTCGGCAGGCGATTTCAGATATATAGAACATCGGTATCATCCCGTTATCGTCATTTTTAAATTCAATATTAGATTTATGCCTAAAATTTAAAATTATTTTTTTCGCGACTCCGCTTGCCGGCAACACTCCTGCGCCGCTTCGCTCATATCCCCGTGTTCCAGCAATGCCAGTCCCGGGCAGGGATTGCAAAACGCCACTTTTTCACATGCCGAACATGTCTGTAATTTGCTGAAAATTAATTCGTGCATCTGCCGCATCACTGGCGCATTCTTCCAAATTTCACGCAATGATGTGTCCCGGATGTTTCCGGCAGATTGCTGCACGCGCAAGCATGGGAACACATCGCCATACGGGGAAATCGCCAGCACGCCTTTGGCCGCATTGCACACAGGTGCGTCCGGTTTGGGCGTAAACGGTTTCCATTCGGGGGCTATTTCTTTATGAAACCAGCGCAAGTCGTCGTCGCTTAACCGATAGCCGAGCGGTGTAACGGACATGTTCAGTTTGGGAGAAATCATCGCGTCGGCGCGGAATTCGGCGCCAATCGATTGCGCGAATTCGCGGATGGCCTGGACTTCGTGAATATTCACCGACATCGTTGGTGTTTTCAGCAACAGCTTTATATTATGCTCGCACAGATAGCGGAGCGAAGCAAGTGTGTCGTCGAGCGAACCAGCGACTATTGTGACGGCATCATGTGTTGTAGGCGTTATGCCATACATGCTAATTTCGATCAGCAACGGCCGCAGATGGGCAATCTGCCGGGCCATTTCCTGAGTGATGAGTGTTGCGTTGGTGAACAACCGTAGAGCAAATCCCTGGTGACGTGCATAATCGGCTAATTCAAAAAAATCCGGACGCAGAAATATTTCCCCGCCTGTCAGTGACAGGTACAGCGTACCCAAATCTGCAAGTTGGTCGAAAGCATTTTTAAATTCATCGGTTAGCTCCACATGCGCGTACAACGGAATGTTGTTAGCAGCCGCATTTCGTTCGATGTCGTTGTATGATTGTGTTGGCATTAATTTTCCCTTTTGGAATGTTGAATTTTGAATTAAAAGATTCAACATTCAAAATTCAAAACTCAACATTTCTCTTATTCTCTTACCGTCAACATCCGTTTTTCTAAAAGCTCATCCACGAATGTACGTGTATCTTTGAGCGCAGTCTTGTGGTCGATCTCGTATTCCTGTTCAATTCGTGTGGCAATGTCGCATACTGTTAACGAACCATCGGCCAGTTCCCATATGCGAGTACCGACTTCATTAAAAGTGTTAATTCGGCTTTCCATAGTATCTGACAAGTTATTTTCTGACATTTTTTGGCAGAAAATTAAATATGTAATTCAAGCTTCCAGCTTGATCGCAAGCTGGAAGCTTGCGTTACACTTCTGGCTTGTCCAGGTT
>JAFGDW010000205.1 GCA_016931935.1 Candidatus Zhuqueibacterota bacterium | reverse complement strand
TGTATAATCTCTTCCTCTAAGAAATCCTGTTCATCCTGTTATCCTGTCTAATTTTTTTAATTCTGGTTTATCCAGGTTAGGTAATTACACAGAAATAAGCTAAATGCGATACACCAAATTTGAAATCATTCGTCATTCAAGTTATCTGGATTCATTAATGAATTATAATGAATAATCCAGGTCAGTTGTCTTTGCCAATTGCCAGTGAATTAATCATAGAGAAGCTGGCTTCATCGATCATGTAGGTTAAATTATCAATCCGGGTGAAGAAATAGTTGTAAGCGACAATCCCTAAAATCGCAGCGCATAATCCGCCGGCAGTATTGACAAGCGCTTCGGAAATGCCCAGCGATAACTGAATCGCATCCGGCGTGCCTGAATGTGCCAGCGCCTTAAATGAGCGGATCATGCCGATGGTTGTCCCGAGCAGGCCAACCAACGTGGCGATTGAGGCAATTGTCGACAACGCAGTGAGATTCTTTTCCAGCAAAGGCACTTCCCCAGCATCATCGAATCTTCAATGGAATGATGGACTTCTTCCATCACCTCTTTGCGGCTGAGCTGTTGTTTTTCCAGCTTCAATATTTTGTAGCGTTCGAGTCCGGCACGCAATATATTGGCTCCGGAACCATGCTGGCTATCGCACACACCAATCGCTGCATCAATATTTCCCTGTACAATTTCTTTTTTCACTGCATTCAGAAATTTGATTAGCGATCCTTTGCCCTTGGCCTTGTTCAATGTGAACAACCGTTCAAACACAAACGTGACGACCATGATTGAGAGCCCAATCAGCACAATAAGAGCGGCCCGCCTTGTTTGATATAATCCGGCAACAAGTAGATAAAAATAAGTGTTGCGATACCCAACGCTGCTAACATCAGGACTGTGATAAAAAGCGACTGTTTCATGATACAACCTCCGTAATTTGGTAAGTGTTGGTGGGTGATTAAGGATTCAGCACTCTTCATTCCCGCACCGGTTAGCGGGATCATGACACGGCTCAAATTATATGTTTGTTTATAGTTGTCAATTTTATATTATGAATTTTATTTCCATACTCCAGAAATGGCTTCCCGTTGTGATTCTTCCACATCAAAAATCATGATCGGTTTTGTCATGACAAATAGATTTTGAAGACTGCGGTTCATGTGACACAACTTAATGTGCCCATTAAAGCTACGGTACCTGGCGTACACATTCAATAGCGATCCGATTCCATAACTATTCATCACGGTAACATTCGCCAGATCGATAATCAGCTTACGATTGCCCTGCTCCAATAAATCCGCTGCCTGCTTTTGGATACTGTTGCCGTCGCGATAACCGGTAATCGCACCACGCAATTCCATAATGGCGATGTCGAGATTGTTAATGGTTGTCGTTCGAACGGCCATGTTGCTGATCCTCTCGGATAAGTCTGTTAAAATAAGTTTGGCTGATGACACGTGCCGTGCACATTGAAGGCGCGTGGCACGTTGCGTACTGTCCTGTTAATTACAAAGGTTATGCCATTGAGAAAATGCGTGCTAACTGATTAATTTTAAAAGGAAGAATTTTCAAAATTATATAAAACGACAGATTTTATCCTGCAAAATGCAATGGAAATGAAAAGAACAATCATCCATTAAGACGTTAATCATTTGAATGATTAAGAGTTAATGATGGCTTGCAGAATGCAATAGAAAGTATAATTGTGTCGTTTCAATATTGGATGGCTTTGTTGGTCCGCCGCGGCGGATCATGCCAAAGGCAGACGCGCCTTCGGAGCACTCAGCCAACGGTTTATCCCGTAATCTGAGCTTGTCGTCTCGCAGCGGTGTGCCGTTCCGATGCATCGGAACACGAACGGTGTCGAAGGCAACAGTCTCTTGGTATTCAACAAAATTATGTCTGCTGTTACGTCCGGCCTTCGACAAGCTCAGGCCTCGGTTCTAAACATAGTATCTGAGTTATCTACATAATCATTTTATTTTTTTATGCATGGTATCGATAGGTACCACTCCAATCACTGGCATCAAATATCAGTAATTCATTTTCCCGGTGAATAAATTTTGTCGACCCTGGTGGTTTTAATGGATGAATTAAATCGGCAAATCAATTCCTGCTTGACAATCATTTTAAAGTATCGTAAATTAGCAGCACTGTTTACGATTAACTATTACCATATAATCAGCCATGATGCCAATTATCCTGCTCATCTCAACGATGCTCCTTTTTGCTGGTCTGCTTGAACACCAGCGACATCAACAGCGCTTGAAAAAAATTCCAATTCGTATCCATATCAATGGCACACGCGGGAAATCATTGCTGACGCGAATGATTGTCGATCTTTTCCGATATGAAGGCTGGGCTGCGGCTGCGAAAGTTACTGGTGAGCAACCACAGTTCTATTCATCCCAAACAGGATGGGCTATGTGGCGTCGAATAGCTCCTGCCCGGATCAAAGAAAATTTGCGTTTCGTGAAAACTGCTTATTTGCATCACCCAAAAGCCATTGTGGTGGAAAACATGGCGCTAGCTCCCGAAAATCAATATGCTGCTGAAACACATATGATTCAATCGACCGTAAGTATTGTAACCAACATCCGGGAAGATCATCTTGAAGTGATGGGAGCGGATCGAACGCGGGTTGGGGAAACGCTATCTCGCTGCATTCCGCAGAATGGTACGCTGCTTATCCCTGAAGCTGAATTGTTACCGACGATAAAAAAGCAAGCAAATGAATCTGAAAACACTATCATTACGGTTCCGGTATCCAATCAAAAAAATCTTCGGACGCTCAATGTTTTCGATTCGAGTTTCGCGCTCCTGGAACAAATCAAGGAACATTTTCATATCTCCACCGAATCGTTTGATAAAACAGTCACCGATTGGCAACGGCAACTTCAGCCACACCATTTTTTACTTCCGCTGCCAAACACAAATTCGCAACAATTTTTAGTCAACTTGTTCACCTGCAACGATGTCCAATCGGCCCGCGAGTTAATCCACAGCTTGCAGCAATCCGAAACCATCCATCCGCCCTACGATATTATCCTGACATGCCGCGGCGACCGGCCGTTACGAACGATAGCATTTTTAGAATGGCTAGGTTCATCCGAATATATTTATCGACTTGTACTTGCGGGTACGGTCCCGAAGCTGGCAGTCAGGCGAATTATACATTCCAGTCCACCATTGAAAAATGCTGTCAGTTTTAGTCGGCGAATGAATCCACACCGCATTTTATCGAGTCTTCAGCATGGGACCACGTATGTGCTAGGGCTGGGGAATTACGTAAATACCGGAGAACGAATACTTGACTATCTGCAAGGGAATTGATGTGATTATTGAAGCAATTTTTCTCGGCATCCTGATTGGGTTTATCTATTATGAAGTGGTCGGCCTGACACCTGGCGGTATTATTGTACCTGGTTACATTGCGCTATATTTAACTAAGCCAATTATCCTGTTAACTACTCTTGTTGTCGTGTTCATTACATATTTCATCGTCAAAGCCCTGACACATGTGATTATTCTTTACGGTCGCCGTGCATTTCTGGCTGCGGTCATGATTGGTTTTCTGTTAAAATGGCTACTGGAATCGGTTGTGTTTCAGCTCAGCAATGCCACATTTGATTTGCAAATTATCGGCTACATTATTCCCGGATTAATCGCTCACGATATGCGCAAACAAGGGATTGCCGAAACACTGCTGTCCACTGCATTTGTGAGCAGCCTGGTTTTCGTCGTGTTACGAATTCACCAACACATCGTCAAATGAAATTCACTCAATCACACATATCTTTAAAACCACTCCTGAGCAGTACAGCGCTTATTATTGTCGCTGTTATTTTGATAATGACAGGAGAAATGCAAGAGCCGACTTCGTTTATCGACCGACAAAAGTCGGCAGCCAGGCGAATGCAAATATGTCACGATTTCCTGACTGCTGTTTCCGATAGCCTTTCTCTGAATCAAGCAGCATCACTCGATCCAAACAACACACAACTCATCGGTGATGAATACACGCCTATCACCACGACGTTGGGGAATTTAAGCGCCAAACGCACCGCGACGAATCCCGATTTTGCCGCATTGCTGGTGAGATGGTTTCATGAATTGCAGCTAAAGCCCGGAAACGTCATCGCTATCGGCTGTTCCGGCTCGTTTCCGGCGTTAACGCTAGCGACAATCTGTGCAGCAGAAACGATGGATTTGACTCCGGTCATAATCAGCGCTGTCGGTGCATCCAGTTATGGCGCTAACCGTCCGGATTTTGTCTGGCTGGATACGGAACGGCTACTGTTCCGGCAGGGCTTAATTCACCATCGTTCTTCAGCCGCATCACTCGGAGGCGCTGGGGACAGGGCGTTCGATTTAACAGATGAAGGCCGGGAATTGCTATTTGAAGCGATAAGTAGAAATGGAATTCCGTTGATTTATAAAGAAAATACGGAAACGAACATTCAGACGCGTACGAAAATTTATGAAGACGACGGCATACCGAAATTGTTTATAAACATCGGCGGTGCCCAGATCAATGTTGGCGATTACCGGTCAGTCAAGCGATTAAAACCTGGCATAAACAAACTAAGCCGGCAGGCATTGAATCCCGCAAAATCGATGGTTGGTTATTTTTCGGCGCAGGGAGTCCCGATAATCCATTTTCTAAATATTGAACAAATTGCTCTGGTGAATGATATTGCGATTGATCCGGTCCCGTTTCCTGTTAGTGGGAAAAGTCGCGTTTACTATCGGTCTTCAATTCCGGGGATTGTTTGGACAATTGCACTCGGTTTGGTTTTGCTGAGCTTAGTAATTCTTGGCTTTGAAAGGAAGAAGATAAGAACTAACTAATGCATGGAGATATTCTCTATGTACAGCGTTTTACAATTTTAAGCAGGGTCTAATCAGCGCAGCTTCATCCTGAGCGAAGTCGAAGGATAAAGGCTTCACCGAGGCTAGGCCACTTGCTTGTACATTACAAGAATTTATGAACCGTTTTATTATGATGATTATTCAATCATCCCTTTCTCTTTCAGAATTAGTGTGACAACCCGCAGCTGGTATCCAATCCGCTCTTCCAATGGCAACTTTTTGCACGTCTCCACGGTAAAACCGGGAATGTTAAACCGCTCACCGACAAGCCAGGCAGCGCTGTTCAGAATCGGTTGTTCGGCCAGCGAAAACTGTTTTTTCCCCGCAGGAATCGTGCTGTTAATTTGATCGAGCACCACCATGCCCAGCCACGTAGCCGCTTCATTTGGCGTGTAAATTAAGGTTTGACCCAGGCCGTGGTATTGTCCACTGTCTTCCTTGTAGTCAAGATGAAATACCGGACTTTCGTGCAAATCCAGCAGAATATCGATGTTGTGGTCGCGCACCAATTGAGTGATTTCGAACGCTTCCTGTTCCATTGGTAAACCGGTTGAATCGCCGGGATAACAGCGATTCAGATTGCCGCGCTCGTGGTCCATATCATCAGGAACCGGAATGCGGCGTTTCTTGTGCAGGACGGCTACTTTATTAGCTTCCGGAATAATATAAACACGACCACAATGCAACCCGGCGCTGTCAAACATCGCAACAAGCCGGTGAGCCGCTTCAAAACCAGCAGGCTCATTACCATGCGTGCCGCCAATGATTAAAATCGCGGGGCCGGCGCTATCACTTTGGAATTGAAAAATTGGTGTTTGATATGGTGTGTCAGCCAGCAGGTAATCATAAATATGCGGTCCGGAATTCCAGTAGGTATCATGAATGTGCCGGCTGTTTTCGGACAAATAATAGCGCGAACAGGAAAGTGCGAGTAAAAATACTAATGAAATTTTGTAAAAAGTATTCATATCATAAATCCGTGAAACGTCAGACGTGAGATGTGAGACGGTTTTTAGTGAATAGTAAATAGTGAATTGTGAATAGTGTCTTTGACGGTCGATATTTAGAGATTACTCTATTTTATGAGAGTGAGTTTTTTATAATCCACAAAATCTGTCTGATTCTTCATACGGATCGGGTGGACACGTAATTGATAGAAATACATTCCGCTCGGCTTATCCGCTGCATCCCAGGCCACATCGACTGTACCTGATAGGAATTCTTTGGAAATGAGCGTTTCCATGTGTTCGCCACGCAGGTTAAAAATCGTGATGGTCGCATGACTGGCAACCGGCAGCGAAAACCGGATGATGGTGGATGCATTAAACGGATTGGGATAATTTTGATGAAGCATAAATTCCGCTGGAGCAGATGTGATTTGTTGAACACGCGTTACAATTCCTTCCCAGCCATAGTGTTCCTGAAAATAGATATTCAATATTTCCATCAAGGTTTCTGCATATTTCCTTCGATTGGTGGCATTATCTCTGATCCCCTCATAATGGGCTTCAATTTGAACGCCACTGATCGTGCCACCATCGCGGGAACCATGCCGCTCCACACTGTAACCGCCGCTAAAATATGGATTACCCGCTCCGGGATCCGGCTGATTCATGCTCGGAACCGCCGGAATGCCCCGTTCTTCAAAGAGGGTTCCCAGACTTTTTGAGCCACGGAGAACTTCCGGAAAATTGGCTGGACTTTCCGCGACCAGAGCTTTTATGCTGCTCATATTGGCATACGATTGTGAATTTAATCCACTATCCGAACGTTGCAGATTCGAGCTGGAAATTAAATATCCCAATTCCAGCCGTTTAATACTGTGGCCATGCCCGTGCACATCAATATAAAAGCCTTTGCCGAAATTCGCTGTGATTGAATCTTTCGCCACATCGATGAATCCATGATATTCGTACCATGCTTGTTCAGCCCATTGGTTGCCCTGCGCCGCTTCGACAATTTCCCGGTTTGGATCCAGCTTCGTACGTTTTAGTCGATTAATAATGATATGCGGATAACGGCCAGTCGCGTTGAAGATTGTCGAGCGGAATTCCAATGCTGTATCGATTGTTTTTGAATCCGTAACAGTTGTTCCATAGGTTCTGTCGGGAATTTCAGCCGGAGTCAGAGAACCACCGTGGCCGGCCGAAAAAATGAGTGGTAAATTCCCCGGATAATAGGCGGTATATTCATTGCGGCCATAATAGACCTCGCCGGGAACATAATCCTGTCCCAGGATGCGTGCATTATCGGCAAGAATGAGAATGATAAGTAGGACGTAAAATCGTTTTATCAAATGCGACATATTTCCCTCAGAAAGTTAGGAACAAGAATTAAATAACTTGGCCATGTGTTAATAAATTGAAATTAATCCATAATATTGACATCCCGCTAAATCCTCCCGGTTGAAAAACACCGGACTATCGCCTTCAATGGGGGACTTCAAAGATTTCCCCCCTTCGAAGGGGGGCAGGGGGAAGTTAAAATTGAACAACTTAATTAATTCTCGTTGCTTAATATCCAACGGCCACACCTGATCGGCGCGGATCGGATGAGCCGATCAATTCCCCGGTGGCCGGGTCAATCAGGATCAACTGAACGCCGCCAAAATACAAATCCAGCTCGCCAAGTTCGTTTATATCATGACCTTTCGCTCGTAAACTGTCGAGAATTTCCGGTCGGATTAACGCCTCCACCGCGACGGGTTCGGATAATTTTCCGCAATAAAAACGTGGCGTCCGGTTTGCGAGCTCCGCGGACTTGTTAAAATCGAGAACATTACAGATGACCTCAACCATGGTGGAGATGATTCGGCCACCACCAGGCGTACCAATCACTATGCGCAACTGGCCGTTATTAAACAGCATTGTTGGCGTAATGGTCGTTCGCGGTTGTCTGCCAGGGGCAGCCTGATTGCCGGGTGTTGTTTTGGAAAATACCGTCATTCCATTATTCAATAAAAATCCACACACGCTGATACCAGACCCCCAAAAATAATTCAGAGTCTGAGTCAGTGACACTGCATTGCCATCTTTATCAACGACAGAAACATGGGTGGTGCTGCCTTGTTTAATGCTTCGTTCACGATCAAATACGTCGCCAGGAGTTTCGCTTTTGGTGGTGTCGACTGATGATTGGAATGGAACCGCTTTTTCGAGATCAATGGTTCGGTAGCGTGCTTCGGCAAATTTTTTAGAAACCAGCATATCAACCGGTACGTCCTGGAAATTCGGATCGCTGATATAATCGATACGATCGCTGTAGCCGCGTTTCATCGCCTCGATCATGAAATGGAAGGTGGTGGCGCTTTCCGGATAGGCGCCCCATGTCGCCAGATATTGAAATTCCAGAATATTAAGAATTTCAATAACCGTAGCGCCGGATTGTGGCGGTGGCGCAGAATAGATGTCATATCCCCGATAGCTTCCGGTTATTGGACGCACTTCCCGTGGTGTGTAGCGCATCAAATCAGTCTTGTGCAGACTGCCCCCCTGCTTGATCATCACTGCATCGATCGAGTCTGCGATTTCGCCCTTGTAGAAAACATCCGGTCCGCCATCAGCCAACTTTTGCAGTGTTGCCATAATGCGAGGGTTTTTCAGTATGTAACCCGTGTCGGGTGGCAGATCGTTCTCGAGATAAATGGATCGTGTTTGCTTGTGCATGAGCAGCCATTCATAGGAATCTAAAAATTCTTTTTGCAATGTGTCATCGACTGGGAATCCATTCTGTAATTTTTCGATTAGTAACAGTAGAATGCCCCGCCAGGACAACGATCCGTAGCGTGATAACGCCGTATAAAGTCCGGCCACCGTTCCCGGCACCAGCACCGATGATGCCGCATGAGAATCCCTGCTGGACTTAAAGTCCGCGGGAAGCGTTTGCGGCGCGCAGGCATAGTAATTGATATAAGATAAACTGTCGCCATCTTTGAAGTACACAAGCATCGCCCCGCCACCACCGAGTCCGGAACCGTGCGGCTCCACAACACCAAGCGCCAGCGCAACGCCCACCGCTGCATCGATGGCATTCCCGCCCGACTGCAGAATTTCCACACCAAATTCCGACGCAATCGGATTGGCGGTCACGACCATGCCGGATGTGCCTGTGGCGGCGTGTACGGGAAATTGCTGAATTATAAATAGGATTACAACGAATGAAATCGCACATCCTCTATGCTTTCGCATTATTAAATTCCTTAATATAGTCTTCATACTGCTTCAACAGAGACAGGCGGAATTAGGCATTGATAATTCAGCGATGCCATTGCTCGGAGCGATGGCATCGCTTTTCAATCGATAACTATTCCGCCTTAAAAATCTCCATCAACACATTCCCGGCATCCATGATTTTATCAATCAGAAATATCGGAATGTTCTTTTCCCGGGCAATGGAACTGAAAAATTGATCATCATCACCGGCTTTGACCACAATCAAGCAATCGGCGTTTTCGGCTGCGGGTTTGTTGAATTCATCCGATAACTTTCCCCGCCGTGCTTTGCCACCCAAATGCATGGTGATAATTTTGATGTTGGCCTTTCGCGCCGCATGAATCAGTGTTTGGACGCGTGCGATTTCTTCATCCTTATCAATTTTTGCAGCGCCCAGTCCTTTGGTGCTGCCGCCGCTGACGATGATCAGCGTGGCCATGCCGGATAATGTGTCCAGTGTGGCAATTTTATCGTATGTGAATTGCAGATTGTTTTTCTGTGCCAGAACTTTCACCATTAATACATCCGCGCTTTGACCGGATGATGTTAGCAGGAACGGTTGGTTCGCTTCAAATTCTGCGCTAAACACAGATTGCCTGCACAATAACATGATGGATACAATGAAGACGACTCGTAAAATTTTCATGCTCTCTCCTTAGTAATTTATGTTATTTCGCCCGTGTGCTTACCCGACGAGTAAAAGGTGAAACATCAAACGTAGACATGTCTGTCTGTTCACTATTCTCTCTGTCCGTCTCACCGCTCACGTCTGCCGTCTCACGTTCGTAATATTTTTCCCTTGACATTCTTCAATATTTTAGGTACTATTTCAATATCAGCCGGAGTTATTCCTATGTTAATTAAGCGTGTTATCGCTATCTTTCCAATCATAGTGTTGCTATTGTCCCAGCATATTGTGTATTCAGAATCGTGGCAGTTAGTTCCCGCACCGACCCGGCAGAATCTGGCACGACTGGATATGGTGTCTCAAACGCGTGGATGGGCTGTTTCGTATGATGGCCTCATTTTGTCGTACAAGAATCATTCGTGGACGATCTCCGATTCATTGCAGAATATTCCGGCAAATTTCCTGCCACAATCCGACTCGCTTTCCAGTGCTTATCCCGACTGGGGGGACATTTATGCGATTTGCATGGTCGATTCAGTAAACGGCTGGATTGCCGTCAACAACGTGAACACCCGGCAATACGCATTAATGCGATATCAGCATCAGCAGTGGGCGCTCTGGCACACCACCTTCCCGATTAAATTCCGTGCGCTGGCGTTTGCAGACTCTTCGTTCGGCATGGCAGTCGGTGATGGCGGCGGATTTGAGTTCCGCGACGGCGGATGGAACGTGTTGCAGTTACCCAGCAGTGCGGATTTCCGGGCTGTGAATATTATTTCACAGCAGCGCATGTTTATATGTGGCGGAAATGGTGTGATGCTTGAAAAACAATCCCAATGGATGACCGTTGAAACTCCGTTGCCTGTATTGTTGCGCGATTCTGATTTTATTTCGGCAACCGAAGGCTGGCTGGCAGGAAATGATGGTATTCTTTTGCACTATAAAAACGGCCGTGTTATTCAGGAATCCACTCCCACGACACAGTCGCTATGGGCGATTGATATGTTGAATGATCATGATGGATTTGCGGTTGGAAAAGACGGCGTGATTCTACGATACAATGGAACGAGTTGGCAAAACGTCACATCCCCGACCATTGCGGATTTGCATGATATTGAAATGGTCGATGATCAACACGGCTGGATTGTTGGCGCCTGGGGAACGATTCTCAGCTTTAATAATGAGACCGAGCAAACGCGGCAAAAACAACGTTATTTTCTGTTCCTGGATCAGGTGCATCATGAAAGCAGCAATCTGATGGACCGGATCGATGATGTACAGGGTGTGTCCGCCGCTGATTTTAACGGCGACCAGCTTCCGGATATTTATCTGACCTGCTACCACAATCTCAACCACCTGCTGCTTAATCAAGGTGCAGGCTATTTTGTGGATTATGTGATTGAATCGGGTACCGGCGGAAATGTGGAGACACGTATCGGTAAGAGCAAATACGAGATTGGTTCAATGGCGGCCGATTTTGACCGCGATGACGACACCGATTTGCTCATTGCCGGCAAGCCGGGCACAATCCGCTACCTGACGAATAATGGACGCGCTATATTCACAGATGCCACAACCACTTCCGGGCTGCCGATTGACCTGGACGTGCTGGATGGCGCTCTGGCCGATGTTAATGAAGATGGCTACCCGGACATTGTCTTTGCAGATGAAAAAATCGGATTGCGGATATTTTTGAACCGAAAGTACAATCGATTCGATGAATTGAATATCGGCGCGTTGGCGTTGCCGGCATCGCGGATTCGCGCAATCGCCGTCTTCGATGTGAATCAGGATGGACATCAGGATATTCTGGCATTCTACCACGCCTTTGCGCCGTTTTTCCTGATAGGCGACGGGACAGGTGAATTTCAGAAATCCACAGCCTATTTTTCACCACAATTTGTGACGCATTTTGTCAATTCCATCAGTGTCCTGGATGTCAATACCGATGGCTATAATGATGTTTTTCTGTGCACTGAAACCGGCGAAGACGCGCTGCTCGTGTTTAATCCTGCAGAAAGCATATTTCAAAATCGGGCGATCGAATGGGGCGTTCAGCAGGAGGGGCGCAGCTATTCGGCTGTTGCCGGCGATTACGATCATGATGGCGATACGGATATGTTTGTATCGCGGTTCGGACAGGATCTGCTCTACATGAATGTGTCGAATCAGCGTTTTGCGGAATCAGCCGTCCGGGACATCTATTCCAAAGCCGGTCATTTAAGCGGTTACAACACCGGCGCTGCCACAGCGGATATTGATGCCGACGGTGATCATGACCTGGTAGTGGGAAATTTTGACTATTGGTCATCTCTGCTTCAGAATACCACCAACGATTCGCAGTTCATCATCGTTCAGGCCAGGGGCATTGCCGATACCCGGGAAGCTCTTGGCGCCAAAGTGTGGGCGTACGCGTGCGACTCAACGCATCGACTAATCGCTTTTCAGGAAGTTGAGCCTTCAAACGGATTATTCTCACAAAACTGGACTGGTGTTCAGATCGGACTGGGCAATTATAAAGTTGCTGATGTAAAAGTACATTTTCTAAACGGGCAAGAGTTTGAGTATTCGAGTATCCCTGCCGGAACGACGTTGTTGGTAGATCAATCCGTCAAATCAATGCAACTTGCCTATCAGGTAAGCCGGGCATTAATGCGATTGCTGCATATTCCCCGTGTTCCTTACGAAATTCTAAAATTGGCGCTGTTCATCACACTGGTGTTTATCAGCGTCCGCTTCATTGAAAAACGCTACCACTGGCGTGCCAGTCATGTGGTGACATACGTATTAATTCTTGTGGCCATTTACGCCAGCCTGACGTTGACGTTCACCCAATCCGGCGGCTGGCTGAATCACACGCTGCCGTTTTTAATGATTTTGTTCGCGCTAACGGTGCTTATTTCCGTGAATGAACAATTGCTGAAATCGTCCCGTGAGCACGATGCGATCCAGGAACAGATTCAGACTGCAAGTGAAACGCTGGCGAAATTAGATGTGTTTGAAAAAACCTTGCCTGTCATCACCAAAACGGCGAAACTAATTCACGCATATCGTTTTCTTGTCATTTATATTTATTATCCAACCGGCAACTTTTTCCTGTGCAAGAAAAGCGATGGTATCAACGTGAAGAAAGCCTTGCAGCAAATAGTCATTGGAAATCAGCAGATGCAAACGCTAATGCAGCAATCGTCACCGGTTTCAGTTGCTACGTTCAAATCATTATGGCCGGCAACAGAATGGCTGGATGAGCACACATTAATTTTCCCGCTCGTGAAATCGCACAGCATTCACGGTATCGCCATGATGGGATTGAATGACCTGGTTGCGTATCCGGATTCCCAGGTGATTTCCATGCTTTCCTATCTGTTTTTGCAACTGACAATTACGTTGAGCACCATACAGATTTCCAAAGAAATGCGTGATCAGGAGAAATTTGCAGCAGTGGGGTCGTTCGCCGGCAGTATTATTCATAACCTGAAAAATCCGGTCGATGGCTTGCGTATGATTGTTGAAATGTTGCAACACGACATCGCACCGAATGATCCCCGATCGGAATACATCAATGAGTTGAATGAAGGCATCAACCGCTTGAAAAAGATGTTAATGAGCTCACTTGATCTCGTGTCACACAACGATCAAACCAAACAACCGGTTACGCTGAGTCAAATTTTCGAGGAACTTAATGATGAATTTCGCAACCACAATCACGGCTTGCTAAGATTTGATGCCATGGAAAATAATATTCAGATTAATGCCCATCCGTTGCATTTAAAACAAGCGTTTGAAAATCTGATTCAAAATGCATTGGAAGCCTCGAATTATGCGGCTCCGGTCGTTGTGCGGGTACAACTAAACGATAATAACAAAACGGTCCGGGTGGATGTCATTGATAGTGGCATTGGAATTTCCACCAGTCAATTGGAGAAAATCTTCACCCCGTTCTATTCAACCCACGAAAGCGGCCGGGGCCTGGGATTGACTATCACACAGAATATTATTAAAAATCACGACGGCCATATCACAGTGAAAAGTAACAAACAGCATGGCACCCGGTTTAGCGTTGAATTGCCTGTAATTAAGTCAAACGTGAAACGTGAAAGGTGAAACGATTCATAGCATAGCGCAAAGGGCAGAGAGCATAACGAAACGTGTGACAATATACACTATTCACTTTTCACTATTCACTCAATTCGTCTCACGTCTCACGTTTGACTTTTCACGCTCCTAAAAGGGTCTTTGAATGAACAAAATTCTAATAGTCGATGACGAACGCACCGCCCGCAAGGGGCTCTATTTCATCTTGCGGTCGATTTCAAAATCCATTACCGAAGCCAGCAGTGTGGATCAGGCAAACAAGCTGTTAAAAAAAGAAGAGTTTGATCTGGCGATTGTGGATTTGCGTCTCCCGGATGAGCAGCACGGATTAAGATTAATTCGGACGATTCGGCAGATGTACCCGTTGACACCGATCCTGGTGATGACCGCATACGGGACAGTGGATAGCGCGGTCAAGGCCATGCAGGCTGGTGCGGATGACTATGTGACCAAAGATTTTTCAAAAGAAGAAATTATTCTGAAAGTGAACCGCTTTTTCGAGACGCGCCGTTTAACCATGGCCAATTTACGGCTGACCGAACAGGTGCGCACGCTCGAACAACAAGTCGATACACTGGACCAGCCCAATCAGATCATCGGTAACAGCATAGCGATCAAACAAATCCTTGATCTGGTTGCGCGGGTGGGACAGGATAACGATGCGACAGTGCTGATCACCGGTGAAAGCGGTACTGGCAAGGAACTCGTTGCCCGTTCGATTCATGTGAATAGTCCCCGGCGCAGCGATCACAAGTTTATTGTTGTTGACGTTGCGAACATGCCAGCGACATTACTGGAGAGTCAATTATTTGGCCACGAGAAAGGTGCGTTCACCAACGCCCATCAAAAACATATCGGGATGTTTGAGCTTGCGGACAAAGGAACGGTCTTCCTTGATGAAATCGGTGATTTCCCGCTGGAGTTACAGACAAAACTGCTGCGTTTTCTGCAGGAAAAAACGTTCTCCCGCGTTGGTGGGAATACGACACTGACGGCAGATGTTCGTATTATTGCTGCGACCAATAAAAATCTGGAGACCATGGTTGCCGAAAGTACATTTCGTCAGGATTTATTTTATCGCCTGAATGTTATCCCGATCCATCTGCCGCCGCTACGCGACCGGCGCGAAGACATTCCTGCGTTAATCCGGTTTTATCAATCCCGGCTCGAAACACAAAAAGGCAAAACCCTGACGTTTCCTGATGATGTCGTGCAGAAAATGATCGGTTATGACTGGCCCGGCAATATCCGTCAGCTTAAAAATTTGCTGGAACGTTTATATGTCATCTGCCCAAACCAAACTGTGACAACCAATGAACTGAATTTTGATGATGGTTCAGTCTCGGATATTTCATTTATCTCGTTATTTAAGCTTCCGTTTAAACAAGCACGGCGGCAACTGCTTGAGCGATTTGAAGCAGAATTTCTGGCCTACTATTTACATTTTTATCAGGGCAATATTTCCCACATCGCCAAAGTGGTTGGTGAATCGCGGGAAGGGCTGAGTAAAAAAATTAAACGCTATGGTTTGAAAAACGATTAATGTGAATTTTGTTTCACACATATCCTGCGGATTGTGAAAAACTATTCACATTATTCGCACCGCCCGCTTCAATATCTTCTGTATCCCCGTTGGTTTCCCACGTTTCACAGCATTTTTTGTGGCATTATCTTTGTAAATATGAAAGCATTGTTACATTCCGACGCTGCCGATAGAAGTTCCTGAATCGTCTTATTTTTCCAACTCATTTCATCGCCTAAAAGAAAGTCAAAACAATTGTTATCTGAAACGTGCATCTTCCTGGTAATGGTTGGCAGCTTTATTCTGTTTGCCATGCTGTTTAAATTACCGATCGGCATTTCTCTCATTATCGCTTCGATTGCAGGGGCATTTGTCGCCGGGGAAGGCGTTCCGATTCGCCACCTGGTTGAGGGCAGCTTTCTCTATTTTGATCCGATTTTGATCATTGCCACGGCAATGATTTTTATGGAGGTTATCCGTCGCTCTGGTGCACTGGGGAGTATTAGCCGGTTCATCATCGTTCGGATGCACCGCCGTCCGTTCTGGTTGCTGTTCTTTCTCACACTGTTTATCATGTTTCCCGGTATGATCACCGGTTTATCCACAGCCACTGTGCTGACCACCGGCGCGATTGCTGCGCCAGCGCTTATGCTGTTGGGCATTCCGCACGTCACTGTCGCCGCAATGATCGCCATGAGCGCCATTTTGGGGATGATTGCGCCGCCAATCAATGTCCCGGCGATGATTATCGGCGGAGGCGTGGATATGCCGTATATCGGATTCGAGCTGCCGCTCATGTTTGCCACGTTCCCGCTGGCGATTTCATTCAATCTCGCGCTGGGTTATAAATACGTCCGGAATATTCAAATTGACAAGATGATTCCCAAACTCGATACGGATTATTTTGAAATATATGGATGGCGACTCTTTCTGCCATTGCTGGTTGTCATTGTGCTCATGCTGGGAGTACGAATTTTCCCCGCCGTATTTCCAAATTTGGGCGTTTCCCTGATTTTTATCATCGGTGCCATTATCGGACTGTTCTGCGGTAAAAAGATGAATTTCTGGCACGTGTCACACTCGGCCATTCAGGAAGCGCTGCCGGTGATCGGGATTTTACTGGGCATTGGTATGTTCATCCAAATCATGACGCTAACCGGCGTGCGTGGCTTGCTGGTGATTGGCAGTCTTAGCCTGCCATCGTTCTGGCGTTATGTCAGCATTGCGGTGATGGTGCCGTTGTTCGGCGCGGTGTCTGCCTATGGCTCCGCTTCAGTATTGGGTGTCCCGTTTTTGCTGGCATTTTTGGGGAAGAACGAAATTATCGTCGGCTCCGCTATCTCACTAATTGCCGGTCTGGGCGATCTGATGCCACCGACAGCATTAGCCGGTATTTTTGCCGCACAGGTGGTGAAGGAGAAAAATTATTTTAAGGTGCTCAAAGTCACGTTGATTCCGGCTGTTATTACCGCACTGTGGGGAATTTTGATGATACTGTCCGCCAACTTTTTAGCAAAGTTTATGTAACAATGGAAAGCCAATTATTATGTTGACTCTGATCTATCGATTGCTTGTCGTGTTTTTGATCCTCGTCATCGGTTATGATGTGTTTAAGGAAAAGCGAACAAGTTTACAGCTTACCGCAGCAATAGCTTTGGTGCCGTTAGTGTTACGGTTGTTGTTGATAAAATAATCATACTCTGTTTAATTTTGGATTAAATCGCTATCATAGAATTACAATAGTTACATTAATTGACAACATGATTAACAACACTGCAAAAACCGTCGCAGAGCGATTACTCTGAATTCCGCCAGAGATTGGCGGAACTATGAATCAGGCTTGCCGTGTCAATTGAATTACCAAAATAATATCCACCATTCCGCCCGGGTCAACAGAATAGAGAATACAAAATGAATCAGTACAAAACTCACTTAATGGTTGGCATCATATCGATTGCAGCCGCAGTGATTCTCATCATTGTTGCCGGTAAGCAGTTCAGGCAGATGCATCATGATGAACCGTTATTTCCGTCGCAGTTTTTGACACGAACAATTCCATTGAGTGAATTCAATAAAAATTTACAAGATACACCGGGTGATGCCACCATCTATTGTTTCGAAGGCAATGAACCGGGCGGCAACGTATTGATTGTCGGGGGCACTCATCCGAATGAAGCGGCCGGATTTATCACGGCATATTTGATTATCGAAAATCTACGGGTTCAACAGGGAACAGTGTATGTCCTGCCCAGAGCGAATCACAGCGCTTTTACGCATAACGATCCGCAGGAGGGGCATCCACAATTTTTTACAATTGTCGGTAAAACCGGGGAGCGGCGATTTCGCTACGGGTCGCGGAACACCAATCAGGTGGACCAATGGCCCGATCCGGAAATCTATCTTCACTTTCCGTCCAATCAAAAATTGGCCGGTAATGAAACCCGGAATCTAAACCGCGCCTATCCCGGAAAAATAAATGGCACACTGACAGAGCGCGTGGCATATGCAATTGTCAATTTCATCAATACCGAACATATTGACCTGGCGTTCGACTTGCACGAGGCAGCGCCCGAATACCCGGTAGTGAATGCGATTGTGTCTGCGGGCCGGAGTCAGGAGCTCGCGTCGGAGGCGAACATCGAGTTACAATTTGAGGATTTATATTATTCAATCGAACCATCGCCGTACAATTTCCACGGATTGAGCCATCGCGAATGGGCGGATTTTACCGGTACATACCCGATTTTGCTAGAAACCGCGAATCCCATGCAGGGACGGCTACGCGGCAAAAGTGCAGCGTCACTGATTATGACCGGCCTGGATCCAATGTATTTAAAGGCGGCCAAATTGGGCGTCCTGAAAGTCCCGTATGATAACGCCGGTATTCCATTAAATCTTCGCGTGGGCCGGCATGTGGCTGCAATAGCGAAAATTGTTGATGTATTTTCCCGCAATTATCCGGAACATGCGATTATTGTGAGTGGACTGCCGACGCATGATGATCTGATCACGTTAGGTTTGGGTCGATATTTCTGATTCAAATTTCATGCATTTCGATTAAAAAAATTACCATAACCAAATGAAAAGAATGAAAACGAAAAAAGCACATTTTATAAATTCAACTATTCCAGGAATTCCTGCCATTCAATTGCACAGATGGATTTTCGGATTACTATTAATCATTTCCGTTTCAATATGTAATGCCCAGGTCACCAAATCCGAGCTCGGGATGGTGGCGAGCGCTCATCCATTGGCATCCAGCGCCGGGATAGAAATCCTAAAAAAGGGAGGCAACGCGGTCGACGCTGCAGTGGCCACGGCCTGCGCACTGGCAGTGGTTGAACCCAACGCATCGGGACTTGGCGGCGGTGGATTCATGCTTATCAAAATGAAGGGCAGCGAACAACCAATTGTAATCGATTATCGCGAAACAGCACCCGGTGCTGTCAATCCGGCGACATACTATCAATCGAAAGAAAGCTTCACCGAATTTACACAGAATAGTCCAATGGCAGTCGGTACACCGGGTAGCATTGCGGGATGGACATTGGCATTGGAAAAATACGGGACAATGGCACTCGCGCAGGTGGCGGAGCCGGCGATACGCTATGCCAATCAAGGCTTCATCGTTTCAGAAAAATTCGCAGCGATTATTTTACAAAACTATGAACTCATTCTAAATAATCCTGCTACAGCAGCATTGTTTCTCAACAACGGCTTGCCTGCTGAACAGGGAATGTTGATCAAAAATCCGGATTTGGCGCAGAGTTTTCAAAAATTGTCGTCCAATGGCGCTGCGATCTTTTACGCGGGTGAAATTGCCAACACTATCATCGAACAAATACACCGGGAAAACGGCATTTTAAAGAAGGACGATTTACAAAAATATCATGCCATTATCAGAAAACCGGTCCGCGGCAGTTACCGTGGATTCGACATTGTATCATCGTCGCCTCCGGCCGCGGGTGGAACACATTTGATTGAGCTGTTAAACATATTGGAGCAGTATGATCTCCAACGTTTCCAATGTAACTCTGCCGAATACATTCATATTTTGGCTGAAGCAATGAAAATGGTGTTTGCTGATAAGGAAGTGAATATGGCTGACCCGGCGTTTTATAACGTGCCGGTGACGCGCCTGACTGACAAAAATTATGCAGCCAATTTATCCAAGCGAATTAAACCGGATACGGTGAGCGCAGATTACAAACCACCGGCATTTATTACGCGGGAATCCGGCAGCACCACGCATCTGTCGGTGGTGGACGAGCAGCGTAATGTGATTGCACTTACACAAAGTATCAACAAATTTTTTGGTTCCGGAATAACAGTGAAAGGCACCGGACTTATATTGAACAATCATCTGGCGGATTTTTCGCCCGATCCGGCCAATCCCAATTCGATTGAACCATACAAACGACCGGTTAGCAACATGGCGCCGACGATTCTGCTCAAGGATGGCGTACCTGTGTTGACGATCGGAACGCCGGGCGGACTGCGGATTATTAGCGCGTTGTGTCAGGTGATTATTAATATTGTTGATTTCGGCATGAATATCGACGATGCCATTGAAGCGCCACGCGTTCATGCGTTTGGAGACATCCTGGAACTGGAGGGTCGAATCCCGCAGGCGGTTGGCGACGATTTGGAGAAACTGGGACACAAAATCAAGTATCACGATGGGTTTGACAATTATTTTGGCGGCGTTCAGGGAATTTTCATCGACGTTAAGAATAAGAAATTGTATGGTGGCTGCGATTCTCGTCGTGATGGTGTAGCAATCGGATTTTGAGATTACGGAGACATTATAAATATAGATCATCTTTAAATGAGAGGAGGTGAGTGGCCAAGTCAGGAATTGATTCCATTGTATTTCATTTAACAAATTTACGGGTATCCGGTTTGGTTCTGATATTTCCCCCTTTGAAGGGGGACGATTAGGTTACTCCCGCTTGCGGGTTAGTAACCTAATCAGGGGGATGTTCAACGCATGACTTAAATATCCTCAAAGGTCCCACAAGCTTAAGAATCTCCTCTTCTTAGAGGAAATAAATAGATACAAACCGGATACCCGACGAAAAATTATCTCTTCACCAAAAATGGAGAATTCGACATGAAATCGAAAGTTATCGTTTTAACTATTCTATCTGCCTTTACGATGATGTCATCGTTTGTATGGGCCCAGCCTTCTCCTTCAAAAGTGGCCACCACCGATGACAATTTCGGTACCAGCTTCAACAACGGCCCGTGTATCGATCGGGCGCCAAATGGAACCGTGATGGCTCTGTTTGGCACCAGCGCCAATCATAATAATTCAGTGATGTGGACAACGTACGATGATCTGTTCGAAACATGGAATCCACCACAGGTATTGGATGAAGGAACACCGACTCGTTCCACACCTTCGTTGTTCGCGGATAACAATAACGTATTTCACGCCACGTGGAGCCGGAACTGGGTGATCTATTACGCCCAGTATGATGGACTGCAGTGGAGCACACCGGTTCAGGTGCAAAAGGATACGTTGGCATCAAATCAAAACAGTATTATTGTCGACAGTAACGGTTACATCTGGATTGCCTGGAGTACGTATTATCAATCCGACGACAGTCTGGAAAATATTTTTATCAGTCACAGCACGGACAATGGCGCTACCTGGAGTGATGCGGATACGTTGTTCACCGACATCGTTCCTGGCATCGTGACCAGTAATTTTAGTGTGCCGTATCTCGCCGCCGATCATTCTGGTAAAGTCGGTGTGACCGTACGTGAAAAAGACAGCGATGTCAGCTCAAAGTATCAGCTTTATTTCCAGGAATATGATGGCGCACAATGGGGCGCTCCGGAAGCTTTGTCAGCATCTTTACATGATTCAATCGATTGTTATCAGGCATCGTTGTGTTACGATTTCAACAACAAGCGTCATGTTGCGCTCTATACGGATGAGGCAGATTGGTCCGACGTCAGCAAAGGTCAAATTTATTATACATCCAAAGTCGATGGCGAAGATTGGACTTTTCCGGTCGCGATCACCGCGGATCCGGGTGGCGTTGCCGACTACCCGGCGATTGCGATTGCAGACAACGATGTGATGTATGTTACGTATCTCCAACAAAGCTTCGATTCAGGCGCTGGTGCGCGAAATGTGTTTTATGTTACCTCAAATGATGGCGGCATGACCTGGAGTGATACGGTAAAAGTCAGCAACAGCCCGACCAACTTGATTCTGCGCGGCCCCAATATTGGTACTCATCCCCGTGCGGCTGGTGTGGGCGGCACAAGTTTTGAAGGCGGCGCCGATCTGTTCTGGATAGAAGACGATACCACCGAAGCAGATGGTTACAGTATGTATTACGCACGTATCCCCTGGGTGAATCCAACGGCGGTAGAAGCGCGAAACAATGGTTCTATTCCTGATGCTTTTCAGCTAACACAGAACTATCCCAATCCGTTTAATCCGGTAACGCATATTGAATTCCAGCTTCCGGTGTCAGCGAAAGTGCAGTTAAAAGTGTACAACATGCTGGGCCGGGAAGTTGCTTCGCTGATCGATAAAGACATGACTGCCGGATATTATAAAATGACTTTTGATGCATCCGATTTAGCATCAGGCGTATATTTCTACAGATTAATGACCGACAGCTATGTGGCAACCTACAAAATGATTTTGATGAAATAAGATTTATGCAAGGCACGGGATTCCAAGTTGATCCTGTGCCTTGATTGTGTTTAATTAAAATAAAAAAATAGAACACGGATTTGACGGGTTAAACGGATTTTGACGGATTGAAATTAAGCAGCATTTTGGATTCTGCTGTCTTTAAGCAGGCTACTTGAGTACTTTCGAATTATTAGTGTGGCAGGAAAAATCGTTACGTCCGCGACCTGCCGGGACGGAACGATTTAATTGTAATAAATCCGTTTTTATCCGTCAAATCCGTTGAATCCGTGTTCTATCCACCCTTTCTGGTTCGTGCAGGTTAGGAGGAATTAAATGAAACGGATATTCATTCCAATTTTAAGTGTCTGGCTGGCAGTAATGTTCGCCGCCTCACTCGTACAGGCCGGGAATACCGGGAAAATTATGGGCCAGGTGACGGATAAATCCACGGGTGACATTCTGATGGCTGTCAACATTGTGATTGACGGGACGACTATGGGCGCGGCATCGAATCAAGATGGGCACTATTTTATCCACAATATTCTTCCGGGAACCTATACCTTGCGGGCACGGATGATGGGCTACAAAGATTTGGAAGTCCGGAATGTAAAAGTGTTTACCGATTTGACGACCGATGTCGATTTCAAATTGGAGTTATCCGTCATCGAAGGTGAAGTCGTCACATTGGTGGCGGAGCGCCCGTTGGTGGAGAAAGATGTCACCGCAAAAATGGCAGTTGTCTCCGGGTCGGAAATGGCGGAGAAGATGCCGGTCACGTCGGTACAGGATGTGCTGACCACGCAGGCTGGTTTCGTTGAAGATGAAAACGGAGGTTTACATCTGCGCGGTGGCCGAAACGATGAAGTAGCGTATTACATCGACGGCATTCTTGTGCAGAACCCCATCCAGGGTGGCTTCGGCTCGAATATCGATGTTAACATGATTCAGGAATTGTCCGTGCTCACAGGTGGATTTAATGCCGAATACGGCGATGCCATGAGCGGCGTCATCAACATCACCACCAAAGAAGGCTCGTCCAATTATACAGCCAAAATTCAATATGAATCTTCTATGCTGAATCAGTCGCCGTATCATCAGGCGGATTGGATTCTCGACTCGGACATTGTCGATGGTCTTTCAGAACAAGAAAAACTCGAATACCGTGATGCTGTTCGCTACTATTCATCTCCATCGGATACGGTCGGTACCTCACGTTACAAACATGTGAGCCTGCTGAATGATCCCGACGCGAAAGATCATCTCCTGCTACCGATTTTAGGGCGCATGAACGGCAGTTTTGGTGGTCCGGTGCCTGGTATTCGGAATTTAACATTTTTCACATCCGGTGTTTTCACAAACGAAAATGATTATTTGCCCTGGGGATTCGAGCTGGACCGTCAGATTTTTGGTAAACTCAATTACCGCACTTCGTCAACGTTAAAATTAAGTGCGGATTTCCAAAACACGTGGAATTACGCACAAGATTACATACATGCTTACAAATACATCACCCCATCGTATAACGATCCTGCCGACTCGCTGAACTACGATTCAAAGTTGCGTGGCAATCGGGCACTGGAGACGACATTCACAGATCGTCAGCGCCTGCAACTGACACAAACGCTTAGTCAGTCGACATTTTACACATTAAACGTGCAGCGACTGTTCCGACGGGGCAGCGAAGCAATTCCGGGCCGGCAGGTTCTATATGATGAAGCAACCGGCGCGATGGTGGAACCAAGCGAATATATCAAACTAACCTATCTGTTCGGCACTGAGACCGATTTCGAGGGGGGGGATGCCCGTGACTGGTATCGCGAGCACTCCACGACGTATAACGTTAAATTTGACATCACCAGTCAGGTCAATCGCAGTCACCAACTCAAAGGCGGCATTGACGCAAAACAGCACCAGATTTTTCGCCATGCCCTGCGCGACCCCTGGCCTGGCGCATTCCGGCACCGGCTGGAATATTACGACCGCGATCCTCGCGAGTTTGCCGCCTACATTCAGGACAAAATGGAATACGATTTCATGATCCTTAATCTCGGCCTGCGTTTTGATTATGCCAATGCCAACGACACTTACTGGCCCGATCCCGGCGATATTCAGCAAACCATTTCAGTGAGTAATGGTGACGGTACATCCACAAAAGAGTTCCAATTCCGCAACCGTGAACAGGTGCCCGACCGCTATCAAATCAGTCCACGCATCGGCCTGGCGCATCCGGTCACCGACCGACTGGTGTTCCATTTTGCCTACGGCCATTTCTTTCAGAACCCGGATTACTATCATCTGTTCCGAAACGACCGCTCGTTGCTGAACCTGGAAGAATCCGATGTGATCATCGGCAATCCCGGGCTGGAACCGCAGAAGACTGTTGCCTTTGAAGTTGGGGGAAAATATCAGCTTTCCGATGATATTGCAATTGATTTTACCGGATTTTACAAAGATATTCGGGATTTGACGTCCACCAAATTTTATTCGCGCCAGCCGTATAATTATACCATCTATATTAATGAAGATTATGGCCGGGTAAAAGGTTTTGATGTGACGGTGGTCAAGAAATACAGTCATTATCTTTCCGGCAACCTGAATTACACCTACAGCGTTGCGCGCGGCTCCGGCTCCGATCCGCTCGCCGGTTATTACTATCGCGAAGAAGAAGCCTACTTACGGCCCAAACGCGAGTTCTTTCTGGACTTCGATCGCACCCACGATTTCTCGGTCAATGTTGATGTGCGGTTCCCGGAAAACTTTGGTCCCACATTCGCAGGTATGAAACCATTCCGGAATTTCGGCATCAATACATTGTTTCAGGTGGCCAGCGGTTTGCCGTACACGCCAAGTTATCAGGGCGCGATTAGTCTGGAAACCAATTCCGAGCGCAAAGGCGCCACCAGCACGCTGGACATCCGCGTGGATAAAATGTTCACGCTGGGTGGCATCGATTTGGTTGCGTATACGAAGGTCGTTAATGCACTGGATCACATCAACGTCCAGGCCATTTGGACCGAGACCGGCGATCCCTGGAATGCTGGGCCGTATTCAACCAGCACCAAAGACCGCCAGGCCAATCCCGACAACGTCGGCCGCCGGCGGGATATTCGGGTTGGGTGTTATGTGAGGTTTTAGTTATAAAAAAGAACAAGATGAAATTGAGACAATCGTTCCGCCAGTCTCTGGCGGAAAGCAGTTGTGACGGTCTCCGTCCCGTTTTTTCCAATTTTTTATGTAAAAAAATAGTATCTTCTATAACGTTTTTTACCACCGGTCGCAGAGCGACCATGCGGCATTCCGCCGGGGACCGGCGGAACGAGAAATCCCTGCTGAGTTTAATGCTTAATTTATAAAGGATTGTGCACATGCATAAATCAAAACGATTCATATCCATCATCACCGGCTTCACTCTTATGTGGTGCGCCGTTGCACTGACTGCAGGTGAAAAAAATAACGACAACGATAGTGTGAATGGCTCGCAATCGTTGCGGAAGCCAGCCGCCCGACTCGATGAAGCCGTTGGGGTGATGACAAAAGGCCAACTGTGCAACTTAACCATGAATTACGGTCAAATCAGCGACACCCGTCTCGAAGACCCCGGAAATCGCCCAACGGATGACTTTTTCAATTTCCGTTATCCCAAAGTTAAGCCGTATGGATCGATGGTGGATGATTTTGCACTGCTATTTGCTGTTGAGCAAAATTCCAAGAACGGCAATAACGGCAATGTGATCGACGGTTATACCAATAACGGTAACGAAGATTGGATCGCCAAAGACGGCTCGCTCGGCAAAACGCATTACGATGACAGTGGCGATCACCCGCTGTTGACGTATGTTGACGGGACAACACCGTATCTGGCTCACAGTGATTTGCCGCAAACCTGGCCGCTCGATAATCAGGGGAATCCGTTTTGGCCCGGTTACTTCCGCCGGAATCCGGAGACCGGACAGGTCTACGAAGGTGAATTCGCATCGGATCGTGACGTGTACGGCGTTTTTACCGACGCCAACAATCTGCAGGGCAATTCGCTGGGCATCGAAATTGAACAGATGGCATATTGCTACGGCCGAACCTATGCCGAGGATTTTCAGTTCTACGAATTTTTCATTCACAACACCGGCAGCTCAACCGTTGAAAACGCCTGGATTGGCATCTATCAGGATCCGGATTGCAGTGATTATGGCGAAGAAATTTTGATTTCACCAGCCGGGCATTCGGTATACGATCCCTATCCGATCATCATGCAACGCGATTTCGATGGCGATCTGAACGCTGCCACGCTGCCGAACAGTGTGGGACGCGCCGAAGATATGGATTTTGGCACCATTATTCTTGAAACGCCGTTCAGCATCGGGCTAACGGATTTCCATTATTACGTCGATACTGGCCCAACGTTTGACGACGAGCTGTGGCCGATCATCAGCAGTCAACCGACCGATCCCGACATTGCCGCGTTTGCCGCTGAATATTTCCACGGCGCTGATCCGCATCTCGACGATATTTCATTGATTACCCTGCCCCAGGATTGGGTGCATATTATGGCTTGCGGGCCGTTTGATCTGGCGCCCGGTGATACAGCCAAATTTACGATCGCCGTGGTCGTCGGCAACACCGATGCGGATTTTGTGAAAAATTGTGACATGGCCATTCAGATGTTCGAAAAAGGATTCGTTGGCCCGGCAGCGCCGCCGGCGCCCGAGGTGTGGGGTGTGCCCGGCGATAACCGGATCACGCTGTACTGGGATAACAGCCCTGAATTAAAACCCGATCCGTTGACCGACGAACTGGATTTTGAAGGCTATAAAATTTATCGCAGTCAGGATAACGGCGCCACCTGGGGGGATGAAATTACCGATTCGCACGGCAATGTGGTCGGCTATGTGCCCATTGCACAGTTTGATATTAAAAATGCCATCGAGGGAGACGATCCGATGAATCCTAATAATTACCTCGGCGACAACACCGGTTTGCAATATTTCTTCGTCGACAGCACGATTCATAACGGCATAGCCTACTCGTATACGGTTACAGCGTTCGATCATGGCGACCCGGCGTCATCCATCCCGTCGTTTGAAACAGCTAAAGGTGTTGGCGTTGCGGAAAAACACTTTGTGACGATTACGCCGCGTCCCAATCCATCGGGCTACATTCCGTCTTCGGTCAGCAATTTTTATCAAGTGACGGGAAAAGGTCGTGGCAATATTCATATGAATATTATTGATCCGCAAAACTATTCAAACTACAAAACAGACAATCGTTATACAACCGACCCGATATTTAAAATCGAGCTGGAAGGGTCACTGGCAAAAACATTTTCATTATATGATTCAACTGCAAACAATCGCGTGCTGGCGTCGTCGCTGCCGTTGAACACCGGTGTGCTTCCGGTGATTAGCGACATTGGCATTTCGCTTTCTATCTCATCCGAGCAGAAAATTGGTGGAGTCAAATCAATTGTCGATGGATTCGGAATCAATGTCAACGGCGCGGGCAGAATGGACAGCACGAAATCGTGGTATGTGTCCGCCTCCGAAATTCCGTCATCATCCATCGAAGTGCGATCGAACGATTATGAAATCCGCTTCACGGCAAGCGGTTCGATAGCCTATTCCAGAGGCCGCACACCAGTGGCGCTCATGCCGGTTCCGTTCGAAGTTTGGCGCGTGTTCCCCGATACCGCGCACATCATTTGTGAATATGATGACCGGAATCTGAATAATACATTTGAAAGCAATGAATTTATTTATATTTGTAATGTACCGTACCCGGATCAGGAGCCGGCAATCGGCGATCCTATCGACGTGAATTTCCCGGCGGATTTACCAATTCAACTGACGTTCAGTAAAGCTGCTCCCTCATTGGAAAATCCTGCGGGTGGCAGCCTGCCCGTTACAGGCCAGAAAGTAACCATCGCCTGCTATTCCAGCTTTTCCGATGGCAGCGGTTTTGCGGCGGGCACATCGGAATCTGCCGGTGATAAATTTGTATTCTCCATCAACGAAGCGATTATTAATGCGCAAAAAATCGGGAATCAAATGGACAACATTCGCGCTGTGCCCAATCCGTATGTGGTCACGTCGTTATTTGATCCTCGGGAAAATGCACGCAGTCTGAAATTCATGTACCTACCGGACGCATGTGATATCACGATCTATTCGCTCAGCGGTGTCAAGATTAAGGAAATCGAACACAGCAATGGCACCGGCATGGAAAGCTGGGATATGACCAACGAATTCGGACAGGACATCGCGTTTGGCGTGTATGTGTACGTCGTTTCCACCGACGATGGGAATAAAAAAGTCGGCAAATTAGCCATTATCAAGTAGGAGTTCCGGCATGAAGAAAATAATTACATACAGCCTCATATTAATTATGATGAACGCCGCGATGTGTTACGGCAAGGAATTTCGGAAAGTCGGGACTTCGGCGGCGCAATTTTTAAAAATTGGCGTGGGCGCCCGCGCAGTATCGCTTGCCGGTGCGTTCGGGGCAGTGGCAAACGACGCTTCCACGATTTACTGGAATCCGGCTGGCATGGTGACGTTGAATTCAGTTTCATGGACTGGTTCGCACGCCAACTGGTTTGCGGATATTTCACATCAATATTCCGGCCTGGTGCTTCCGTTTGGGAACAGCTCGGCATTGGGATTGAGCGCAATTTTTACATCAATGGGAGAAGAAGAAATTACCACGGAGGAGAATCCTACTGGCACCGGCTATTATTGGGATGCCAGCGATATTGCCGTGGGAATTTCGTATGCCCGCTGGATGACCGACCGATTTGCATTGGGAGTAACGATGAAATACATCACCCAAAAAATCTGGAACGAGAGCGCATCCACCTTTGCTGTGGATGTCGGAACTTATTTGACAACCGGGTACAAGGGAATTGTGATCGGTATGTGTTTTTCCAACTTTGGCGGAAGCTTAACGCTGCAAGGCCGGGATTTGCTCCGGGAATACGATCCCAATCCGGCCAATACGCTCAACGCCAATGTCGACACCCGGCTGCACACCGAACCATGGCCGTTGCCTGTCAATTTCCGCGTCGGCATCGCCATTGATATGATGGGGCAGGGTGACCGCATCATTTCATCTGAAGACAGCCGTATGACTCTGGCCATCGATGGCACTCATCCCAATGATGATAGCGAAAAATTGAATCTCGGTCTGGAATATGCCTGGCGGGAATTGTTGTTCGGTCGAATCGGCTATGGCGCCGGATATGATTTGGTGCAAGTGACTTACGGTTTAGGAGTCCAGTTCAAATTCCAGCAGGGCATGTTTTCGTTCGACTATGCGACCGCATCGTATGGTGAACTGGATTACGTGAATTATTTATCGATTGGATTTAAATTTTAAAGCCCCCGCTTTCATTATATGTGGGCAGTCATAATTGATGATTTCTAAAGTGAGAATTTTCTATCGGGAATTCATATGAAACGGATTTTTTGGATTTGGTTGTGCATGACTGCCCATGATTATTTCTTTACTTTCTATCCACATTGTCTGCTGGCAATACTGCGACATGACACAGTTCAGTAAAGAATTTAAGTTCGCCTTCATTTACTAAAATCGAACTACACTATGCTACGTGAATGTCGTTCCCTCATATGTGAATGAAGTTCACACTTATATTTGCACCAACAAACTGAGATCAACACTGTTTTGCATGCATTAATTATGGGAACGTTGTTCTCACTTTTCTTCTCAACACATTTCTCCCCTGAACAACTACACTGAATATTTCAAGACTTGAATTCTTGTAAATTAAATAGTTAACATTTTCTAACATTAAGTGGCATAGTAATTGTAAAATTACTTTTCGATAACAACTCAGTATCATTCCAACAGTCGACGCATATTCAACCAACCAACATTTTTACTTCGTTACCCATTTTGGAGAAACTTGTTTTCATCTATACAATAGGGTGAGGTTTCATGAAAGAATATTTATTGGACGAACTCGCAATTCGAATTCATAAATTATCTGAAGAAATCTGGGGAAAAGATCGTGCCATCATGCTCATTGGCAAGCATCCCAAATTACTGGAAACTCAGCGTCGGTTGATTCGTTATGCGCAATGTGAAAATCCGATCCTGATTACCGGTGAAAGCGGTGTTGGCAAGGAATTATTTGCCAAATCGATCTACTTGTTTAGCCAGCGTAAAGGCTCGCCGTTTATCAGTGTAAACTGTGCTCAGTACCAGGAACCGAATATGTTGATCAGTGAGTTATTCGGGCATAAAAAAGGTAGTTTTACAGGGGCGCATGAAAATCGAAACGGTATTTTTATGGAATACAACGACGGCGTTATTTTTCTGGATGAAATCGGAGAACTATCACTGAAAGCCCAGGGCATGCTATTGCGTGTATTATCGGAGGGAGAAATTAAGCCACTTGGCGGGAATCGAGTGACTTATGTAAATACTCAAATAATTGCCGCGACCAATCGAAATTTAAAAGAAATGATAACTAGCGGAGAGTTTCGCGAGGATTTGTATTATCGGCTCTGTCAGTTGAGATTGGATATTCCGGCCTTGAGGGAACGAGGGGATGATTGGCACATTCTATTGAATTATTACCTGGATGAATTAAACAGACAACAAGGGACTAATAAACAATTTTCGTCACAGGCGCTAGCTTATTTACAAAATTATCATTGGCCGGGTAATATACGGGAACTAAAAAGCATTATTAATACCGGTTTCTTTTCCAGTGAAAGCCAATATGTGATTAAACCGTGTGATTTCATCAGTGAATTACAAACAGATCACCAAACAAATATTACAGATGATGACGTAACAAAATATTTTGTTGAGATGCAAGAGAATGGTGTATGTTTTTGGGAAACGGTTCAGAAGCCTTATCTCGATCGAGAGTTAAATCGTAATCAAGTGAGACTAATAATTCAACAAGGATTGCAAGACTCAGGAGGAAGTTATAAACGACTGCTGAAAATTTTCAATATTCCAGAATTTCAATATCTAAAATTCATGGATTTTTTACGGCATCATCGATTGAAGCCACAGAATGTCATTATTTAAATAGATAGGAAACTCTACAAACAATCATTTGTTTATAAAAACCTTACATTACAAACTCCTATATTTTATAGAATCCAACCTCTATTCTTCTCCTATATGAAAATTATTAAATACAATTTAACCTTATGATAATTTATAGATTATCAATATTTAAATTTAAGGAATAGATTTTGTTTTAGTTTAAACAAAAACTATCTGAAAGTATCATATGTCGTTAGGAATTGCAGTTCTGACCGAAGAAGGTGTTGTGCTCGCAACCGAAAGCCTGGGCACGTTATTAACAACCAAATACCAGGCTATTGAACTTACATGCAACGAATGTGGCTTCGAGGGAAAGCCGAATATTTCATGCGGAAAATGTAATAAGATCCTGGGGCCGGTACCAACACTTTCTCATGAAAAGCCGGTTTCTCATACATATCATTGTCAGAAACTTTTCCAAATTAATTCATATGTTGGACTAATAACGATAGGAAAAACCAAAATTTCCGGTATCAAAATTCAACACAGGCTACACTATTTTTTAACCTGGCTACAGGAAAAGCAGATAATAGATGATTATTGTCAGAATATTGCAGAACATTGGATTACATATTGTAAAAAAGGAAAAATTCTCACTAATCATTCAGGACGAAATGAGTTCATCTTTGCAGGTATTAAATCCAAAGGTAGTCTCGAACCGTATTCCACCAAAATTACGATTGAAGATGATACAATTCAAGTCGAAACACAGCTTGATTTTGGTTTGATTATGGCAGGATCTTGTGATGTGATCGATAAAATTTTTGGTGAAAATGGAATCAAATATTACCCCGTAAAAGAGTTCCCGCTACAGGATGCTGTTGCTTTTGTGGAATTTTTAATTAAGACACAAATAGGTGTGGAAAAATATATGAATCGTATTTCGCGAGTCGGAGGTGAAATCGATATTGCTCTAATTCACCCAATATATGGATTCAAATGGGTTAAACAAAAAAAACTTCAACAAATTTTAGAAACTTAACATAAAATGATATACACTCATATCAATCGCTGACTGAGATAACATATTATTTTATTTGCCCATTATCACATATTCACATCATTAGGGGATGCAATACGATAACAAGACAGTTTCATTCAAAGTACCAAAAAATATCCGAAACGTATCATCCCGAACAATGTCAAGGGGTGATAAAAAAGGCAATAACACAGAAGGTTTGGATAATGTATAAATTTCTAAAACGAATCTTCAGATTAATATATACTTGTATCGAAATGGTTTTGCAAATCTTATAACTAAGCACCTCATCTTAATTGCCTCCTTCGACAGGAAGAGAAATTACGGAAAATCTCAAAACTACTTCGGAAGCAGTATATCTGAGTTGTCAATAATGGTGATCCTCAGTAAATCAAATTTCAATTTGCAGATGATACTCGTTTTATTCCAAAGTGACCTGAATACAATCCGATTTTTCCTGCTTGTGAAATTAAGTTTAAAAATTCAGGCAATACAACATTCAAATGAGGACAATCAGGTAACATAATATGAATAACTCTGATTTAACACTAAACGTCAGATTAAAAGGCAGGAAAAAAATCGAGTGTTACCTGGCCTTGAAGTGCAAAGATAAATCTACTTTTGAAGCAAACCTAATGCAAAATGCAAACTTATTGCTTGAGCAGGAACTATGTATCAATATTCCGGATTTTATTCGCATCCAAATCGTAAAGGAAACGAAAGATAATGTCATTCTCACAATTCCGATAAAACCTGAATTTTAATATATCCGCTCAATTAATAGTGGGAAGTACCCTTCGTTCCGCCGTGTATTGGCGGGACATGATTCACCACGACAGAATAACAAAACCATCCAATATTGAGTGGATATATTTTAGTTCAACTTCGTCACATTAAGAAAAAATTAATATATTTTACCTCTTAATTCGATAAAACAAGTGTCATTCCCGTATGCGTTTAGCGGGAATCCCAGTGGACTCCCGATAAAAGCTCTGGCTATCTTCCATAAAACAAGAAGACACAGGACAAAGCATTCGGGAGTGACAAAAACGGTAATATGACAAAGTAGAATAAATAATAACTTATTATATTAAACAAGGAGTAACGGCTTTATGGAAAAAAATAACATGCACGTAAAAAGCTGGATTAAAGATCACGAAATCGAAATTATTTCACGAGCATGGGAAAGTGATGGGTTCAAGCAGAATTTAATAACACAACCAGTCGAAACGCTACGTAACGAGTTTAATGTTCAATTATCCGGCGAAATTAATATTCAGGTGCTTGAAGAAAAGCATAATATTCTATATTTTGTATTGCCTATGAATCAAGAGCCTCTTGCGCTTGATGAACTTCAGGAAGATGAATTGCAATACGTTGCCGGCGGACATGGGGAACCTCCCAATACGACAAATTGCGGGGATTAATTTGTTCGAAGCATATTCAAAATAGGAGTAATGATCGTGGGATGGAATGCTTCTCCAGGGTAATCAAAACGATATTAACAGCACAGATTTAGTAGCCTTCATCAAAACAGAAATTGCGCATTTGGTATAATGTAATAACTTAGGCTAATCCGTAACCCAAAACTAAGATCATATTAATCAGAAATGTACCAATGCATTTTTCGTATCCATTCAGCCACCGAGTCTCAAAGTCACAAAGGGACACAAAGATTGTTCACATTTCGAATTCACGAAATATTAATCTGAAATTTTGTCCTGTTTTAAATTCAAAATTGAACAAGTTAGAGATATATGTTGTGAAAATAATAGGTTTCGCTGTATCATTATCACCCTACCTTTGTGAAACTTCATGTCCTGGTGTCTTAGTGGCATATAAAAACTTACCAAAGTTAAGCAGCTACAAATTTATGAGAGATTGGGCTGAATAGTAACCATTTTTCATGACTAAAATATAATATTTTCTATGATTAGGAAAGAGTATTTACTGGTTTTGCTGAATAACTGAAACGCGAGACATTAAAGTTTGAAGTTTGCGTAGAACGCAGAGTGAATTCTTCTCTAAACGCTGCGCTCTTTGTGATTTCTACATTAAAAAGATTCGTTTATTTTAAAATCTGAATTTCTACATGGTATCCATTTAATTATTTATGGTGATCGGCCCCTTCGTCCTGCCGTGTATTGGCGGAATATGATCAGCGGCGACGGACCAACAAAACCATCCAATATTGAACTGATCCTTACCCACATCTATCACGGGAGGATTCAAAATTCCCCTTCCCTTTTTAAGGGAAGGTGTTAGGGGAAGGGTTAAAAAAGGCGCATTTTCATGATTTATAAC
>JAFGDW010000204.1 GCA_016931935.1 Candidatus Zhuqueibacterota bacterium | reverse complement strand
GATGGTAAAGCTATACATGCAACGTGCATAGTGCATGGAGCATAGCGATAGATTTGTGCTTTTGCTATGCTCTTTGCGCTCTGCAAAATTTGGAGAAGCTATTTGATTTCAGTTTTTATTACTACCATCTTTTTTTGAGTGAATACTTAAACGATAAGTGTTGAACAATATCTGTCGAAACATATCGAACGATCAGAACGGCCTAGTCCAATTCCTGCACATACATCGGGATTCGCCCCACAAGCACCGCCGGGATGCACTGTCGTTTGCAGATATTCACAACAGTCGGATCATCATCCAGATAAAACGCCACGTTGTGTTTTAAACACATTTCCGCCTTCCAGTGCTGGTAGTCGGACTGGCGCTCCGATGGGCATATTTCAAGCGCTACGGCTTCAGGATTTGTACGCAGGTAACGCGCGACCTGACTCGGCGTGAGCGATCGTTTTTGCGTGATAATAACGCACGATGCAAATCGCTGCGCCAACGCTGCCATCGCGGTTGGATACTCGGTAATCACACCTTCCCAATCAAGGCCGAGTACATTTGCGGATTTCAATGTGCATCCCCCAATTTTTTTGTAAATTTAACAATCCGATCACTCACTGCAAATCCCTGTCGTTTGTGTGCATTGATAGAAGCATCATTTTGCAAATCCGTATCTGATTTAGCGATGTCGCACCCCTGTTGCAGGAACCACTGTTCCAATGTTTGATACAACGCTGTCCCAATGCCTTGCTGTTGTTTGTCTGGCTCGATATACCACGCTTCCACATAGCCAACTTTTATTCTGCCGATAATTGGCGTTTCCTGCCTGATTGAGCCACAAATATAACCGCAAAGTTTGCCTGGCTTTTCTTCCGCGACAATCGTCATCCAGTAATTCGGATCAGCGCGCAGCATATCGGCAGCTTCGTGCTTTAATTCATCTTCAGAAAATTCAGGAAAAAATAGCGTTTTGTGCAAACGAATTATTTCGTTTTTATCGTCTGGTTTTAAAGGACGGATGGTCATCATATCAAATAAATTGATTATTAAACGAGGTTGTATCATACGTCGGAATTAGTCGAACTTCTTCATGCTGAGTCCTTCGATAAACTCAGGATCATACTCCGGCGAAGCATGTTGTTGTTTTACCGTAAACTTTCATCCTTCGACTAAGCTCAGGATGAAGCTTAAAATAACTTTTAATACAGCCCCTTTGGCATCACGACATGTTTTATCTGAAATATTCCACAGCATTCCGAAATACAATCACACCGTCGCCTTCTTCTTTCAATCCCAACCGCGTCCATTGCGGATGATGGGTGGGGTGAAAATGGCGTTCCGGATGAGGCATCAGCCCGAACATGCGACCGGTTGGGTCGCAAATGCCGGCAATATTTTCAACCGATCCGTTTGGGTTACCAGGATAATCAGCAGGTTCACCGGATTCAGTCACATACTGAAACACAATCTGATCGTTTGCTTTTAATTCATTCAGCACATCGTCATTGCGTGGAATAAATTTGCCTTCAGCGTGGGCGACCGGCACATAAATCGGTTGCTCAATTCCCTGCGTGAATACGCACTTCTTGCTTACGGGTTTAACGTGAACCCAACGATCTTCAAACTTGCCGGAATCGTTATTCGTCAGCGTAACCTGCTGCTCGGCGTTTTGCAGCGTGACGGCCGGCAGCAGACCGGCCTTTACCATCACTTGAAATCCATTGCAGATACCGATGATCAGCTTTCCGGCATCGAAAAACGCCTGGAGTTGATCGGTGAGTTTGTACTTCAATTCGTTTGCAAAAATCTTTCCGGCAGCGATATCGTCGCCATAGGTAAATCCACCGGGGATTGCCAGTATCTGATATTCTTCCAAATGTGCCTGTCCTTCAACAACACGGTTGATATGGAGCAAGTCAACCTTGCTACCCACTGCTTCAAATGCATGCACGGTTTCGCCATCACAATTGCTGCCTGCGGTGCGCAGGACTAATGTCTTCACAGTTGCCATGAGAACTCCTAATAAAGCTATCAGCGGTCAGCATTCAGCTCTCAGCTTATAAAGCTAATGTGTCTCGCTTGTTCAATAATTTTGTTTATAGTCAAAAATGAAAGCTTAAAGATACGGTTTGGAAGTTTAAAAAGCAAGGCGAAAATGGAGCCTGGGAAGGAAACTCTAACGACGTGTGGCTATCCGCAAACCAGGTTTCTGAAAGAAACCTGGTTTGTTTGAGAATTCAATTCGATAAAACAATACGTCAAGCGTATTTTTCCCGCTTCCGTGCCACAGCGCGTTTACTGGAATCCAACTCCATTTTGCGCAGGCGGATATTTTTGGGTGTGACTTCTACCAGTTCATCTTCCGCAATAAACTCAATCGATTGATCTAGTGACAAATTCAACGGTGGCCGCAGCGTTACTGTTGCATCGGAGTTGGAGCTGCGCATATTGGTGAGCTTCTTTTCTCGCGTGATGTTCACATCCAAATCTTCACCACGATTGCGTTCACCAATCACCATGCCGGCATAGACCTCGGTGCCGACTTTCACAAATAACTCTCCGCGTTCAATCATTGCGAAACAGGCATAGCCTGTCACCCGGCCTGCGCGGTCGGCGACGAGCGCGCCATTGCTGCGATGCGGAATCGGGCCAGCCCACGGGGCATAGCCATCAAACAGCGCATTCATGATGCCGGCGCCTTTGGTATCCGTCAAAAACGTGCTGCGGAAACCGATTAATCCGCGCGATGGAATCCGGAATTCCAAAATCGAGCGACCATTGCCGCCATTATGCATGACTGTCATTCTGCCCTTACGGATTGAAAGTTTTTCCGTGACAACGCCGATACGTTCTTCGGGCACATCAATAAAGACACGTTCCATCGGTTCCATCAATGTATCATCGATAAGCTTTGTGATGACTGTGGGTTTGGACACCATAAATTCGAAACCTTCGCGCCGCATTGTTTCGATCAGAATCGCCATTTGCAACTCACCACGTCCGCAGACTTCAAATGCATCCGGGCGGTCAGTAGGTTTAATCTGCAGCGATACATTCCCCAAAATTTCTTTTTGCAGTCGTTCACTCAAGTGCCGCGACGTCAGGTACTTGCCTTCCTTGCCGGCAAACGGACTGGTGTTCACATAAAAAATCATGGAGACCGTCGGCTCATCCACATTGATTCGCGGAAGTGGTTTCGGATTATCAAAAGAGGAAATCGTATCCCCGATTGTCACATTTTCGATTCCCGAAACCGCAACTATATCACCGGCTTCCAGTTTCTCGACGCGAACTTTCTGCAAGCCGCGAAATGAATAGCACGCCGTGAATTTAACACCATAGGTAATATCTTCCTTGCCGCATAAACTGTATGTTTCGTTCATTTCCAGGATGCCATTTACCAGCCGGCCAACCGCAATTTGCCCGACGTATGAATCATAATCCAAATTAGTAACCAGGAATTGCGGCACATGCTCGTCGCTGGACAACGGCGCGGGAATCTTCTCCAAAATGGTTTCAAACAGGGCGTGCAGGTCAGTGGCATCATCGCCCATTTTCGTGTGAGCCACGCCGGATTTGGCATTCGTATATAAAATTGGAAAATCAATCTGCTCGTCGTTCGCATCCAGGTCGATTAACAGGTTATAGACTTCATCAACAACCTCTTCAATCCGGGCGTCTTTGCGGTCGATTTTATTGATAACCAGAATCAGCGGCAGGTTTTTCGCCATTGCTTTCTCCACCACAAATCGCGTTTGAGGCAATGGGCCTTCGCTGGCATCCACCAGCAACAACACACCATCAACCAAATTCAAGCTACGTTCGACTTCGCCGCCAAAATCCGCATGTCCCGGAGTATCAACAATATTAATTTTCACATCATGATACCATAAAGACGTATTTTTCGCCATAATGGTAATTCCACGCTCACGTTCCAGATCCATAGAATCCATCACGCGATCCACCACTTCCTGGTTTGCCCGGAACGTACCACTTTGCCTCAACATGGCATCGACCAGCGTTGTTTTACCATGATCGACATGCGCGATAATGGCTATATTTCGAAAATTTTCCTTACGATTTACAACTGACATATCTACTCCTTAAATATTATAAAAATCCCCGCAACGTGATGATACGGGGATAACCAAACATCGAACGTATAGTTAAAAAAGTACTTGGCATTTGGCTATTGGCTTTAAAAAACGATTAGCTAATAACCAATTATGACGTTGGGCCAACAAAAAAACAGTGGTACTGAATATAATATAGATCAAAATAAATTGGAATATAAATCGATGGGAAATTATAACCCCATTTTCCTCTTTCCATGACCCATTGTCCGTTTTACCATCATCCTTTTCTTAACAGAATTAAACTTCCGGCAGTAATCATTGTCGTTCCGGCGACTGTGTCTAACTTTTTTTTCATTGAACCGTGGACTGCCAGCTTACGCGTGAGACTGGCGATATAACTGTACGAGCCAACGACAAGAAATGAAACCGTCATCAGAATGGCCGACAGTACAAGCACTTCTAATCCGGTGATATGCTCAATATCGACGATGGTTGGCACGACACTTGAATAAAACAGTATCGGTTTGGGATTGCTCATCGTCACCAGAAATCCACTCACAAACGTCTTAAAACCCGTGGTATTTTTATCACAAATTTCAGCCTGAACTGATTTCTTCTTGCTGAACAATTTCAGTCCGAGATAAATCAGATACATACCGCCAGCAATTTTAATAATAAAGAACATCTCCCCCATTAATCGGGAAATGGTGGACATTCCGATAAGCGCCAGGATTAAAAATACAGAATCACCAACTGCCAGGCCGCCGATTAAAATCAATGCTGACCGGAATCCGCTCGACATGGCTTTTGCCATCGACGCGAACACACCAGGCCCCGGCGTTGCGGCGAGAATCGTCATTCCGATGAAAAATGCCAGGAGCATTTGGTAATTCATTCGTTCTCCGAATTATCAAAAAGTGCATATTTATTCATAATTGCAGAGCGCTAAAGATACGGAGAGGAAAGGTAAAAAGCAAGGGGAAAATAGTGAATTTTGTTATTTTCCTAAGGCTGTTTTCTATTTTTAACCGCTAATATACGCGAATGAACGCTAATGAAAAAAAGATAAGCCGCTGCAAAACTCTTGTGTTCAACTTTAACTTTTTATTCATTATTTATGTTCTTCAAAGGCGCTT
>JAFGDW010000203.1 GCA_016931935.1 Candidatus Zhuqueibacterota bacterium | reverse complement strand
TTATATGTTTATCCTACTTAAATATAAGAAATTATATTGGAAAATCCTCACTCTTTTTTCAAAATTTATGAATAATTCAGGCTAAAACAACTTCCCGAAAACAAATTTTTTCTACATTGAGAAATCGCTTGCTTTTTTGTAATTTTTAATTATATTTTTATATAAAACAAATATGTGTTATCATTTAACAACAACATCACTATGAAAAAAACCTTCTTATTTTTGTTCATCGCTGCCGTTAACACAACCATGTTGTATGCCCAGGGCATCCAGCAACGGAGCTGGGTTGATGGCGATAGCACCGATTTCCAGAAATACAGTTCTTCACAAGGCGTAATGGTTGATGAAAGCATCCGGCTGATACCTCAGACAGATGTTTACACGCCGGATTCGACCCGATACTTTTTATATGGTGAAGATCGGCTCTGGCCGATTCAAACCTTCGCTATCAGTGGCGCTTATGACATTGACCTTGTTGAAGAAAAAAATAAGCGCTTCTATCTGATATCCGACGGACTTGGCCGTAAGGTGTTTGAAGTAAACTTCACCGATCCGAATAATCCTATTTACCCGCCTGTGTTTACATTTACTGGCCAGGTGCTGCCATTAATAAATCCCGTGGATGCATCGGCCTTCTACCGCGGCGACGACCGTAAGGTGCTGATAACCGACAATGGCAGTAACCGGGTTATACTTGTGGATCGACTCGGGCAGAATGAAGAATGGGCGTATGGGGACGGTACTGCAGGTCGGGGGCAGAACCAGTTAAATAGTCCTGCTGATGCCGTGGCGTTGCCTGATACCAATTTGTTTTTGATCGCTGACCAGGGAAACGATCGTGTCATACAGGTTTCACAAGCAACTAATACAGTGGTGTGGTCTTATGGCGAGGTCGACATGCTCGATCCGGTTGATGTTGAGTTGGACACACAACGTAATAGTGCATTAATTACCGATCGCAGCAACCATCGGATTATTCTCGTTAATTTTACAACGCATGATATAGTTTGGCAATTCGGAACGGGACAGCCAGGTAACACCTTAACGACACTTAATCTCCCTGTCGATGCCGATTTACTGCCAAATGGCGATGTTCTCATCGCTGATACCGGTAACAAACGATTGCTTCAAGTTGATCCTTCTGGCAATGTCGTCTGGAAATTCGACCACCGTCTGCTGGAAAGCCTGCGCGATGCCGATCGGTTACCAGATAACCGCACACTTATCATCGGAAATTATGAAAACGTGCTGCAGCATATTCCCATCTGGCTGGGGTACAAAGATTCATTATTTGTATCGGAATGGGCATATCTCGGACAACGCGTAAATTTCGAGACACTGGAATGGGATGCGGAAGTTCCCACAGGAACGCGTCTCAAATTGCAAATTCGCTCTGCTGACAACGCGGTTGATTTGCTCGATTCTCCCTGGTACGGACCTACGGATGCCGATAGCTTTTACACTGTATCAGGCACTCCGGTCAACCAAAACCACCATCAGGGACATTCCTACTTTCAATTCCGCGCCTATCTTGAAACCGATACTCCATTACAAACTCCCAGCCTGACCAATGTTCGCTTGCATTACCAATATTATGATCGCTCCCAATCGGGAACATTAACATCAGATATTATTACGGATTCATCCGGTGTTATTATTTCCACCTGGAAAACACTAAATTATGAAACATCTCAATTTGAAGCGCGCAACATTAAAATTGATATCCTAAATGCCTCGACGGGTGGTGTTTTAAAAACACTTTATGCCGAAAACATCGGAACGGTACAAAATCCCATTTCATTATCATCGTTTGAAGAATTGAAAAGTATCCAGGCAATTCGCTTACGCGCTACGTTAAATACCTCACTTTCATATCGAACGCCGGAACTATTAAACTGGGGAATTGAGTGGACAAGTACTCAATCAACAATTTCCCAAATATTATTTCTGAATGCAGACGATGAGGCAGCTACTTATTATCGTGCAACGCCAGACAATCCCCCTAAAGAGCCATTTGTAGATCAGGCAATCGTACGATTGGTGGATCAAAATTTGACAACAGTGCAAAATCTCATCACGCTTAAAATTAATGCGCTGAAAAGTCATGATGTGCTGGATACACCACTTACGCTCAGGCCGGAAGGCTGGTTTCAAAACACCGGTATTCCCCTGGTTATCGCTGGTTCTGAAGTACCGGGCAATACCGTACTGGAAGTGCAGGACCGCGATACACTGGTCATTAGCTATACCGATCCAACCAATCCACTGGATGTTAATGTCGATAGCGTTTTTATCATTCAAAATAGTGTCGGTCATTTAAATATCGTCGATCATACGGACACACCTGTCGATACGATGTCAATCGGGGATTCCCTTTTCGTACGGATTACCGGCGAGCGCGACCATAACATTACGAGATTGCAGGACACAATCTGGGTTGATGTGCTGAATAATAAAACCGGTGATAAGGAACTAATCCCACTCATCGAGTTGGCGGATTCCGCGGCTAATTTCGCTACTGGTCATTTTATTTCGATGGTCGGCCTGCCAATTGTACTGAGTTCTGCAGGTATTCTGGATGACGGCAAAATTCAAACCCTGTCCGGCAATAAAATCAACGTCAGCCACGTGGATAACGTAACATTACAGGATATTCTGGAAATTCGTCAACTACCCAATATAGATACATCGCGCGCTGTCCCACAGGGATTAATTGATTTCGACGTTGCTCCCAATCCCTTTTATGTTCACAGATTCGACCGAATAAAAATGCGGGCGTCCTCAGCGGTCAGTAACCTGTACGTTAAACGTATCGAAATATACAATCTGGCTGGCGCTCGCGTTCGGGAAATTAATGGCTCCACCGTTAGCTTTGATTTAGCTCAACCAATTCCTCGTGGTACATTTGCAAATACTGAGACTTGGTGGGATTTACGAAACGACAATGGCAATTTCGTCAACAGCGGAACGTACTGGATTAAAATGATCGGTTCCATCACCACAAGTACCGGTGGCAGTTCGGGTGATGTGTCGACCATGCGAAAAGTCATAATAATCCGATAAATAGATTTCATATAGTGAAAGACAGCAAAATAGAACAAGGACCTTTTCCAATGAAAATAGAGCACACTACACACGTTTGTTGGTATGTCGTTTGTTTGATGACGATTTGCCTGCTGCCCGTAACATTGTTGGCAGGCCTAAGTAATCATGGCGCGACTTTCCTGCAAATTCCGTCCGGTGCTCGACAAGTGGCCATGGGCGAGGCGTTCACCGGCCTGTCATACGATGATATTCATCTTATGCGCTATAACATTGGCGGACTTGGCAGCATTAATAAAATGATGCTTGCAATCGATTATCATAACTGGATAGACGATACCGAGCAAGGAATGATCGGCCTGGCGCTCCCATCACGCTGGGGAGTGATGGGATTTAAATTCAATTATTTCAACAAAGGCGAAATTACCGAAACGGATCAATTTTTTATTCCCACAGGCAGTATCATTCAGAATAATGATATCGCTCTGGCGCTTGGCTGGGGTTCCCATTTTCGAGTGTTAAATCAACGATTTCTGTTTGGTGGTGGTTTGAAGCTAATACGGGAAACTCTGGGCCAGGAATCGGCCACTGCCTTTGGACTTGATCTTGGCGCCTTGTTATGGCTAAAAAATATATCATTGGGAGCTTCACTCAATAATTTCACTGTCACAAAACTTCAGTTCGATCAGGATAACGAACAATTGCCGGAGGAATACCGAGCTGGTATTGGCGGACGCTATCATTTTGGCGAAAAATTGGTAATGCACGCCGATATCGATGCTTCATATATCCCCGGACAATCTCTACGCTATTATACTGGTCTCGAGATGACTGTCGATGAGCTATTCATGATTCGCGCCGGTTACAAACTGCATGATAGCGATGTCGATCGCTGGTCAGCGGGACTGGGCCTAAATATCCCAATGGAATGGCTGGGAAACTCCGACACACGTTTGGACTATACCTACACACCGCTAGATGCATTTGCTTCATCTGCTCATCGTATATCAGTGTTATTCCGCTTTGGTGCAACAGTTGAAAGCCGGGCGCTCAATTATCCCGACGAACGAAAACTTGCTGAACTAAATGAACAACTGAAAGCTCAACTCGCTGCTGCTGAAAAAGCTCGACTTTCCGCGGAAGAATCCGAATTACGTACGCGTGCATTGGAAGACACGCTACGCGCCAGACTGGAACGAATTAAAAAAATTGCCCAACAGAGCGAAGGCAAAATTGAAGTTGTGGAATCCAAAACACCGGAGGGTGAAGAAGTACTCGATCGCGTCCTTGTATCCATGCGTATTAATTTTGACTTTGATAAATCCATCATTCGTCCTGAGGATTTCGGAACGATGTCACAAATCGCTAAAATTCTAAACACCTATCCGGGCACCCAGGTATTCATCTCCGGCCACACCGATAGCATTGGTACGGATGAGTACAATATTTACCTTTCCATGCGCCGTGTCAACAGCGTGTTAGACTATTTAAGCGAAAAAGAAAATATTGAAGAGACACGCTTCTTCAATCCAATTGGTTACGGTGAAATGAGGCCTGTGGATGACAACGGGACTGCCGAAGGTCGTTTCCGGAACCGCCGCGTTGATTTTCTAATCTATACAGTGGAAACAGATCAACCGGAAATCCCCGAAGGATCGGCCATTAAAGCTGTCCGCATGGTGAACGATTCTATAATACATATTGTCGCCAATGGAATTGTCAATTTCACTCATCAATTTATTCCTGATCCCAGTCGAATTGTCATTGATTTTAACGATATATTCCTGATTACAGAACGTACCGCAGTCGAATTCAACCGCCGCCCGATTATCCGTGCGCGAATGGGCTACCATCCGGGCAAGGTATTCACGCGTGTGGTCATCGATCTTGTGGAACCGGTACAGTACGACATCAGGGCAATTGATAACGTTATTGTTATTCGTATTCTGTAAATAGATTTTATTAAATTCCTACTTTGTAAATAACAACCAGGCTTTAAATATAAGGCCTGGTTTTTATTTCCGCCGGAATTAAATACATATCCGGTGCTACCAAATGAAATTATAGTATCCATTCAATATTAGTCGGTTATGTTGATCCGCCGCGGCGGATCATGCCAAAGGCAGATGCGCCTTCGGAGCACTCAGTCAACGATATATTCCGTACCCTGAGCTTGCCGTTTCGCAGCGGCGTGCCGTTCCGATGCATCGGAACACGAACGGTGTCGAAGGGTACACACACCATCTTGTATTGAACTGATCCTTACCCACATTTTTTACTGGACACGGGGAAAGGTTTTTCTCCCCTTCCCTTACGAAGGGAAGGGGCTGGGGGATGGGTTAATGCGCGTTCATGGTTATGCTAT
>JAFGDW010000202.1 GCA_016931935.1 Candidatus Zhuqueibacterota bacterium | reverse complement strand
CTCCGAAAAGTAAAAATGCACAGTTTTACTTGAGAAGGTATTTTCATTGTTTTTATTCACTTTAATTTAATTTACGATGATGTCTGAGTATATTAAATACTTGGTGATAAATGGGATTTTAGAAAAATTGTTCCTTCAATTTCTCCCCTTTTCCAGGGGAGATTAAGAGGGGTTTTATAAAATTGATTCCTTACAATATTCAATAAATACAATTGATATTAGCTAATGGAGCATGGGAATTGGTGGTGACATAATTTTGCTCAGTTATCCATTAACAATTTACAATTCAAAATTATCAATTGATTTTATTAAGCTGCCACCAGCTCTACTTGTTGTACAAGTTTATGGATATCCAAAATTAACGCAACAGTACCATCACCGAGAATCGTAGCGCCGGAAATGCCTTCAATATCCTTATACATTTTCCCCATTGATTTAATCACAGTTTGGTATTGGCCAATAATGCTATCTACGACAAAGCCAATTTTGTAATCATTATGGTGGAGAATGACAACCTGTTCGATTTCCGGAGATTCGCCGGCCAAATGAAACTGTTCGCGCAACCGAATATACGGAACAATTTCACCGCGAACCTGGCAAATATTTTGTCCATGGGTTCGCGCAACATCTTCGCGCGTCAATTCCACACATTCTTCAATCGATTGCAATGGCAGCACAAAATAATCTTCAGCAAGTTTTACCAGCAGGCCTTCGATAATACCCAGCGTCAGTGGCAATTTAAGGGAAATTATTGTCCCCTTACCAGCAGTACTGGCAACATCAATGGAGCCGCGCAGGCTTTCAATATTACGTTTAACCACGTCCATGCCCACACCGCGACCGGAAACGCTTGTGACTGTTTCCGCGGTGGAAAAGCCCGGAGCAAAAATAAGCTGAAATGTTTCTTTCTCGGATAGCTCTGTCTCTCCGGAAATAATGCCTTTTTCCACAGCTTTTTTCTGAATCGCTTTGGTATTTAATCCACGGCCATCATCCCTGATTTGAATAACCATATCCGCACCGGAATGTGTAGCTGAGAGATGAATTGTACCCTGACGCGGCTTGCCAGCACTGATCCGGTCTTCCGGTTTTTCAATGCCATGATCAATGCTGTTACGAATAATGTGAACCAGGGGATCGCTTAATTTTTCAATCATTGTTTTATCGAGTTCAGTTTCAGCGCCCTCGGTTTCCAACGCAATTTCCTTTTTCTGGTCGTGGGATAAATCACGAACAAGCCGTTTGAATTTGCTAAACGTTGTACCGATTGGCAGCATGCGAATGCTCATGGTTACTTCACGCAACTCTGAACTCAGACGCTCGACCTCTTCGGAAATTTGAATCAAATCCGGATTATGGTTGCCGACCACACTCTGGTTCAATCGGGCCTGGACAATCACCAATTCACCTACGAGGTTGACCAACGTATCCAGTTTATCCGAGGCCACACGAATGCTTGATGCATCTTTTTCACGAAGCCGCTTTTCACGGACTTCGCGCACATGTTTCTGCTCAAGTAATGCTGACTGTACTTTATGCTCATTGACCAATCCGGCGCTGACTAACATTTCCCCGATGGGCTGTCGATTTTTCAGGGTATCCTGAATTGCTTCCACGGAAATATCACCATGATCGACCAAAATTTCGCCGAGCTTTTTATAGTCAACCTCTTCATCCAAATCCGTTCGATCCACAACTTCAATCTTAAGCTTACATGAATCTTCAACAAATATGAAAACATCCTGAATGTCATTTGCAGATTGAGTTGTGGTAAGCAAAATATCCCAATAGATGTAGCATTCTTCAGGATTAATTTTTTCCAGATTGGGGATTTTGTCCATGTGGGCAAAAATATGACATTCTCCCATATCCGCCAGTTCGTTTAGCAAAAGCAGCGGATTGGTGCCGTTTTGGAAAAGCTCTGGTTGAGGCTGGAACCGAATGAAATATGTCGTCGGACTTGAAGACATATCATTGGAAACGGATGCAGTGTTGTTTTGCTGTTGGGTTTTTTCAGATTGAATATTAGTATCAGTTTGTACAGGCTCGTTTGTACGCAGCAAACTATGCAGGCCGGCTGTAATCTTCCCGATTTGTTCGTGGTGAACCGTCTGTTCATTGCTTTCCAGCATTACATTTATTTCATCGCATGCCGCGAACGACAAATCAATCAATTCTTTTGTGACTTGCAGTCTACCTTCACGCACGTTGTCGTATATGTTTTCCAACTCATGTGTAAACGTGGCAATCGCATCAAAACCGAACATGGCACCGGAACCTTTCAGGGTGTGCATCGCACGAAATATTCTGGCGACCAATTCCACATCATCCGGCGTTGTTTCCAATTCCAATAACACTTTTTCAAGCTCGGCAAGCAATTCGTAGGCTTCTTCTCTAAATACTGCCTGATGTCGCTCCATGCTCATTTCTATACTCCTTGGTTTGGTCTTATCCCAATACTTTTTTTACTACCGCAACAAGTTGATCCGGACGAAATGGTTTTACAATCCAGCCAGTTGCTCCTGCTTCTTTCCCTTCCTGTTTTTTAGCTGGTTGCGATTCCGTCGTTAACATAACTATCGGAGTAAATTTATGTTGGGGATTTGCCCGGACCGCCCGGATTACCCCCAACCCATCCAGGTTTGGCATATTGAGATCAACAATCATCATATCCACTTTTTGGCCGGCCAGTTTATTGAGTGCATCCCTGCCATCAACTGCTTCGACGACTCCATATCCGGCTCCCTGAAGAGTAAAACTGACCATTTGACGAACGCTTGCGGAATCATCAACAGTCATTACTGTTTTATTCATTTATAGCCTCCACCTGTTTGCTTCCTGATTTCCTTTTTATACATCTGATCCACATATTCAATTTATATCTGTATCGGTGGCACGAAGTAATTATCCATTAACCTATGTTTCGGAATTGATTTTATCATTAATGAGCTTTCTATAGGAAGTGCTTGACCACGAATTCCGCCAATCATGCCAAAGGCAGATGCGTCCATTCATGTAGTTATCGGTTTTTAGCTCGGACTCATTTTAATTAATTTGTCTGCCACATTTGCAAATAGCCGAGTCCCGTACGCTGAATTACCTGCGTAACAATTTCCGGTATGGGTTGTATCAATTCCACTTTTTTCTGCGCTGCTTTTGCTGAATTGTACATTGCATGAATGATTTGCAAAAATGCTAGATCAATGCGCTCGACTGCATCGAATTTCAATTTAATTGTTCCGGATGATGCTAATGCCTTTTCCAGTTTTGTTTTGGCATCGGCGACATCTTCGATTGATAATTGTCCGGTTAATTTTACCATATTATTTTTTTTTGTAAATGATATCATGTGCCACTCCCTGCAACATTAAAACAGTTCGATATTATCCCCCAAATCGCTATCATTTTCATTTCCCACATTCACCAATTCATCAGAATTTTCAAATCTGGCACCATGCACTGCACGTTCGCTGTGCATGGTGTAGCGTTCCTTTAATTTTTCCAGCCTGTTCGCCCGAGTTACTTCATCCAATCCGGCAACCACGCCCGCAGTCAAGTCTGAAATAGTTTGCAGATGCTGCACGACGTCCTGAAATCCTTTCTGAAATTGATGATGAATAAAAACAGATTTTGTAAATTGCCTGATATCCTGAATCAAACTGGCGCCGTTTTTTGAAACAATATTCATATGCCCGTCAACATCGGCATGGACGGATCGAATCGAGTCCAGCAATGTAGCAAGATCACTCACCATTTCATTGACAATATGCTCAAGATCATCTTTATCATCGGTTGTTAATTGCCCTACATTTAATTTATCGGCGAAAGCAATTATGTCGGTTAGAATCGAAGATACAGTTTTAATATGCAATTGCGCATCGACTGCCAAACGTTGAATCGCGTCCGCGAGCACACTCAGGGATGCGCCTTCACTTCCGATATGTGCGGCATTGACAATACCATTCAATGCTATCAAGCCAATTTGATAACCGATCTGGTTAATATCATCCACAAAACCAGCCATATCATCGACCATTTGTGATGACTCTTTCATTGCCCGGTTCAAGTCATAATTCGCCGCCGCATTTAAACGCAACAGATGTGTAACCCGGTCAATACCGCTCTCCATCGTATCCATATTTGAACCACTTTGTGTTTCAGACACCAAAATAACGGATTTTGTGCCCTCCATAATCATTATCATGCTTTCCGCAATACCAGTCAATCCATCGATGATGTTAGTGATTGCACTATGAATTTCAAATCCTGCCTGATTGATTTGATCGATTTGAAGCTGCGAAATATCATGAATTTCCAGAACAGCATCGTCTTGCTCCGATTGCATGTGATATGCCGAATTAGCAATTTGGATGACATCATCCATGGATTCGATAACATGTTCAATTTTTTGACGGATAATGTCCTGGAATTGGATGGATTGCACAATTTCCATTATGTGCAACTCAAGCGACCTTGCCTGCTCGGACAAAGTTTTGGCTAGCGCTGATGAACGCTCGTTTGTTTCGATAAGCACGCGCAAGCATCCATGTGTATTGTTTAGAATCTGCTCTGCCTGCTTATACTGTTGCGATTTCAATCTTAAACTCTCACCCAGCGTTTTGCTGATAGTTTGCCGCAACGACGTAGCTCCCTCGATAATACGCGTAAGCTTGGTTTCAATCTGCAGAGATAGTGCTTTTACGTCAGCCGACAAGGTTTCAAAGCTCTTGTCTTCATTTGTTAATCGGCTGCTTTCAATGCGTGTAGAGATCCCCAGAAATTGCAGTTTGCGCACAAGTTTTTCAAACTGATCGAACGGCTGATAAATTGTTTTTATGGTTGTGAGTATCTGCTGTAAAATCGTGGAATTATTATTCAACTCGTTTTCATTATAGCGAAGGTATCGACGAATTCGTTCTAATAACTCATACAGCTCATCGATTGCACTTACCACTCGTTCGCTAAAAAACAGACGGGTCGCCTGGTTACTTGATTCGGAAATGTCCTTCCCCTGCCGTGAATACTGTAGAAACCGATTTCCCATATCCAGAAAGGTTTTTTCTGAAGTATCAATTAGCTGTTGCAATTGAATTTTAATTTTATCACATAGATTTTGGCATTGAGGGACTGATGATATTGTGCTCTGCTCAGATGGGTTCGTGTTCATTTGCCTGATATCATTGAATTGATACAGTTCCATTGATGGTTCCCTTCAAGAGATGTTCGCCGGTTAGCGACAATCGAAATTTAAATTGACAGCATATTGTTACATACTTATGCACATCAATGACGACGCCTCATGAAAGACATATCGGAATAAATGCTGAAAACTCAAACGAGAATTGAGCGTTATTGCTAAATTGTTGCGAACGTTTTTTATTTGATACAAATGGCAGAGAACGACATAATCGACTCTCTGATAAGGGAAATAGAGGATTTTTTCTGAATAAGAAAAATATGCTAATTTTGTGAACAGGGATTAAATCCGAAAATGGTAAAATGGGGAGATCCATGCCCATTCTTGCCATGTCTGTTACAACAAATAAGGGGCATGGATTAATTCGTTAGTAACTTCTAAGAAACTTGAACTCACGTTTTAAATTTCATCAATAATAAGATGAAGATAATAGTGTGTCATTCCTCGGGAAAACATCGGCACTGTAAGCCGGTTTTCGCCGTTTTTGGGCAGAACACCTGAATCTCCTTCCACATATTTCGTAAATAAAACAAATCGTTAGTTGGAAATATATAGAAAAAGATGTATCCTTTCGATATTGGATGGTTATGTTAATCCGCCGCGGCGGATCATGCCAAAGGCAGATGCGCCTTCGGAGCACTCAGTCAACTGTATGTCCACTCTAAAAAGAGCTTAACCATGAATTTCACTAATTTTCACCAATTGTTTTTATAAGACTTAATAAATTTCTATTCGCGTCCATTCGCGTAATTCGCGGTTTTTAGAATGGGCTCATGAATACAAAAAGAGTAACTCGGATATTATTTTCGCTCAAGTTTAGAGCATTTTAAAAGTTTTTTAGATTAAATTAGATTCGTTTTAGGCGAATCTCTGACACTATTCAGTCCCAAAACTTTTAACAGGAGAAATATCGCTACGTTGCCTGAGCCTGTCGAAGGCAATATCACTGGAAAATGCCGACTTTGATGCCATTCGTGCCGCGAACAGCGGCGGTACACCGGTGATAGACGGCAGGCTCAGCAGACGGTTTGTACCAGGCTGAATAAGTTCATTTATCGAATGAATACCGCATACCAATGGTAAAGGTAAGGTATTGATCGATACGGCTTACATTGGATTCTAACTGTCGTTCATCTTTGACTGAAAGTGTCCTTCCATTTGTGTTCAACATCGAAAAATCGACTGTAAAATTGACCAAAAAATTATCGCTGAAGAGATTTGTATTTATGCCGGCCTCGACGATACCACCAAAACCATCACGGTTACGTGGCTTGCGGATTGAACCGATATATGGATCGTCCAGTCGGGTGGAAAACCAGTACCAGGCGCCGCCAACTCCCACAAAGCCATCAAAATACTCATTCATATTAAAATGATAGCGCGATGTTAGTGGTGTACCAACAATGATAACCGTTTCCATTACCATTCGGCCGTAATATGATGAATACCAATCCTGAAGTATCAACATCTCCGGATCGATCGGTGATGAACTGCCGAGTTCAATACCCAGATGGGCCAACTCAACATGTTTATTGAGCATATATCCCATTCCCAGTCGAAACGCCAAACCGGTGACAACATCATTACTTGTTTCACCTAACGGTGTTTTAACACCAACCCCCAATTCAAAAACATAGGGATTGACAAACTCTTTATTCTGAGCTGATAACGTGCCGCTTAGCAGAACAAGCAAAAATAAAGCGATGGAAATACGACGTAATATCATGGATTCTTTCCTTATATTAAATGGATGACATGACTGGCTTGTCTGATAGCAAATTATTTAAAAGCGATCAGATCATCACCCACACGTCGATGATTGAATCATTAGCGAATCAGTTTTATCATATCGCGAACTGCTGTCTCCATGCCAAGCAATACGGCGCGAGAAATAATTGAATGACCAATATTTAATTCTTCAATCTGTTCGATTTTAGCAACTTCTATAACATTCTGATAATTTAAGCCATGTCCGGCGCTGACGCCCAAGCCAAGCTTCGTAGCAGCCGCAGCCATTGAGCGCAGCTTTTCCAACTCTTCTACTACTTTATTCAAATCTTCAGCATGCGCATAATAGCCGGTATGCAGTTCTACATAATCAGCGCCCAGTCGTGCACTTGTTTTTATCTGATAAATATCGGGATCGATGAACATGCTCACAACGATGTTATTGGCGCGCAGTGTCGACACAACTTCTTCCATATAGGCTGTATTTGTCGTTACATCAAGACCGCCTTCGGTTGTCACCTCCTGGCGTCGCTCCGGGACAAGCGTAACCATGTCGGGTAGCACAGAAATTGCAATTTTCATCATTTCATCGGTGGGTGCCATTTCCATATTCAAGTGAGTTTTAACTACCTGCCGTAAAATTGAAAGATCGCGATCCTTAATATGACGCCTGTCTTCCCGTAAGTGACAAACAATACCATCGGCGCCGCCCATTTCCGCAAGCACGGCTGCTGCTACCGGGTCGGGTTCATTTCCTTTTCGAGCTTCCCGTAACGTAGCGATGTGATCCACATTCACTCCAAGCCGGATCATAGATGTGCCTCCATTTATTCATACGAAGTTGTAACTCAAAATAACAAACATTCGGCTAAATGTCAATGTTTTTTTGACCTAACTCCGTGAAAGCGCTATAATTTTCAATGATCCGGGCACGATACATGAATAAAGGAAAAAGTCATGTGTAATGAGAATGTTTTTTATTTTGAAAGACTGAACAAGCTGTCCTGGTACTTACAATTCGTTAAGGAAATCCTTGCGAAGGTTCTGGGAGTTCATAATGTAATGGCAATTAGCTTGATACACAAATTTCTAAAATGAAAGTGCAAATTTTATTAATGACACTCTTTAGTACTGAAGTTATTTCCAACCACGGAATACACGGAATTCACAGAAAAAAAATTCATTTGCTTCCGTGTTTTCCGTGACTTCAGTGGTTAATTTAAAATTTTTCCGTTTTTACTTTGGAATTTTAAGTGATATTAAAACAACAAATAGTCATTTTTATCTTAAAAACCTTCGCACGGATAGTTCATGGTCAGTCTACGCATGCTAATCACTAAGTGAAATAAGATTCCTTTTTATTTACCCTATTACGTTTATGACGAATTATAATTGAGGTTAGTTTACATCAAGCATTTATAGCGCAATGTTATTCATTATGTCTCTCTGCAAATCAATCCGGTTTGCGTCAATCAAATTCATAATTTAGCTGTGGATTTGTTATCAAACATTGAAAAATAATTATTTGCCGAAACATTCCATTTTTATTTACGTTTTAAAAAAACAAATTTAGCCTGTATTATTCATAAACTTCATTGCATGGATAGCCAATACAATTTTTTAATCAAATTGATAATTTCAACGGACTCTGATACTCCGAATTCTAAAGCATGCATCATTCAGGCTATCTGGACTCCATAATGAAATACAATGACTAATCCAGGTCAGAGATGAAAACAGGGAGGAGTAAAAAATGTCAGATCAATTAAACTCAGCCGCTCAAACACCCCAGGCAGAGATGAGCGTCATTCAGAAAATAATTAACGTTTTTGTTAGTCCCAAGCAGACATTTGAAAGTATTGACCGCAAACCTGACTGGGTCATTCCGTTCGTAATAATACTGCTAGTCGCCATTGCCTTCATGATACTAACCATGCCGGTATTGGGTCCCATTCAAATGGAAAAGCAACGGGCAAAAATGGAAGAGCGTGGCATGAGTGATCAACAAATCGAACAAGCCATGTCGATAGCCGATAAACCGATCATGAAAATTATCGGACCGGTGATCGGAACCATCACTATCATTATTATTTTTCTGGCTATTTCCGGTATCGTGATGCTTGTCGGTAATATGTCACTGGGTACTAAAGCATCATTTAAGAAAGTATTTTCAGCCTTCACATATACATCACTGATTGGCAGTTTGAATCAGCTACTCATTTTACCCATTATGTTAAATAAGAACAGTGCGGAAGTGCACTTCTCACTGGCTACATTCCAATCGGTGGATAATGCCGATACCCTCATGTATCAATTCCTGAAAAAAATTGATTTATTCGCCATCTGGCAAATTGCCGTTCTGGGAATCGGATTGGCAATTATTTATCGCACAACAACCAAAAAATCAACAACGATGGTCGCCGGACTTTATGTGGTTTATATGGCAATATCACTGGTCTGGTTCAGCATCACGAATTAATTAATAGGAGATGAAATACTCATGAATTATCGATCACTTATACGATGGACTGTTATGACAATCTTATTTGCAGGCATCTCCGGTCTGCATGCACAAGATGTGAAAAAATTATCTATGGATGATTGTGTTAAAATCGCGCTTGAAAATAATTCGGTATTGAAAAATAAAAAACGCGATGTCGATTTAGCAGGCACCGATGTAGTATCCGCCCGTTCGGCATTGTTGCCTTCGATCAATGCATCTCTGGCTTCGGGCAAATATATTCAGGGTGAGCGAAAATTCGCCGGTGATGTTCCCGTTGGCATCGACACACTTACCGGTGAAGCTATTTATGAACAGAAGACCATTACCCAAAGCAGAATTGAACGTAATTCGCACTACGCAAATATTTCGCTGACTCAGCAGCTTTGGGATTGGGGGCGGGATTGGCGCGCCCTCAAGCAAGCAAATCTTGGCCGAGAAAGCGCTCGCTTGTCCCTGCTTTCAACCAAGAATCAGGTTGTATATAATGTAAAAGAGGCTTATTTTGAATTATTAAAGGCGAAAAAGCTTGGTGAAGTTTATCAGGAAGCAGTAACAGTTAGTGAAGAGCAATTAAAAAGAACCGAAGTAATGTACCAGATTGGTTCGATCGCACTTGCGGATGTTTACAAAGCTAAAGTGCAGGTCGGCAGGGACCAGGTCAATTTAATTACACAGCAAAATATCATCGTAAAAGCAGAAGCAGATCTCAACTATGCCCTGGGCCTGGAACCAAACAGCCCCATCGATATTGAAGAAATGGACGTGGAAGTATCACAACTTTCCATGCAGCGCACAGATGCAGTACAAACCGCGGTGGAACGAAATCCTGATCTAAAAAATATTGGTCTGAATATTGATAACTATTATCATGAAAAACGTAAAGCACAGTTAGCTTTTTTACCAACGATTAGCGGACGTGTCAGCTACCAACGGGATAATGAAGATATTAACAGGGTATATAATAAACATCTGAACCAGGATTACAGCGTCAACATTGGCGCCCAACTTGATTTGAATATTTTTAAGGGATTTGCGGATAAAGCTGAACTGCAACGTCAGTCTTTAAATTATGCGAAAGCTGAAGAAGATTATATCGATCATGAACGACAATTAAAATCGAACGTGACACAGGCATATTTGAATGTAAAAGCATATCGGGAAATCGCCGACATCAATTCAACGAATTTGGAATCAGCTCAGGAAGATTTTAGATTAGCACAGGAACGCTACAAAATCGGATCGGGAACACTTATCGAAGTTATCGATGCCCAACTATCAGTGACCCAGGCAAAAAGTAATTTGGTTACAGCCAGGTACAACACGCAAATTGCACTTGCATACCTGAACTCATTATTAAACACATCGAACGAATAATCGGGCTTTCAAGCAGAATTTTTGTGAATTGAATTTTCCTCATAAAAATGTTTGCAATTTTGCTTGTGAATCTACAGTTATTGAGAGTATAAATGAATCGTAATCAGATAATACATAATTATCAAAATGCTATGGTAGTCATGAAAATTGTTGTATTAAATTGAATAGAAAAAAAAACCGGGTCTCAAGGAGAGAGATAATGGAGTCATCTAAAAATTCAAATACAAAAAAACTCGTCATTGGACTAATCGTTGTGGTGGTAGTCGCAGCTTTTATCATAGTCAATCTTAAAAAGGGTAAAGGTGGCCAAATCGAAGTGCAGGTCACTGAAGTCAAAAAAGGCACTATTATGCAAACTGTATCCGGTACCGGAAAAGTGCAGCCGGAAACCGAAGTTAAAATTTCCGCAAATGTGAGCGCAGAAATTATTGGGCTGCATGTTGAAGAGGGAGATTCGGTTGTTAAGAATCAATTGTTAGTTGAGTTGGATAGTCAGCGCTATCGGGCGTTGGTCGATCAGGCCAAAAGCGGATTAAAATCAGCACAAGCCAATTTGATGAAGGCCAACAGCGAATACATGCGGATTGCCGACTTGTTCAAGCAAAAACTGGTTTCAACTGCCGAAAAAGAACGGGCGGAAGCGGACAAATTACTGGCCGAAAGTCAGGTTGAACAAGCCACCGCTGGCTTGAACCAGGCGGAGGATGATCTCAGCAAGACCCGGATTTATTCTCCGATTGCCGGCACTGTGACGACGCTGAATAAAGAATTGGGTGAAATCGCCGTTGGCTCCACCTTCCAGGCTGACGTAATCATGACCATCGCGGACTTATCCCGGATGGAAGTGCTTGCTGAAGTCGATGAAAATGACGTTGTGCTAATCGCACTGAACGATAGTACCAACATCGAAATCGATGCAATTCCCGATACAACGTTTAAAGGCATTGTTTCCGAAATTGCCCATACGGCGACCACACGCGGACTGGGCACGCAGGAAGAAGTCACCAATTTCGAAGTGAAAATTGCGGTGTTGGAAAAAGTCGAACGTTTGCGACCGGGGATGTCTTCGACAGTTGACATTCTCACTGAAACCCGGCATAATGTACTTTCAGTTCCGATTCAGTCGGTAACTGTACGTTCCCCGGATGATCTTAAAACAGAGGCGGAATTGAAATCCAAGTCCAAGGATAATAAAGACAAATCAAAACAAGACAAGGCCGAGACAGAAAACGGCGATAAAAAATCGGATACTAAAAATCCTGAGGAAAAGCAACTTGAAGTGGTGTTTGTCGTTGATGGCGACCAGGCCCGGATTGTTCCGGTGGAAACCGGCATCAGTAACGACACAGACATTGAAATTAAGACCGGTTTGGAAGAAGGACAAAAAGTGGTGATCGGGAGTTATCGCGCTATCTCGAAGACGCTTAAAAATGGTAGCCCGGTGAAAATTTCTGAGAAAAACGAAAACAAGAAAGCGATTAATTGAAATTTAGGATGAGACACAAAATTGGTACGCTTTATGAAATTGCATCAAGTACACAATTTTAAAACACGACGAGGATTCCATGCTTATCGATATACAAAATATTCAGAAAACCTATGAAATAGGTACCGTCGAAGTAAAAGCCTTACGCGGCGTCAACCTGCAAATTGAAGAAAACGAATACATCGCGATTATGGGACCATCCGGGTCGGGCAAGTCAACGTTGATGAATATTGTTGGCTGCCTCGATACACCATCGGGTGGGAACTACTATTTTGCCGGCCATCAGGTAAGCGAAATGAATGACAATCAATTGGCCGAAATCCGTAACCGGGAAATCGGGTTTGTATTTCAAACGTTTAACCTGCTGCCACGGGCGTCGTCGCTGCACAACGTGGAGTTGCCGATGATTTACAACGGCACTAAATCATCAGAACGCCGGCGACTCGCAGAACGGGCGCTCGATCGCGTTGGCCTGGCAGAACGAATGCATCACAAACCAAATGAGCTGTCAGGCGGACAAAGGCAGCGTGTGGCAATTGCCCGCGCTCTGGTTAACAATCCGAAAATAATTTTAGCAGACGAACCCACGGGAAACCTGGATACACGCACTGGTGAGGAGATCATGGAAATTTTTGAAGAATTGCACGAAAGCGGCAATACCGTAATTCTGGTAACCCATGAGGAATACATCGCCGAACATACCAATCGCATTGTTCGTTTACGCGATGGTGTAATTGAACGAGATGAGGCAATTTAATATGCGATTCTGGATAGAATTGTGGGAGGGAATTAAAATTGCATTAGTCGCCTTACGGGCCAACAAAATGCGATCTTTTCTCACCACGCTCGGGGTCGTAATCGGTATTACGACCGTTATCGCGATCCATTCAATTATTATGGGCCTGAACGATGCATTTTATACATCGATATCATCGCTCGGTTCAGATACGCTGTACATTCAGAAATTTGCCTGGGCATCGCGTGATGACTGGATTAAAGCCATGCACCGCAAAGACATCACCATGACGGAAGTCGATGCCATCAAAGAACATGCGACGCTGGTCAAAGCCGTTGCGCCTACAGTCGATGCCAATCGCACGCTTAAATTCGGCAGTGAAAAACTTAAAAATTGCAACGTCATCGGCACGACCGAGGCCTATACCATCACATCGAATTCAATGCCGGAGTACGGTCGCCCGATTTCCGAACTGGATTCGGATCACAATCGTGCGGTATGTGTTATCGGAGCTGAAATCGCGGAAAAATTGTTTAAGAATGTCAATCCCATCGGCCGGCGAATGTCGATCGGATTGAACAAATTTCGCGTGATCGGTGTGCTGGAAAAGCGCGGTAGTCTGCTAGGCTACAATCTGGATACAGAAGTTATTATTCCGCTGGGCGTTTTCCAAAAATTATATGGCTCGCGCCGCTGGATTACCATTCAAGTAAAAGTAAGCGATCCGCAGCGCATCGATGAGGCCAAAGACGAACTGACCGGTATCCTGCGTCGGGTGCGTAAAGTCCCTCCTGCGGCAGAAAACGACTTTGCCATCAACCAACAGGATATGATCGCCAACTTTTACAAAGGGCTGACCACTGCGCTATATGCTGTGGCATTTGGCGTTGGTGCGATATCATTGCTTGTCGGCGGGATTGGCGTCATGAATATTATGCTGGTATCTGTCACCGAACGTACGCGGGAAATCGGCATTCGCAAGGCATTAGGGGCACGGCACCGCGATATTCTCTGGCAATTTCTGGTGGAATCGATAATGGTCACGATGGTTGGGGGCATCATCGGTATTCTGATCGGGTTTGGGCTGTCAAAACTTATTGCCTCATCAACATTTCTAAAGGCGAGCATTTCACCGGTTTCGATTATGATCGGACTTGCGTTTATCGGTATCGTCGGTATTTCATTTGGTATCTTCCCAGCGCGCAAGGCCGCCCGACTCGATCCGATTGAGGCGTTGAGGTATGAATAGCGATTTTTTTATTATTTTAGTAGGGGCTGGCAAACCACGTGTGTGAATATCCCCTAATTTCGGGATGTTAGACGCACCAGGCTAAAACAATCATATTTGAATTAAAAATTTGTAAATTAAAACAAACCATCCGGCAAAATCTATGGAATTTCATGAGAGCTTAAAAGAAGCCACCGATGCACTGCGCAGTAATAAAATGCGTTCTGTGCTGACCACACTGGGCATCATCATCGGAGTGACAACCATCATTGGGATGATGACAATTGTGGAAGGGCTACAAAATTACATGGTCAACGAACTCTCGGTGCTGGGATCTAATGTGTTTCAAGTACAAAAAGATCCCGCCGTACAAATGGGCGAACTTGATGAAAAATACCGACGCCGTAAACCGCTGAAACTGGAGCACGCCCTCGCCATTAAAAAAGCGCCGGCTGTAAAAGCCGTGGGACCCGAGGCCTGGATGTGGGGGCAGGTCGTGCGCTACAAAGAAAAGCACACCAATCCCGACGTCATCCTTTGTGGCGGAACACCGGAATTTGCTGTCTCCAACGGTTACTACATTGATGATGGCCGATTTATTACCAACGAGGATGTGGATTTGCGCCGAAATGTCATCGTGCTGGGCAAGGATATTGTGGAATTTCTGTTTCCGCATTCACACCCCATTGGTGAAGAAGTACGCATTGGCGCTTACAAATACCATGTCATCGGTACACTTGAAGAACAAGGCAGTAGTTTCGGACAAAGCAAAGATAATTACATCATTATTCCTATTACTACCTTTCAGAAAGTATACGGTGATAAGCGCAGTTTGAATATTACGGTACAGGCCCAGAGTGTTGAGCTGATGGATGAAGCTATCGAACAAACAATTGGCATTTTGCGCGCAGCCAGAAAAGTTCCCCCTGGCGCTGAAAATGACTTTGAGATTTTCACCAGCGAAAGCCTGATCGAAACATTTAACGATATGACCCAAAATATAAAAATTGCCGCCATTGGCATTACACTGATTTCGCTGTTGGTTGGTGGTATCGGCATTATGAACATCATGCTGGTATCGGTAACCGAGCGGACAAAGGAAATCGGCATCCGCAAAGCCATTGGCGCCAAACGTATGGACATATTGTGGCAATTTATTCTTGAAGCAATCATTCTTGGCAATATTGGCGGATTGCTCGGTGTAATTTTGGGATCGGCTCTGGGTATTCTCATTGGCGCGTTCACTCCATTGCCGACAGCCATCCCTGCCTGGGCCGTATTTCTGGGAATCGGATTTTGTACACTTGTCGGACTATTTTTCGGAATTTACCCCGCAGCTAAAGCCGCCCGGCTTGAACCAGTGGTTGCATTACGTTATGAATAATTGTATCACAACAGGAAGTTCACAAACGTGTCACACACTTTCGAAGTGCGTGGCACGTTCAATCTATCAACGTTCTTGGAAATATTATGGAACTTACTCACCTGCATGAACTTGTAAAACAGCAATTTAATCAGCAGGCGACGAATTTCAGCAACTGGTCGGTGACCAAAAACAATGAATATCACCAGGCTTATTTTGATTTTTGTCGATTCAAACCAAATGATAGACTTCTGGATATCGCTTGTGGCACTGGCGATCTTGTACTTTTTTGTGCTCCTAAAATCCACTCCGCCCACGGCGTGGACATTTCTGAAGGTATGATTGAAATCGCCAATCTACAAGCCACAGCTCAACATGTAAAAAATGTTCAATTCACGTGCCAACCTGCCGAGAACACTGAATATCCGGATGACGCGTTCTCGATTGTTTTAGCCGTTCCGCATTTCATCATATTCACCAGTATGATAAGGTGATCGATGAAATGCTTCGCTGTTATGAACCTGGAGGTCGGATTAGCATTCAGGATATTGTAGCATACGAAGATAGTAAAGTTAACGCCTACTTTGAAGAACTGGAAAAGGAAATTGATTGCAGTCACCACGCCACATTGTCTCATGAGTTTATTATCGATTTATTCAGTCGGCACGGAATATCCGGCATTAATATGATGGATGTTGAAATCGAATTAAATTTTCGTGAATATATAACGCATGCGCAGCAGTCCGAAACCAATCGCAAAAGAATTGAAAATTTGCTGGAGTCAGGATTACACGATCCACAAATTTCAGCATTTTTCCTTATACAGGGTGCTGATATTTTTTTCAAACGAAATGTATTTCTAATATTGGGAGAAAAACTGTAGGTATATAAATGAGTGCGTTGATTTAGTCTATGCTGCCATTGGTCATATACAATATATTGACAATTAAGTTGATTAGTGACCCACATATTGACATAAAGTTACGTGAAAGACATTAAATCAACACAATCATAAATGACTCCGTTGATTTAATCCGGAACACCCTTGCGAAGGTTTTGGGATAAAGTTGAACAATACTTATCGTTGTAATAAATCTCAACGAGATAATCTTGGCAAGGTTTTTCCCTTATTTTTTGAATGGATACATGAGAATATCATTCAGTACAAACGCTTCACGTTATGGAGACATAATTTAATCGCTTTGGAGGATGTGAATATGAAATGTACAAGCAAAATCATTAAAGATGTGATGGTCGTCGATATTGAAGGCGACATTATGGGAGGCGTCGAATCGGAACAGTTTCAAACACTCATTTATAACGCCGTGGAACAGGACACCGTAAAAATCGTGATCAATATGGCTAATGCCAACTGGATCAACAGTTCGGGGCTGGGCATGTTGATTTCGGGAATGACAACTGCCCGCAGCAGCGATGGCGATCTTAAACTGGCGAATGTATCTGAACGTATTCGCAGACCACTGGAAATAACCCGTCTCGACACGATATTCTCTATCTATTCATCGGTGGATGAGGCGGTTGAAAGTTTTAAATAAAACCTAAATTTCTGAAATAATTATCATGTGCCGAAACATAATTTCGGATTTATTCACTGGCAATGAAAATAAATTGATTCCCCAAATTAAGAAATTCAGGTGAACAGGTAAGTATGAATGTATATCCAACGCAAGCGTCCGGGAGGAGGACTATATGACCAACCAAAACCGGGAAGAAATTCTCGCAAAGATACATCAGGGCAATTCCCTGAACGGCGTCGATCTGTCACATGTGGATTTGTCCTATGAAAACCTTAAAGACGTCGATTTTTCCGGTGCAATTTTAAACGATGTCCATATGCAAAATGCAAATCTGGAAAACGCAAATTTTTCAGGTTGCCAAATGGAACGCGCATTTTTATTTGGGGCGAATCTCAGTGGCGCCACGTTCGATAAGGCAAATCTTATAGACGCCAATCTGCAGGATTCAAATTTGGAACGAGCAAGTTTTATTGAAGCAGTAATGATTCATGTTAAACTGTTCGGCTCTCAGATGCCAAACAGTACGTTCCGGAAAACCGATCTGACCGCTGCTCGTATGAAACGGGCAGTTCTTACTGATGCGGATTTCACCGAAGCCATTCTTACGAATGCGCATCTCGAACGCTCGGATTTAAGTCGTGCAAATTTTACGAATGCAAATCTCGAAAATGTCCGGCTCACAAATTCCAAATTAGACGATGTTATTTTTGTCGGCGCCAACACGAGCGGCATGACGCAATAGAATATGAATGACTTACAAGTGTTTTCACATCGATATATACTAAAACCGAATTGGTTTTCGGATTTAATCATAAAGTCCCTTCCTTTTGAAGGAAGGGAGTAAGGGAAGGGTTATAAAACAAGAAATCTAAAAACAAATTCATTACCAGTATAGATGTGCATTTTATTTCCAGAGATAAAAAAGATATGCAATTCACAGGAAAAGAAGTCCGCCTCACAGGGTTGGGGCGGAACAATTTCATTTGATTGCATGTTTTACAATAAGTCGAAATCTTTGATTCAACAAAATTCTTGAAATTTCAATCTGCACCCTAAAAATAAATATAAATTCATCGCGGATCATCAGCATGATTTTCTGTCGTAAGCAATGCATCATAGCAATTATATTTTTTCTGTCAACTGCATTTACACTGCATGCCCAAAGCATGGATCAAGCGGACTCAAGCGCTGTCACAACAGCCACAATGTCTTATGCCAATGTACATGCACAAATTATCATTTACACGTCCACTGCAGCCGGCAAGATTGATAATGCTTCGGTTGGGAAATTGAAGCATGCACTGGACATAGTCCGTGAATTTTTCTGGCTAAATTCTCGCTGCCGCTTAAATCTCCAAATAACATACAACCAAATCTCCGATCATAAACCGGTATCATTCTTTCCACGTCAGGGGGCGTTGACGTATCCATACGTTAAAAACGACATTATGGGTATGGAATCGACCAATTTAGTAATTGTTTTGATTCCCGCTTTGAAATCCATGCCCCCACTTTTTCATGAAAAGATCGGTGATAAATTAAGTTTTGCTTCAATTCCATTGCCTGCTGAAAATCGCGTCCCCTACCCGATTTCCAGTAAGGAGATTGATAATACAGTCATTTGGGCATTAACGTGGGCTGTGCATCAGACATTAGCTGAACAACTGGGCGCAGCGCTGCCGGTTTTGCAGCATGTCCCAGCGATCGCATGCAGTACCTATCCGGCCATTGCTGATCGCTATCGTTCCGGTGTTACTCTTAAAAATGTGATGTACGAAATGGTTGCTACACCGGATAACGATCAGGATGGCTTGCCGGATGCAGATTCCCTGGTAGTGATGGATGAACGGCGATTTGGCAGTGATTCCGGACAGATTGATTCAGATAATGATGGACTATCGGACCTACTTGAATATAGCGCCAATTTTTATACCAGTGCATCGCCCCAACGGCCGGATTCTGATTTTGACCGAATATCGGATGGCAACGACCGTTACCCTACCAATCCGACGCCGACTGAAATTCCACAATTTACACCCAATTTTAATGGTGACTTTCGCGATTGGTTCTGGCTGACCGATGTAATGAGCTTTTCCACAACTGAATTCGCTGGCGAACAACCCCTGAAAGCCGACACGTATATGAACTGGGATAATAATGCTCTTTATTTAGCTAACCGGTTCAATGCTCCTGCTGAAGTTTCCATTTATGCTGATATTGGTAATGATGGCTGGAATGTTGGCGCCAACAATTATCATTTTCAGGTCGATCCGTTTTCCGATCGATTTTCGGAAATCCACGTACTCGATATGACCGAACGTTCCACTGATCTGTCACCATCATCTGTGAACGGTACCTGGGATGATGAGCCGCTTTACTACACCAGGTATGGGCGGCTTGTCGATGAGTTCAATGTTCGGCTATCGACGCACAGCACAGAACAATTTTTCGAAATTCGCATGTCCATACCTGCGAGCGAACTCCCTGATAATTTCTTACAGGCAGGTCACCAGCTTGGCCTGCAAATCCACTTTAAATCCCTGGTTAATGACCAATGGGCATCGATATTTCCCCCCTATTATTTTTATATATTAACCTTAAAATAAGTTAAGCGAAAAGAGCTTGAATTTTGATAGCAATTTTTATATATTAGGTGCTGTCAGTAATAATGAGTTTGAGAATTGAATGGACGAAAGCAAATAAATTTTCTATTCGCGGTATTATATATAATGTCGGCTATCTTATCGTGCCGCGAATGAAAATGTACAACAATCAGTTTTCAAATTCATTGAATGAGAGTAGTATATTTGATTTGTTGATATGCAAGCCAATACTCAAATTACAGAATAATTTTTTGTTCTTCATTAGACTATTGGACCACAGGTTTGGTATCATCATCGGGCACGCACCAAGCAAAAGGAGTTCACGTTATGCAACGAGAACCACAAACCATCCTGTTTTTAAGCGACCGTTTACTACCGGAAATTCAGGACGTCATTTCCGCCTTCAATGGCCATGTATCATTCAAAGCACTTGAAAATCAGGACGAATTGTTAGATTACATCACTCGCCGACAACCGGCGATTGTGCTGGTCGACTCCCAATATGTTGATTGGACACGGGATATTATCCAAAAATTTGCAGCGGATAATTCAGTAAATCAATGGCCATTACTGCTGTTGACAGATCATGAAGTTAATGGTCAATATGGGGACGTATTCGACATTATCGATGTGCCGATAAATAAGAGTCGTTTCACGCGAAGTCTTCAGCATGCATCCCAACATGTATTGATGCTGAACGAAATCAACAAACTCCAAAAAAAACTTACGCTCCAAACTCAGGAATTGCACGAGTTAAATAACATCGGAATCGCTCTTTCGGCAGAACGGGACCCGGATTCACTGCTGGAATTAATACTTCATAAAAGCCGGGAAATTACGCACGCTGATGCCGGCAGTCTATATTTGGTAGAAAAGCGCTCGGGTGTAGCTTACGATCAACAAAATTATTTTGCTGACAAACAGTTACGATTCAAACTGGCGCATTGTGACTCGGTGGATGTGGGATTCACGGAATTTGTAATGCCGATCCAAAGCCACAGCATTGCCGGTCATGTCGCATTGTCCGGTCAGGTTTTAAATATTCCGGATGTGTACGAGCTTACCGAAAACTCCGGGTTCAGCCATAACCGCAGTTTCGATGAATCGATTGGTTACCGCAGCAAATCGATGTTGGTGATTCCCATGAAAACCCATAAGGATGAAATCATCGGTGTGCTGCAATTGATCAACCGCAAACGGCATTGGGATGCAATCATTGATACGATTGAGTCGAATGAACGCGAAGTCATTGCTTTTGATGAGAAATGCACCGATCTTGCCAGTTCCCTTGCCAGCCAGGCGGCGGTGTCCATCGAAAACAACCGTCTCTATGAAGACATTCGCACACTGTTTGAAGGATTTATCAAAGCCTCTGTTCACGCTATCGAACAACGCGATCCGACGACGTCCGGTCATTCGGAGCGGGTAGCCGTACTGACGACCGAACTTGCTAAAACTGTCGATAAGCTGGACTCCGGCCCGTTCGAACGAATTAACTTCAGCCGTGACGCCATTCAGCAAATTAACTACGCATCATTGCTGCACGATTTCGGGAAAATCGGTGTGCGGGAAGACGTACTGGTTAAAGCCAAAAAATTATACCCATATGAATTGGAGCGGATTCGTCATCGTTTCCACATTTTTCTCCAGGCGAATGAACTGGATTTCGCCAAACAGAAAATCACACAGTTATTAAACATTGAGCGGGACAAAGCGCTTTCAATAATCGCTGCGCTCGATATGGATATGCAAAAGGATAAGGATGAGCTGGATCGCTTTCTCGAGCATATTGTTGATGCGAATGAGCCTACGATTCTCGACCAGGCCGGCTCAGCAGTTATTGAAAAACTGGGCACAATTTATCGGAAGGTCAACGGCTCAACCGAGCCAATACTGACTCCGGATGAAATTCGTCGGCTGGCGATTCCCAAGGGCAGCCTGAGCGATAAAGAGCGCAACGAAATTGAATCGCATGTCACCCATACATTTAATTTTCTCAGTCGCATCCCCTGGACTTCTGAACTAAAAGATGTTCCCAACATTGCCTACGCCCATCACGAGAAACTGGACGGTACCGGCTACCCCCGCCGACTCGATGCGCCCAATATTCCTATTCAGTCGCGCATGATGACCATCGCCGACATTTATGACGCCCTTACAGCCCAGGACCGCCCCTACAAACGTGCGGTACCCGAACAAAAAGCACTGGATATTCTCGGCTATGAAATGAAAGCGGGTAAAATTGACGCGGACCTTTTCAATTTGTTTGTTGATGCAAAAATTTATGAAGCAGTTCGGCGCAAGGTTGAATAAATGGTTGGCGACAATTATTCTGTTCAAAATATATAAAATAGCGATAGCATCACTTAAAGCGATACTATCGCATCGCTATTCTGAAATACTGTCCTTTAGTGAGCGAACTATTCTGATTCCCTAATTATTATTCTCATCGACTCTTTTTGCGGCTAAATAATTATACTTTCATTCACAACAACTTCAGGAGAATTGTTCTATGAACACCTTTCGTCATGTTGTGCTTTTTTCCTTGATCGTGTTCCTTTTTCTACTTGCTTGTAGTAAAGACAAAAAATCTAATCCACTATCCTATGTGGATCGCTACAATCCCAAACTCACCGCCACCAAAGGCACCACATACACCGGTAATTTTTTACCAATCGCTGCAGATAATGAATGGGATTACACGGGAGTGATGAGTGGCCTGTATACCATTAAAATTTCAGGTACCTATGCCGGCCAGCCGGTTAATGAGACGGATCAGGATACACTTGATAATTCCTATTGTTTTGCGGTATCAAGGATTCTTTCACCGATTCAAGCCACACTGAGTGGTATTAGTTATTCATTGTTGCCGGAACAGGGGGAGGCAGATTTGGGAATCAATTCATCCGAATCGAAAATTATGCGTTATTACCAGGCGACGGATTCTGTGGTTTACATTCGCGCGGTTCCGGGCCCAAATGGTTTGGTAGAAGTTGAAGATCCGGTGTTCATGAAAACCCGTCTGGTTGTTGGTGATAGCTGGTACTCCAACCCTTCGGTCAATACCAATGCCCTGATTAGCGACGATGTTTCCGATATCGATATGACGGCGACATGCCGTTTGCTGGTGATTGGAACCGATTCCGTGACTTTTTATAATCGCACACTTGGCACCTGGGTGACGCAGGAAGCCGTGCAGGTGGATGAGATCGCTGAATTTAACGGCAAAATCAAACTTGAAGAATACGGCAATACTGATATGTCTTTGTCCGGGAAGGTGCTCGTCCATTTGTATCTGGTGGAAAATCTTGGAATTGTTGCCTCGGTTGATCATTATGAAATTGACATTACCGGAAAAATAACGGATACCGGCACATCATTGAAGCTTACTATTTCATTGGCAGTTGATGATGAACTGTTGCTTTCATATTATGACGTTAATATGGCCAAACCGCGCCCAACATTATTTTCCAAACAATTACTCCCGCCGGTTCAGAACATACTTGAACAGGCAACCAATCTTGTCGGACTGTTTCGCTGGTAGGCTTCACGCTACTTTTTTATTAGTACGATATTGTCCGCTGATATACGGTTGCTTCTGGTGAAAACTTTTCGGTTGACATTGACGAAAAGTTTCAGTATCTTAAGCCCGTTAAATAGTGATATTCGGGAGCGTTCCCGAAAATCTATCAGCGGTATGGTTAAATCAAAATATCGTAATTTTCACCCCGATATTCATCTGAGTAAAAATTATTTGTTTCGATATTAATTTGCTGCCCAACACTTGCGTTGGCAGACCGCTTTCGGTACTGCCGGCTGTGTTGGGTTTTTTTTGCAATAAAGGAAATATTTTAATAACGGGATCGGGTCAATTATAATCAAATACTAAAGCTATAGTAGTTTTCGGATTTGATCAACATATAGGGCTGTATCATAAGTCTGAAATTGTCAGAATTCTTCATGCTTAGCGAAGTTGAAGCATATTGTTTCTGTACAGGGTATCATCCTTCGACGGAGTTATTCTGAGCTTGACGAAGGGCTCAGGATAAATATTGAAATGACTTATGATACCGCCCCCCCGACTCAATCTTCATTACTCTCATATTAATCATGACTGCTGTAATTTTGAATATATACTAAAGGACCACCATGGCAACATTCGAGGAATTGGGTATTCATCCCAAATTAGTAAAAGCAATTAACGAACTCGGTTTTGAGCAGCCAATGCCAATCCAGGAGCAGGTCATTCCTACCGTGCTGGAAAGCGAACGGGATATTATCGGATTGGCGCAAACCGGCACCGGTAAAACTGCAGCGTTCGGGCTTCCGCTAATTCAACATATTGATCTTGAATTTAAAAGTATTCAGGCAATTATCTTATCACCAACGCGTGAACTTTGCCTGCAGATTACCAACGATCTCACCAACTATGCAAAATATATTAAAGGTATAAAAATCTGTCCAGTGTACGGTGGGGCAGATATTGTCAAGCAAATGAAGGAGCTACAACGTGGTGTACACATTGTTGTGGCCACACCGGGACGGATGAACGATTTGCTGAACAAACGCAACAAAATGGACGTTAGCGATGTGCGGATTGTCGTACTCGATGAAGCCGATGAAATGCTATCGATGGGTTTTAAGGATGATTTGGATGCGATTCTTGCGCAAACATCATCCTTTAAGACGACGCTACTTTTCTCCGCCACCATGCCCAAAGAGGTACGGCAAATTTCCAAAAACTACATGCACGATCCTGTGGAAATTTCGGTGGGTGAACGCAATACCGGCGCTGATAACGTTCGCCACATTTGTTATCGCGTGCAGGAAAAAAATCGTTACCTCGCACTTAAGCGAGTTGTTGATTTCTTCCCGAACATTTATGGTATTATTTTCTGCCGCACCCGCGAAGAAACAAAACAGGTGGCTAAAAAACTAATGCAGGATGGATATAATGCCGATGCGCTCCATGGCGATTTATCCCAGGCGCAACGTGAGGCTGTCATGCACAAATTCCGGATTAAAAACATCACGCTGCTTACCGCCACTGATGTGGCAGCGCGCGGTCTGGATGTAAAAGATCTGACCCACATCATCAATTACAACCTGCCGGATGAAGCGGTCGTATATATCCATCGCAGCGGACGTACCGGGCGCGCCGGGCAAAAGGGCGTTTCCATCGCGATTACCAACATGCGGGAAAAGCACAAAATCGAACAGATTGAATGTCTTCAAAAAAAGAAATTCAAACTAAAATCGGTACCAACCGGCAGGGAAATTTGTGAAAAACAGCTACTTGATATTGTCGATCGGCTGCAGCAAATTGAAGTGAACGACGCTGATATTGAAAGTTACTTACCGGCAGTTCACCAGAAGCTTGCATCACTCAGCCGTGAGGAGTTGATCAAACATTTTGTCGCAATGGAGTTTAATCAGTTCCTGAACTATTATAAGGATGCTGACGAGTTAATCGCTCCGGAAGAAAACGATCGTTCCCGATCCGGCAAAAAAAGCAAACGCGAGCGTCCGAATTATGATCAATATATTCCGGTCGCCGAAAACGGATTCACCCGCTTTTATATCAATCTGGGCGAACGCGACAAGATTACGCCGCCGGAAATGATTGGTCTAATTGTCCGGGCGACGCGTCAACGGGGCATTGACGTCGGCAAAATTGATATTCTGCGCAAATTCTCATTTTTTGAAGTGGATGAACACTACACCGAAGCGGTATTAAATGGCTTCCGCAATATGACCCACAACAAACATAATGTGGTGGTGGAAATCTCTCAACCAACGGACAAGCCAAGCGTGAAGCGATTTCCGGGAAACCGCAACGATCGCGGACCACAAGATCGTGGCAAGCATCGTCGGAAAAGCAATTCGAAAATTAGAAACAATGCTGCCCAAACGAACAGATAATTATGGTGCCAAACAACACAGCCCGTCTGCAATTCAGACAACTGACTTTAAGTGATATTGGCAATCTTTGCACGATTTTCTGTGACGCCGATACCATGTTATATTATCCGGCGCCATATACAAATAAGCAGGTCGAAACATTCATTTGTAAAATGATTAAAAGCTATACGGATAATGGTTTCGGCCTGTGGGCATTGATACGCAAACATGACCAACAATTTCTTGGCGATTGCGGCATCACCATGCAAAACATCGATGGTGATGTGGTGCCGGAAATCGGTTATCATATACATAAAAACTATTGGAAACAGCGGTACGCCACTGAAGCGGCGCAAGTATGTTTGCCGTATGGATTTGATACGCTGCATTTTGATGAATTATTTATTCACACATTTGTGAAAAATAAACCGTCACTGCGTGTAGCCGAAAAGTTAGGTATGATGTTTGTGAAGGAGTATGAAAAGTACATCGAAAGTAACGACATTGTAATGCGGCATGTGGTGTATTCGATAAAAAAGGAACAATTCGATAATTTGGCATCTCGCTAAGTACACTGTTTCCTAAATTCTTATAACGTTTATGAATATTATTTCCACATTCCGGACATTGAAGCAAATTTTATGTTGATATTAGCCACTATAAACACAGATGGGACACGGATGTAGCTTAAGAATCCGTGTCTATCCGTGGCTATAAAAAAATACCTGCGTTCATAAAATATCGAATATTCACATTAACGAGAACATCGCAACTTTACTTCAACAACACAACCTTCTGCAACTTCTGCTCATTTTCCGATTTGAACCGAATAAAATAAGTACCTGAACTGACAGAGCGTCCCAAAGCATCCGAACCATCCCAGGCAATGGCATAACTGCCCGGTTGCCGCGCTTCGTTTAATAATGTTTTAATTTCACGTCCTTGAATATCAAAAACTGAAATTTCCATTTGACCGGCGCTTGCCATTTCGTAACGAATTGTGGTAGATGGATTGAACGGATTTGGATAGTTCGCGCTGATAGTGAAACTGCCCGGCGTGCGTCTTTGATTGGCATCTGCAACCGATGTGGCGATAAGAAACGGTACTTCGATATAATCAAAATGCATCCAGCCCCAACTTTTTTCCAGCATAAGCGTGTTTTCACCTTCATTCAGCGGAACGGTAACAATTTTCTCCAACCAGGTATTCAATGCGCCATCAAACACGACATCGGATTGTTGCACACCATTTACGTACAGAAATTGCGTCTTATGATCAAACGGAATTCGGTAGCCAATTTTAACCGGATATTCTGCTGTTGCCGTGACATTGGGAATCGTCCAGGTAATGGTGCCGGTATTTTGCATGTAAACATATTTACCGCGATGTGCCGTATTATCCTGCTGAACCGATGTTTCGCCAGTCAGGTCCGCATCTTCAGCATCCAGGACAGTGATTTCCAGCACTCCCACAACAATTTCAATCAATTCCGACTTCCGTTGATGTCCCTGATCATCGGTCGCGATTACATGAAGCTTGTATTTGCCTTTTTGGACATCCGGCCAATCCACAGTGAATGGTGCTTCACTGTCTTCGCCGAGCCTGGTGGTGTCCTGATAGAATTCAATCAGAGTTATCGTGCCATCGGGATCATAGGCATCAGCAACAATTGTAATCGTATCTCCAACATCGAATGTGGCGCTATCAGCCGGTTCGGAAATACTCACCTGCGGCCAATCGCCACCGATGCCATCGATATCTACATCATCCTGATGTAAATCCCACATCGTTTGCATATTACTTAACATATTAGTACGGCGAAAAGGTTCATTGTACTGCCAGGCCAGCCCGCCGGCATACGAGCTATCATAAAGCGTTGTGAACAACTTCTGGCGTGGCACGCCGAAAATAGTTCCTTCGGTGTAAAATTCACCGATAACCAAAGGTTTGGTTAATCCCCAGTGAAGAGCAAAATAGCTGAACGGAGATATTTTATATCCAAGCGATGTATAATAATGCACCATATAAAAGTCGAGCGTTCCGGAAGAATCACCACCGGCAGCTATCAGACGGTCGTCGCGATAATAATTGGTATGATTTTCAATATCCGTTATTGCGACTGGCGACCAACAACCACTGGAAACCAATGCGGTCGAATCCGTTCGATGAATCGCTCCGGCGCACAAATTGATAAACCGTTGAATATCCTGCATCGGCACATGGCGGGTAGTCCCCCAGCCAAACTCATTACTCATGCCCTCGGGTTCATTAAATATTTCCCAGGCAAGCACTCCGGGATGGTCTTTTAGTGAATCGACCATCGGAATCAGTGAGTTATCGATATACGTGTTTAATTTAGTCTCATCCGTTAGCAATTGTTGATTGCGATCAAGAATAGCCTGGTCATGCGATGTTTCCAGCATATCAAATGACCAGAGACACAGGATTAGTCCAACCTCACGTTCCCACGCCAAATCAAGAATCGCGCGTAAGTCATCGATTGTATCGGTGCCTGGTCCTGTAACATTGCCTGAGGCATCGAAAAATGGGGTGCTGCTACCATCCGTATGCAGCCATAAGCGCATGCAATTGCCGCCGTGATCATGTACATCGAGGAACCACTGAGCAAAACTATTCAGGTCAGTAGTGCCGGGGCCGATATCCCGTGCGAAATTTACCCATGCTACATTAGCGCCACTCAAAAAAATTTCCTGTCCATTGTAAGGAATACGATTAATCATCGCATGTGCGTCGATTCCGCGCACATAGTGTAATGAAAGCAGCAAAATAACGAATAGTGGTAACGTTTTTTTCATACTCAGCCCTCAATGATAATGATTAAAAAATACAAAAGTCCTGCGTTGAATTAATATCTACTTGACAGGGGGTTTACTAACGGGGATGGTTTTCATCGCGAATATTAAGCACACGTAAATACCTGATTGTTATCAAATGACTGAATAATATAATAAATTATCGTTTGTGACGCAACTGCTATTTGTCCTGATTCATTATCACATGCATGAGAATCCTTTAAATTTGAAATAATAACAACTCATTGCCATCGTTCAAGATATGATGCCGCGATACAATTATTTACATTTCTTTTACATTATTTGAATTTTATTATGTGTATATTGCACAAACTACATTAAAATAAATTTTGTATCCTTTCAATATTTTATGGCAAAAATATTATACCTGCCTACTTTCACACTTCGACTACGCTCAGTGTGAAGATTATGCGTAGCTTCATGCTGAGCGAAGTCGAAGCATGATTGAATACCAGCTTTTATTGAACGGATACTAAATTTTGTAAATAACTTGTGGAGATACAAATGGTTTTACCAAAATTAACGATTGGCAATATGGTTGCGGATGTACCAATCGTTCAAGGGGGAATGGGCGTGCGGGTTTCGTTATCATCACTGGCAGCGGCGGTAGCAAACGCCGGTGGTATTGGTACAATCTCGAGTATTGGTTTGGGAGACATTAAAGCATCGGAAACGGAGTACGAACGCATTTCCCGTGAAGCGCTAATTCGGGAAATTCGCAAAGCAAAATCCATGACGAATGGCCATCTTGCAGTGAACATTATGGGCGTACTCAGTAATGCGGACGACCTGGTACGCACTGCTGTCGCCGAAGGCATTGGCATGGTCGTTTACGGCGCCGGTTTGCCAACAAAGCTCCCGGAAATTGCCGGAGATGCAAATGTTAACCTGGTGCCGATTGTCAGTTCTGCACGGGTGGCAGAGCTAATTATGCGGATGTGGGATAAGCGCTATGACAGAACGGTCGATGGTTTTATTCTTGAAGGTCCGATGGCAGGCGGTCATCTTGGATTTTCGCTGGATCAGTTGGATGCAATAGAAAACCATTCACTCGACCTTATCCTGCCGCAAATTCTGGATGTAGTAAAACCGTATGAAGTAAAATATGGACGGAGCATACCGATCATCACTGCCGGTGGAATTTATGATGGCCAGGACATCGCCCGAATGCTGTCATTCGGCGCAGCAGGCGTGCAAATGGGCAGTCGGTTTGTTTGTACTGACGAATGCGGCGTTTCCCAGGAATTTAAGCAAGCCTATCTCGATGCGAAGGAAGATGATATTGTAATCATCAAATCACCGGTTGGCATGCCCGGTCGTGCAATTCGGAACAAATTTCTGATTCGCGTTGAAGGACCTGAAAAACAGCGTATAAAATGCCGTTACCGTTGTCTGACAGCCTGCAAAGTGGCTTCCGCGAAATACTGTATTGCAGAAGCACTGGTAAAATCATATGAAGGCGATGTGGATAATGGCCTGATTTTTTGTGGAAAAAACGCGTACCGGATCGATAAAATCGTATCGGTAAAAACACTCATGGACGAATTGATTGCCGGCGTGCGTTCTGCGGAAATACCTGAATTAAAAGCAGCTTAGTACTCCGCTTTACTGATCTTTATAGTTTTCTTGAATGTTATTTCCAAATTGTGAACCAATTTTTATCGAAATAAAAATCCAACCTAATATCTTTTGAAAGAAACTTGGGCGGATGTACTTTTTTATGAAGTGTAAAAAGCTAACCACTGGAATTTCATAAAAAAGTCGTTATTCTCCATACTGTGAATAATCACCAGGTTTCTTTCACATACTTTCATTCATCGCCCAATTTTCAACTGAATTCGTAACAGGAAAACTTTTTCGAAGCTTGCGGCGTATAAGGCATTGTTGTTTTGCGCGCAATGACTTATGAATGCTTCCGGAAAACTGATGTGATATGGGTTACGAATTCAATATGAAATCAATACGATTAATTATACTGATAACGATCATCAATTCGGGATGGGTCGCTGTTCCTGTGCAGGCGCACGCACAGACGGACAGTCTCATTTTCGACACCGATGTCATGGAACAGGATCTGTACGAAATCAACCTGATCAAATTCAAACGTGCCTTGCTATCCGACCCACCGGATTCCAGTATCATCCCCACAATTCGCGACTTAACCACCGAATTTTTAAATCTTGCCAAACAAAAGGAATATGCAGATGCCAATATTATTTTAGAAAGCGTGCTGTTAATTTTCACCACCTGGAATGAATCATCATCGGACTATAGTTTCGCCTCATTTGATGAGGCAGCATCAAAGGGACGGACGTCATCATGGCAATGGACTCGCGAGCTGACAATTGGCAGCGATATTTGGCAACAGCAGTTTGAATTTTCCATTCCCGAATTAGACAGCACCATCGTCGAAAAACAGGTCAACCCATTGGTCGGCTGCCGTCTGGGATTACAGTGGGCGGGCAACCAACAATCAGCCAAGACCAATGCCGAATTTCGAACCAGCCGAGACTATTCCATGGCGAATTGGTACACCTGTTACAATCAACGAATCTGGACGATTTGGGAACTGGAATTCGACAATAGATTGGAATCGACCCGCTATGTCCGTGATATCGATCTGGCGTATACTCAAAATCAGGCATCGCTACAATTTGCAACCAAATCAACCAGCGCCTGGTCGCTGGATTTACAGGACGAATGGCGGATACGACGCAATAAACCGCATTCATTTTATTATGCGGATTATCAACACAATCAACTGCGTGGAGCACTTCAGTATTCGAGTCCCACAGGCTGGTTATCGAGTATTACAACCGAATGGGACTCACGATTTCATGATAAATATATTGAAAAGGATTATCAGGAACTATCGTTCACCGCGTATGGTTATTCTATGCCCGGTACCGCCTGGAATATCAATGGCAATGCGGAGTATCGGAATCGCAACTATCAGGTGGCGTGGAATGATAGTACCTACTACAATGATTATGCGGAAACAGATATTCAATTGAATTGTGAGTATCGCTTTCACTCGAAATTGCAGGCAGAACTGGATTATCAGACTGCCTGGCGCCGTTATAATAATATGAACAGTGTTACACTAAATTTCAACGATCATGACCTTCGTTCATTATTGCATTGGCAAATTCATGATTCCTGGTCTATGTCCGTGGGGTATGTCTTTCAATCACGCGCATTCGAGCAACCGAATACTGGTATTCTTTCGGAACAGGATTATTATGCCAATGGCATTGAAATTTCAATGGATGTGTTTAAACTAAATGCCATTATGCTGAGTTTTACTGATACATTTTTATGGAAGCGTTATCCTAATTCAGCAGCAAACGATATTGAAGGTTTCACTCTATACACCGATCGCAATATCAATACATTGCTGTGTTTTTTTTCGTGGACAATCAACAGTAATCTACAAATGCACCTCACCGCAAACTATGATTTCGATCGTGATCCCTATGACGATCACAGTGATACTCAAACCACTATGGGAGCGGCTGAATTTGTATATTCATTTTAGCACCGCATTGCTTTACGTTTTACACACTGTTTCGTAGAATTCCTGAAATTAAATGACATGCCGTTTTTTCGGGCTGACATGCGGTTTCAAACCAATTTTTTTATTCAACTTGGCACTACAATCATCATACACACTTGCTTTAAATTGTAAAAATTGCTAACAAATCAACGTTTTTTCTGTGCACCAGTAAAACATGCTGTCTCATCAGAAAACAAAAAAATAATAAATTGTCAAAATATATTCATAAAAATACAAATTAATAATCTAGCACTAACCATCAAAATTTCAACGACTAAAATCATATTGTCCTAATGCACTTTTCATATTTTACCACATTAGCACGGTTTTTGAGAAGCATTACCCGACAATTGAATGCGATAGATTAAGAAGTTGGCCGTTAGAGTGAATTTACGAATTGAATGACGATGACTATGGCGAAAGGACGGACCGAATGACGCGAGTAAGAATGACAGTCGCAAGCATACTGATAATGGCAACAACAGTGTGCGCACAATCTGGCTATATTGGCATGACAGGAACGGCGACACCAGTAAAAACCGAGAAAAATACCCGATACACCCAGGCCGAGTATGGCATTGTTGCCGCTCGCGAAGTCAATTTTCTTACGCCGATGATTGTGAGTATTATGTTTTCCTATGGTGAGCAACAATTTGCCTACGGAATGCAGCTTATCGGTGATAAACAGATGCTCGAACTGAATAATATCGGTCTGAACTCGTGGTCAATCACTGTTCCATTGTTAGGCAACTGGCATGTAAATCAATGGCTGCAATTTAATGCCGGGGTTGGTATTCGGTTCACATCGCTGATGCTGCATCAAGGGATGTCGTATGCTGAAGAGACGGAACCAATTACAATTAACGGTGAAATAATTGCTGGTTCGGAATTATCGAATGATCTGGAGCGATCAGCAACCACGCGGTCGGTTACGGCTTTACCCATGGCAGAAATGATCGTTGAACTACCTTTGCATATGAATTTTGTCTTCGGCAGCGCCTGGCAACCATCCACATCGGTTTCACTTGCATCTGATTCCTTCGCGACTGAATCCGGATTTCATACGACCTTACCGACCATTACCCACTCCATGCAGGGATTTCACTTCTTCAGTGGCATGGTTTATCGATTTTGATGTTTTGTCCCATACAGATAAATTAAATAAAGCAGGTTCAATTGGACCTGCTTTTTTATTCTCATTATATAACAAAACTATAATTTTAAAAATGTTCGCTACGCTAGCAATTGAGACTGGGAGACAAGGTGACAAGGAGACGGGAAAAAAGTCTACAATCTCTTCTCTCCCTTTCACCTTGTTACCCCTTCTCCTTGTCCATACATAGCCCCATTGCTGATATCAACAATATAAAAATAATTCCTAAATCGTGATCACAGTACCCAATCACAAAGGGTTAGTCAACGGCCTACCAGCCACCACCGCCGCCTCCACCGCCGCCTCCACCTGACGATCCACCTCCACCACTGCCCGAACTGGAGCCCGGCGTTGTGGAAGATGAGGCAATTGCAGATGAGAATGACGAACCAAGACTGCTGGCAAAGCTGCCCCACCCCTCGGTATGGAATGATCGACCGGTATACCAGGTCGGTGAGTATGCATCCTGTTCAGTGGCTTTTTCTAACACACCGGCAAATTTGTCGCTCCAGGCATTTTCTACGCCCAAAGCAATTGCGTATGGCAGATATTTTTCGAACAACTCCGGTGTGCGTTCGGGGGGGTGTAGGAAATTTAGCCGCGATTCTTCCGCAAATTCCATGTACATTTTAAAGCCTTCAAGCTGATCCATAATCCGTCGACCGTGTAATGTCGGCGCTTTCAGTAATTGATAAAATAAAATATTGACAGCAATCAGCAGCATGAAAACGGCTGCTCCCGGCAATGAAAGCATCGTGGAAAATGCCCATAATCCAAAAATTTCCCCTCCGATAAAGGGTATGGCAAATGCTGTCATACCAATAGCGCCACCAACTCCAACCACCTTGTGGCTGCCCTTTGAACCCAATGCGGCACGCCAGGCATTAAACACCGAATACGTCAACGCCGTAACACCAACCGACCAGCCGCTGAGCCAGACTGTCATGAAAATCGCGCCGGCAACAACTGGCGCTTGTATCACCATGGCGATCAATGCAATAATCGATATGACAATTCCGGGGATCAGATAGACGGAATTGCGGGCGAAATAAAGTTTTTCAATTTCCAGCTTCAAATATTTTTTTAGGGAAGAAATTGATTTGCCGATCTTCGTATGATTGCGCTGACGAAGCACAATACTATTATTTCCAACAAACAATGATTTGGCAATCCGTTTTTCACCGGAACTGAGTGCCGACATTTCTGCGCCGGTACGTGTAAGCGAAAATTCCCCTTTGGTTTCATTTATCTTCAAAAAACCTTTTACTGCCATATTAACTATTGCCGCGGCGTACACGCGATTGCTGTATCCCATTTTCATTATGTAACGTGCGGCTGCGGGAGAGATGTTATATGGCGGTTTAAACAACGGTATGATCATCGCCTTCTCGGGATCTTTCCCAACTTGCATCCATACCGCAAGATAATAAATGAGCAGGACCAACACACCAATTAAGCCAGCGCCGGCGCTGGGATTATCCTTAATAATAAACTCAACCCGATCGCGCGTGGTAGGAACAGGAACAAAACCTTTGGGCCAGGAGACTGCAATCGTCAATCCCTGCCGCGGCTGCAATGGTTCAGTGGTTGTGAATGTGACTTGTGTACTCGACTGGTCAACAGTATAATTCTGTCCTTTGTCGTCCTGATAACCGGTGTATCCGGCAACGTTCATAACAGTCGCATCAGTTGGTAAAGTCACGGTCGCGCTTGCTTCGTCAATAATGAAATCCCAATCGGTGCCAGTGACATTCCAGTAAAGTTCATCGAAGTCGTCAAAATAACCGAGTTGGCGCGTTGTTTGATATGACAATGTGTATGTGTATTCACCACTTTTCAGAAATACATCTTGTTGACCGATGTAAATTTTCACACCATTCGATTCACGCTCGATATGATATGCTTCTTGTCTGCCATCACGCAAAACATCGGTAACATTGAAACCGACTTTTATTCGATTGCCATACTGATCATGATAGGTAGTAGGAAATGTTCGGTAAATGCCGCGTTTAATATTGTCACCCATCGCGATTACACGAATTGTTTCTGTGACAAGCATCGAGCCATCACTTTGAATGAAAATATCGCTGTGATAGTTGAGAATTCGTTCTTCCTGTTCAGCTATGGCACTATCAATTATTCCGAAAATTAACGTGAAAAGCAAACCAATATGCAGTATGTATTTTCTACGCATGACAACTCCCGTCACGTTTGCATGTGTTAAAATTCAACTTTGGGAACGGCACGTTCACCGGGATCGTCCAGTTCGAAATATTCCCGTTTGCTAAAATGGAATGTACCTGCGAGCAGGTTGTTGGGAAATGATTCGATCATCGTATTCAGGTTACGCACGGTACCGTTGTAATAACGTCGCGCCATTTGAATGTTATCCTCAAGCTGCGAAAGCTGCTGTTGCACATCCAGAAATTGTTGGTTCGCCTTTAAATCCGGGTAGGCTTCCGCCACCGCAAACAACCGCCCCAGCGACTGACTCAACGTATTTTCCACATTCCCTTGTTGCGCGACTGTTGATGCACTCAAACTCTGATTCCGCAGTTGCGTTATGTTTGTTAACAATTCCCGCTCATGCTTCACATAGCCTTTCACCGTATTTACCAGATTGGGGATCAGATTCGTGCGTTGTTTCAGTTGCACATCGATGTTGCTCCAACCTTCATCCACAAGATTTTTAGCTTTTATCAGCCGATTGTAAATACCAATCGCCCACAGAATAACAAGTACCGGAATGCCCACAACTACAAGAAATGATACCATTGATGTCTCCAAATTTAATAATTGATTATACACAGCAATCGTGTTAAATGCAAGTTAATTTTGATAAACGAGGTGAAACGTCAAACGTGAGACGTGAAACGGAAGACAATTGACGTTTCAGCTTGCACTTTTCATAAAAACTGTTTAAATTTCTCTGAAAATGACTCACGAGTGTCCGGTTAACTTAAAAAAAAGATTAAATAATTGGCCCGAATAACCTAAAATTTTCTTATATTATAGCCTCCTACGGTTATCCAGTTAGCTCCGTATAAGGAGCTGCTCAACATTAAATTGGATAATTACAAGATCAATAGTTACATAATAGATCAAAAAAAGAATTATGTATATTTAGAATAAAGCTATTATAAACAATATTGGGACACCAGTAATTATTTAGTTGACTTTTTAACTTTATTTTGTTACCATTGACTATAACTGGCAAACTAACAGGCAAAGGTAACATTATGCGTACAATTCAAATTTCCACAGAATCATTGGTACAGCTTTTTCAGAAAGAAAAAGTAATTACATTTGATCAAATTAAACATGCATTAGGTACAACAGTGAAAATGACAGCGATTCGAAAATTAAAATCATTAAACTATAATACAAGTTATTCTCATACTGGCAAATACTACACGCTTAACTCGATTGCAACTTATAATAAATTGGGTCTTTGGGAATTCAAACATGTTTATTTTTCAAAATTCGGCTCACTCAAAGATACGATTGAAAATTTGGTATGCCTGTCTGAAGCCGGGTATTCTGCGCTTGAATTGAGACAAACGCTTAAAATAGAAGTTCAAAAACCCCTTTTTCGATTATATTCAGATGGCTGCTTGTATCGTGAACAAATTGGAGATGCTTATCACTATTTTTCTCCTCACAGCTATGATTTGCAGAAAAATAATCGGTTAACCAAAACAGATTCGTTACTAAAAGATAAAATACCAGAAATAGCGGTTTTTGATACACCAGAATTAAAAAAATATTTTGATGCTTTACTAGCCAATTTAAATGAGAAACAACGACGTCTTTATCTCGGATTTGAATCCATGAAAATTGG
>JAFGDW010000201.1 GCA_016931935.1 Candidatus Zhuqueibacterota bacterium | reverse complement strand
ATGAAATTGTATTTCTATATCTCGAAATTTTAATGCACTTTTCTTCTTGAGAAAATTTGAAATTTACTGTGATGTCTGATACTATCAATTATTCATTATCAATTATCCATTTACCATTATCAATTAAAAATTAAAATGGCATTTACATATTTTTTTCGTGACCTGCATTCACTGGATTTGACAGTGAAACATGTAGTCCCCTGGGTTTCCGGACGCAGCAGTATTCGCGTATGGGACGCCGGCTGTGCAATGGGACAGGAACCATATACATTAGCAATTTTATTTGCTGAAAATATGGGTAAATTTGCATTTAAAAATCTTCACATCGATGCAACCGATATTGATACAAGCAATTTGTTTGATGATATAATTTCCAACGGTACTTACCCCTTTACGGAACTCAAGCGAATTCCTGAAGAACTTTTCCGAAAATACTTCATTCAGCATTCCAAACCAAACCATCACCAAATCATTGAGAATATCCGCCAACGCATGCGTTTTCAACGGCACGATTTGTTAACCCTGACATCTCCCGGAGATGGTTATAGTTTGATTGTATGCAAAAATGTACTGCTGCACTTCCAGCCTGAAGAACGCGTGAATGTTATTCGCATGTTTCATAAAGTGCTGGCGCCGGGGGGATATTTCGTAACCGAGCAAACACAGAAACTGCCATCCGCTGTTGCACACTTATTCTCACACGTGACAACAGATGCCCAACTATTCAAAAAAGTGTAGGTAACGGTAGTGAAAATTTTCAATTTGACAGAACACAGTACGACCTACACGTCAAATGCTTACCTGGTTCTCGGGGATTGGAACACGCTCGAGGATAAAAACACCCTCATCGACGTCGGTCGTGATCCCGAAATTATCCACACTATCAACAATGCTGCAACCGGTGTTGGTAAAAAAAAAATTGACCAAATAATTATCACGCATAATCATTACGATCACGCCGGGATGCTCGCTGAAATTAAATCACTTTTCAAACCCCAAATATATGCATTTTCCGGATCGGTACAGGAAGCGGATCACCTGGTCGCTGACGGTGACAGGTTGCGTATTGGCGATAATTGGTGTGAAATATTGCACACTCCGGGGCATAGCACAGATTCCATTTGTATATACTGTGAGCAAAACAAGGTATTGTTTGTCGGTGATACGCCTGTTATTATAAACTCTGTTCATTCAACGTATGCGGCGGATTTTATTCATGCGCTGGAAAAACTGCTGACCAAAGAAATTACTACCATTTATTTTGGGCATGGACAATGTTTACGTGAAAATTGTAATGCCCGAATTAGTAAATCCCTGGAAAATATAAAAGTCAATTTGGAAGAATATATTTATCAGCCATACTAAAGTGGGGAGAGTGAGCGACAAAGAAACGAGCGATCATATGAACGATAAGCAAAATTGCTGGGAATTTAAAAAATGCGGCCGCGAACCGGGCGGAAACAAGGAAAAAGAATTGGGAGTGTGCCCAACAGCGATAGATGAAAAGAACGATGGCATCAATCACGGAATAAATGGCGGACGATTCTGTTGGACAATTGTCGGCACATTGTGTGACGGAAAACTATTTGGTTCATTTATCTCGCAACAAGTGTCGTGTATGGAGTGTGAATTTTTAAAAACTGTCGTGCAGGAGGAAGGCGACGATTTGAAATTATCATAAACCACAATTCGAGTCCGATTGCGCAATATATCTATGAAATGACAAACTTTTTAAAACGATCAGCGAGCGAAAAATTATTAATTCATTATTAAGGTCGATAATAGGTTCGTGAATAAGAAATGATTTGTTTTAATGTTATTTGAAAAATATAGGAAATGAAAGCACATCCTAATTAGTGATTTGTAATTGACGTCTTTTATCGTCACTTCCAATCGCATATATTCATCCACCTGTCATCATAAAAATCAAGGAGGACTTCATGAGACAGCGACGATTTATTGGATATGCCGTAATATGCATATTCATATTTGGATGTGTTTCTTCATTGAAAGCACAAAATTTAACAGCTATGTTGGAAGCGTTGGATAAGCTGGAATCACGGTTACAGATAATGGAGGTAACCCAGAAGGCTGAAATCGAGAAATTGCAAAAGCAGTTGGTAGAGGCGCGGTCATCGATAAATCGCCCCGGTTCGGATAAAGCAATTGAAGCGCTCCAGGCTAAAACCGATGCGTTGGCAGCGGACATTGAATTAGCCCACAGTCAAAATGAACAGCTCGGATCAACGGCAACACGATTGAATTATTTGGCGGAAAAACTGCAAACATTAATTGAAACGATAGAATCAAACCAGAATGTTGCAGCAGAGCCGGAACAGGCATCCGATGCTGACGGGACTCCGCACCATGCTATGGCCAGTATGCAAGTGCCGCTCCCAACACCACAAAATGCAGAGCCTGATGTACCCGGCGATGAACCAAACACTACAGCATCAGGCCTGGAATTTAGCGGATTCGGTGATGTGGTAAACAATGTTCGTGACGGTATGCAAGGCGAACCGGGCCAAATTGAAATCGATTTGGCGACGGATGTAGCAGACAATGTCACTGTAGAAACCGCAATTGCCTATGACGAAGGTGCGTTTGGCCTGGGTGTATTTATGGTCGAATTTAATGTCTTCGATGCTGAATCGCATGGTGCTTCTATAGCGGGATTGAATACCATTGGAGTGACGATCGGCCAGTTTGATGTGCCGTTTGGAATTGACTATCAAGTTTACGCGTCGGTTGATCGCAAGCTTATTTCCGGTCCTTTGGTAATTGAAAATATACACGATTATTGGAATGATGTAGGTATTCAGGTTTATGCTGAAAACTCATGGATGAATGGTGTTGCATTTATTACCAATGGTTTTGGATACGATTCGGAAGATGAATCGGGCGAACCAATCGAAATCCCAATGAAATCGGCAGTCGGTGGTCGGTTTGGGTATAAACCGATTGAATTTATTGAAGTGGGATCGTCCTATGCAAATTTATTTGATGAGAACCACAAGACCGATATGTTCCTGGCTGGCGCTGATCTACAATTGAAGGTTGGTAAATTTTCATTAAAGAGCGAATATATTTTCAAAAAGTGGGGATTGGCTACAAACGCAACACTGAACTGCAACGGATTCTACGCTCAAGGCATGCTGGATTTCGGACGTTACTTTTTTGTGTCGCGCTATGATGCGTTCAAGCCGGATGTTGCTGAAGATAGCAATATCACTCGCATGTGTCTTGGCGCTGGCCTGGCGCTAATGGTTGGTGTGGAATTGCGGCATGAATTTCAGATTAATAACGAAGGCAATCCCAATGCAGCGTTACTGCAATTGGTGGTGGGATTCTAGAAAATTAATCGTTAATAATTAAATAGTAACCATTGACTATTGGTAACTATTCATGTATGGCATGGATTTAAGTGTCGGCTGAGCTTGCCGTCTTGCGCCGGCTTGTCGTTCCGGTGCAATAGAATTCATTTATAATTTTTCAAGATTTAAGCTTTTATGGGAAGGAGTGACAGACGATGAGCAATTTGACCATCGGAAAGAAACTGGCCGGAGGCTTTGGTATTTGCATCCTGGTGATCACAATTTTAGTGGCATACAATTTTATGCAATTGCAAAAATTACGAACAATGCAGGATGAAGGCGCACAGCGTGCTAAAGATTCTGTTGACATCGAAGAAGCATCTAACATGGGCGTTCATGCATATCGAATCATCGCCGATGCGCAAATCAACCAGAATTTTAAGGAAACAGATGAACTTTGGAGCGAAGTTATTAAAGAAGCAGATAGCGATATGGAACATGTTGGCAAAATTGTTGATACACCGGCAGAAGTTGCTTGGCATAAAGAAGCATTCGCTGCCTATAAAAAACTTATTAAGCTATTCGAAAATGACATGTATCCGTTGCTCAAAACCGGTCGGCGGGATGAGCTGACAATTAAAACGCTCCAGGAACTTGATGGGGCGATTGATGAACAACTTGCAGCGATGCAAAAGCCACTAGACCTTATTGTGGAGTCATTGGGAAATGAGATGGATGAAGCAGATGCTCAATTTGATAGCGTTGCCAAAAGTGTGGTGAAATTGAGCGTTATTTTGGCCACGCTTGGTATTATCGCAGCCTTGATTATTGCCTATTTCATCACACGGGGCATCACCGGCCCAACAGCGCTAATAACTCAAGCCGCCACTGCCCTGGCACAGGGAGATATCGATCAGGAAATTACTCATCACAGCGGCGATGAAATTGGTCAGTTGGCCGATGCTTTCCGCGACATGATCGCCGCTCAACGCGACAAGGCAGAGGTCGCTGACGAAATTGCCAAGGGGAATCTGGCAATTGATGTGCGCGCGGTTTCCAATGCCGATGTGTTGGGTAAAGCCATGGTCAGCATGAAAGATTCGATTGTGGCGATGACGAAGGAAGTTAATAATCTTACCGACGCTGCCATGAACGGCAAACTTGATACCCGTGCTAATGAATCCGGCTATCATGGCGATTATAAAAAAATTATTCATGGATTTAATCAAACACTGGATGCGCTAATCAGTCCATTGAATGTTGCAGCCGAATATATTGAACGAATTGGAAAAGGCGATTTCCCTGAAAAGATCCATGATGAATACAAAGGTGATTTTAACGAGATTAAAAATAACATCAATTTATGCATCGATAATCTGAAAGGTGTGATCGACAGCATGCAGGGTATGTACGAAGCGCATGTAAAAGGAGTAATTGATGCTGTTATTCCGGTTGATAATTTCATCGGTGAATACAAAAATATGGCCAAAGGTGTAAATGAAGCTGTCCAATTGCATGTTCGCAATATATTAAAAATTCTAGATATTCTCAAATTCTACGCTGAGGGCGACTTCGCGCCAGTGTTAGAAAAACTTCCGGGTAAGCAAATTATTGCTAACGAACGCATGGATATGTTACGAAATAATTTGCTTGGCTTAATCGAAGAGCTAAATACGCTTTCAGTAGCGGCAGTGAACGGGAAATTGGATGTTCGGGGCAATGCATCTCGATTTAAAGGCGACTATTCAAAAATTGTCAATGGTATAAATGATACGCTTGATGCAGTGATTCGACCTCTTAACAACGCTGCTGATTACATAAAACAAATCAGTCGAGGTGAAATCCCGGAAAAAATAACTGACGAGTATCGAGGTGATTTCAACGACATTAAACAAAGTGTGAATATTCTAATCGACGCAACCAATGAAGTGACTGCCGTCACTGAGGAAATTTCACAAGGTAATTTAATGGTCAGTGTGAAAACAAGGTCGGCCAATGACCGGCTGATGCAGGCGCTTACGAAAATGATTGATGGTTTGACCGAAATTGTCGCAAACATTCAACGGGTTACTAGCGAAGTAACCGATGGCAGCCGGAGCATCAACACTTCAGCGGAGCAGATTTCACATGGTGCGACCGAACAGGCTGGCGCTGCGGAAGAAGCATCCTCATCCATGGAACAGATGGCTGCCAATATCAGCCAGAATGCCGATAATGCCCAACAAACCGAAAAGATATCCATTCAGGCAGCAGAAGATGCCAAGAAAAGTGGTGAGGCGGTCAGCAAGGCTGTTATTGCAATGAATGACATTGCTGAAAAAATTTCCATCATTGAAGAGATCGCCCGCCAAACCAACATGCTGGCGTTGAATGCGGCGATCGAAGCAGCGCGCGCCGGAGAGCAGGGTAAAGGCTTTGCGGTTGTGGCTGCCGAAGTGCGCAAACTTGCGGAACGCAGCCAAAACGCTGCTGGCGAAATTAATTCGCTGGCATCAAACACGGTGGAAGTGGCGGAGCAAGCTGGCAACATGCTCAAAAAGCTGGTACCGGATATTCAGAAAACGGCCGAGTTGGTTCAGGAAATCAGCGCTGCCAGCGCTGAGCAGCAATCAGGTGCACAGCAGGTCAATGCAGCGATTCAGCAGCTCGATCAGGTGATTCAACAAAATGCATCTGCTTCCGAGCAGATGGCATCGATGTCCGAAGAATTGTCACAACAAGCCAGCGATTTGCAGACAACAATTGAATTCTTCAAAATTAAACATGAGCAAATTTCACTTTCAAGGAATCGAACTCAACAACGAACGGCCGCGCCAACTGCAAGACGAAAATCTGCAAAAGTGAGTGTTCATGCCGCCAAAGGCATTCAACTCGACATGCCCGGCCAATTCACAGATGATGAGGAGTTTGAGAAGTACTAATAAGCGCTTGGCGCAAAGAGCATAAAGCATGGCAAAGAATTTTTTTGTATAGCGCATAGAGCATGGCAATTCAATTTTTCCGCTATGCGCTATGCCCTTTGCAAATATACTGACTGCAACCAAAAGGAGAAAAGAAATGAGTACAACCACAATTACCGAAACCACTCAATATCTGACATTCAAGTTTGATGAAGAACTGTACGCGATGGAAATTTCCAAAGTGCGGGAAGTGTTGGATTTTACCAAAGTGACCAAGGTGCCGAAGACGCCCGATTTTATGCGTGGCGTGATTAATTTACGCGGCAATGTCGTGCCGGTTGTCGATCTGAAGTTGAAATTCGGCATGCCAGCAATTGAAAAATCCGTGGATACCTGCATCATCATTGTTGAATTGATGGTGGATGAAGACGAAACCATTCTTGGTGTGATGGCCGACTCGGTCGAAGAAGTGATTGAACTGGAGCCGAAAAACATCGAACCGGCGCCGAAAATTGGTATGCGTTTGGACACGGCTTTCATCAAAGGCATGGGCAAACGTGATGAGGAATTTATTATCATTTTGGATATTGATAAAATTTTTTCCGCAGATGATATGGAATTTGTTCAACAAATGAGTGAAACAAATAATGAAGATGAAAATCCTGTATTCGCCACAGTTCCTGAAGAGGCAGCACTTGCTGAATAATGAAATGCAATTTGTCAAAATTCAAGTTAACGCGATTTTTTCTGACCGATTGCTAAAAACATTTTGGGAATTGGTCCATCGAGAAATTGAATGAATACTGAGCAAAATTATCAAATTAGAAATTCAAATTTATCAAAATAACCTTTCCGGTTGAAAGTAAAATGAGCATATAATCCCAAAAATTGTATGACAGAGAATCCAGTTTCGTCAAAGTTAGCCTTTAACCAATGGAATTGGGAATGTAAAACATACTCTCAATTAAGGAGAAGAATAATGTTAAAAAACATGAAAATCTCTGTCAAACTGATTCTTGGCTTCCTGTGTGTTGCCATGATTGTCATCGTTGTCGGTTTGATAGGGTTAAATGGAATTGATAATGTTGGTTCGGCTGCTGATATTATACTTTATGAAGAAGTGCCGGTCGCGGATGCATCCATGGAAATGACTATTGAGTTGTTTGCAGGTCGGGCCTTTATGTGTAAATATTTATTGGCAACCAATAATTCTGAACTCGATGATATCGAACATGAATACAAACAATCATTAGAAAATTTTGATATGTTTGCCGAAGGGATAACAAGCGGCATCGATAAAAACAATTTTCGTGTCATAGCAACCGACAATCAGAAAATCCGCTCGCTTGTGAAAGAAGCTGAAGACTACCATGAAAAATTCCAGAGTGCAGCAAAAGAAATGATGCAGCTAAAACGCAAGGCATTGAGTGAAACCGATCGGACGCTTTCGCGTGCAGAACAGATGGCGTATGCAATGATGGCACAGATAAATGATTACAGTGAAAAAGCTGATAATATTATGAGCAAAGTTGAGGAAGAAGCGACTTCAGAAATGACTGCAGCAATGGAATCGGCTGATAATGCGCAATCAAGCAGCAGAACGCTAATGTGGACATTCATTGCGATCGGCTTCGTCGTAGCGGTCGGAATTGGATTTACACTGGCTCAGGCCATTAGTACGCCAGTTCGCAAAGTAACCGCAATTGCCAATGAAATTGCATTGGGTGATATCAATCAAAACATCGATATTTTCCAGCAGGATGAAGTTGGACAACTGGCCGAATCGTTTCGTGGCATGTGCGATTCATTGAAAAATAAAGCGGAAATTGCCGACGAAATTGCCAACGGTAATTTAAATGTGGAAATTATATTAGCCTCCGATAGAGATATACTTGGCAAATCCATGTTGAGTATGAAAGACAATTTAACACGGGTGGTCACACAGACCCGCGATGCGGCGGATCAGGTTGCTTCCGGTAGCGAGCAATTGAGTTCGACGGCTGAAGAATTGTCGCAAGGCGCGACTGAACAGGCGGCGGCGGCGGAGGAAGCATCTTCATCGATGGAACAAATGGCTGCGAATATTCAACAGAATGCGGATAACGCGTTGCAAACTGAAAAAATCGCCAATCGTGTATCGGGCGATGCACAAGAGTCTGGTGAAGCGGTAACGAACGCAATGGATGCCATGAAAGATATTGCCAAACGAATATCCATTATAGAAGAAATTGCCCGACAAACCAATATGCTGGCGCTGAATGCAGCAATCGAAGCGGCTCGCGCTGGTGAACAAGGAAAAGGTTTTGCTGTGGTGGCAGCCGAAGTACGCAAGCTTGCCGAACGCAGCCAGACCGCTGCCGGTGAAATTAATTTACTGGCTTCCAACACCGTATCTGTTGCCGAGCAAGCCGGCAGTATGCTGAGAAAACTGGTGCCGGATATTCAGAAAACCTCCGAACTGGTGCAGGAAATCAGCGTTGCCAGCAATGAACAACAATCTGGCGCCCAACAAATTAACACGGCGATCCAGCAACTGGATCAGGTAACACAGCAGAATGCATCGGCTTCCGAGGAAATGGCATCGACGGCTGAAGAATTGTCGCAACAGGCGGAAGCGCTTCAGGAAACAATGGAATTTTTTAAGCTTAATGGGATGAATAATAATGTCCGCCGCCAGCGGAAAGCAAAAATAACTCGTCCAATTGCCCATGCAGCGAAGACCAAAGTAGCCAAAGTAAATTCTACCGGTGTACCCGTCGGTATCCAGTTATCAATGGAAGATGGAAAGCAAGGCGATGATGACTTTGAGCGATACTAAACCGTGAGACGCCAGATGTGAGATGTGAAAAAAATGAGTAAAGTGCATAGCACGTGCATGCGAAATTCAATAGTTATTTCACTCAGTTTATTATTCCTGTTAAGCTATAATGTAACACCGATAAACCGATGCAATCGCTCCAAGAAATGGCATCTGTAAAAGCCGTGGGTTGCAAATTAACTCTTGGCGAGTATATTATCAATGGAGTGGTGCAGCGAGCGATCACAGATTTTATAGAACCACGTGTGACGCATTTTGTGCTCAGCTAAAACCGCTGGCAGCTTATAGCTGAAATTGAAACGTTATGAATGGAAATGCATCGCGCATTAGCCCTGTACACGGTTGCATAGAGAAAAATTTAAATAATCGTTGGCCGGTAATCCATAATCGGGATGTACTGATTTCCGCTGACTGGTCACCATTTTATTTGCTTGATTATGCACAATGTGTTTTTCATACGGGAGTAGTATTCCGACCATTACTGAAACAGCGTAATATTTAACATTTAGGTTTCATTACGAACCACATATGTTGGAAATTTCCAAAGTTTGTTAAGTGCTGATTTTAGTCGAGTCACTCAAACACACGATTTTACCCGTGACATGATCAACCTGTGTAGCAAGGTTGTGTCGGTTATTGATAAAATTTTCTCGTACGCTGAGACATTAGAAAATATGTTGCAAAATATTGATTTGCGTCATTGAAAAATATTGTTATCTTTACATCAAAATTGGCGGCTATTTCTTAAATCCGGATGCGAAGAGATAATTATCGCTTTCTTTAATATTAGTTAATATCTGCCGCCTCCCCGTGAAATCATTCCACCCACTTAAAGCCATGAATAATTCTTGAAAAAATAGTATTCAAATTGCAAAATGATACTGATACGACTGCTGAACTAACGTCGGGTGCATTATAATGTGTCAGATTGTCTATACTCATGAATAAAGAAAAACTATCTCACTTATTGGAATGAGCAATGAACAAGCGATATGACGATGATTCAAATTTATACAATAGCTCGAAAACCTGCCTTAAACCAAAATCTGCTACCAATCATCTTTCCGATTCAGAACTTCTCCATAATCTTAAATTCCATCAAATCGAATTGGAAATACAAAATAATGAACTTAAAAAATCACAACTGCAACTTGAAACAAAGCTTCAAAACTATCAAAAGTTTTTTGATTTTGCCCCGATCGGAATATTAAAACTCGATACAAATGCCTGCATACACGACGTAAACCAGACCGCCGTGAAAATTTTGGGACGTACCCGAAACGAACTGCTCGATCATCAATTGTATGATTATTTAAATGATGATGATTTTGATATTTTGCGTTTACATCTGGTAAATCTATTTGCTTCGCAGTCTCCACAAATATGCGAAGTCCGATTAAAATCACATTCCAATAATATGCATTGGGTGTACATTCTCAGTAATTTCATTTGTGAAAACGAACAATCTGAGTTAGTAAGTTTTACAGTTATCAATGATCTTCCTGATATAAAAAACACCCAGTTGGAACTGCGTACCAGAAGAGCTACCTACGAAACATTAGCGAGTGCTACAAGGGATGGCATTTGGGATTGGGATATTGCAACTAACACAGGTTATTATACAAAACGTTATCGTGAAATTATTGGATATACCGACGCCGATTCTGAATTTCCGCATAATTTCGATTTGTGGGTTGCAATGATACATCCGGATGATCGCGGCCATGTAAGAAAGGCATTGGATGAGCATATCGAATATGGCGCTGTGTATGATGTGGAATTCCGTTACTTGCACAAATCCAAAGACTATCGCTGGTGTAGTGCCCGGGGGCAAATCGTCGTTGATAATAATGGAAAACCGATCCGGATGCTTGGATGTGTCCGTGATATTTCAGAAAAAAAGCAGGCTGAAGAACAACTTAAGGATAGTACTAATAAATACCGAACCTTATTCGAAAATATGGTGCAGGGTGTGTTTTATCAACAAGCAAATGGCACACTTGTCGATGCGAATAAAGCGGCGCTCGATATATTTGGATTGGCAGCAGATGAATTAAACAATCGAAATTCATTCGATCCCCGCTGGAAGGTGATCCGTGAAAATGGTTCCAGATTTTCTGGCGAACAACACCCTTCAATGCAGGCGCTAAAAACAGGAAAACCGGTCGTCGGTGTGATCGCAGGTGTTTTCAATCCCCGTAAAGAGGAATACGTTTGGCTGTGCATCGATGCCATACCTCAGTTCAGAGACGGGGAACAAATACCCTACCAAGTGTTCGTTACGATGCATGACATCACAGAGCGCAAACATATTGAAGAAGCGTTAAATGAAAGCAAAGCGCGTCTGGAAGATGCGCAGCATCTGGCTCACATTGGGAATTGGGAATGGAATTCGGATAAGCAAACATTGTACTGGTCGGATGAGATATACCAAATTTTCGGATTGAAGCAAAACGAATTTACACCATCAGCCGAAGCGTTCGAAGCCATGATCCACCCGGACGATCGGGAAGATTTCCTGCGACAACGCCAGGCGATGCTCGATGACAAGAAATATACCTGCATAGACCACCGCATCGTCCTGCCCAATGGAGAAGTCCGCCATGTACAAGAACGCGCCCAATTGATTTTTAATGAACAAGGTGACGTCCCAAAAGTCCTTGGCACGGTTCAGGATATAACTGAACGGAAACAGGATCACGAAGCGCTTGTCCGAAGCGAAGAACGATTTACATTGGCAATGGAAGCTGCCGATGAAGGCTTATATGATTGGGAAGTACAAACAAATCAACGATATTTTAGTCCGCATTACTACTCAATGCTTGGTTATCATTCAAAAAATTGTCCTAAATGGAGAAAATTAATTCACCCCGATGACAGTCCAAGACTTTTTTTTCTGGTAGATGAATATCTTAGCAAGCGAATAGATAGTCATTCAATTGAGTTTCGTATGCAAACAAAATCCGGCGAGTGGCTGTGGATGCTAAATAAAGGGAAAATTGTAAGCCGGGGCGCCCACGGTGAACCATTGCGTATCGTAGGAACTCAAATTGATATCACTCAACGCAAACAGGTTGAGCAAGCGCTTAAAGAAAGTGAAATGACTGCACGAGCGCTTCTTAACAGTCCGCTGGATACCATTTTTTTGTTAGATCGGAATGGAATTATTGTTGATCTCAACAGTACCAGTTCCATGAAATTTAACAAATCAAATGAGATTAAAAAGGGGACGGATGTGTTTCAATTGTTTCCGGCAGGTACCGTACAAACTCTAAAACATAAATTCAATGACGTTATCGAAACCCGTAAACTCGTCCAATTCGAAGATTGTCATGATGGCAATTGGTATGAAATTGTGCTTAATCCAATTTTTAATGAAGCCGGCGATATTGTTAAAATTGCGGCTTTCGGACATGATTTTACCGAACATAAACGTAATGAAGAAAAAATACGGGAGTACACAGAGCATCTCGAAAAGATGGTAAACGAACGAACCCAAAAAATACAACAACTTGAACAAAAGCGTCGGGAGAGCGAAAAGCTGTTAGCAACCGGCAGGATGGCAGCAGGCATTGCGCACGAAATTAATAATCCATTGGCAGGAATTAAAAATTCATTCATGTTGATCAGGAAAGCAGTTGACAAAAATCATCCCAATTATGAATATTTCGACCTGATCGACGGTGAAATTGACCGAATCAGCCGAATCATTAGAAATATGTATGAGATCTATGCACCAAAAGAAAAGAAAGAAAATTTGGTGAATGTTACTAAAACCATCGATGATGTTATATTCTTATTGGAGCCGAAATCCAGAAAACATGGTGTGAAACTTTGTTTCATTGCCCCTAAGAAAAATGCTTCGCTGCTGTTGATTGAAGATTATCTGAAACAGACATTATTTAATCTGATTCAAAATGCGATTGAGGCATCACCCGCCGACGCGAACGTGACCGTTTGTTTACGGAACAATAGAAGAAATTTGACAATTCAGGTGATTGATCATGGTTGCGGAATTGGCAAAAAACAGCGGTCACTTATTTTTGAACCATTTTTTACGACAAAATCTGCTGGTGAAAAAATGGGTATGGGATTGGGACTTTCAGTGTCGAAAAGTATGGTTGAAGCAATGGGAGGTGTAATTACGTTTAAAAGTGTTAAAAATAAAGGGACGCAATTCACCATAAAATTTGAGAAAAATGGAAGCGATGAGTAAATAATTTTATGGAACAGAAAGAGCGGATTTTGCTTGTGGATGATGAGGTCGTATTTTTAAGGTCGACTACACAATTATTGAAACAAGAAGGCTACCATTGTGATAGCACCGAAAATGCGGCATCAGCCAGGCAGTTGCTGGCTGAACATGAATATGTTTTAATGATTAGTGACATCAAGATGCCGGGAAATACAAACCTGGAGTTTATTCACGAACTGGCAGAGGTCAACAATAATTTGCCTGTTATTCTAATTACAGGCAATCCGTCATTGGATACGGCCATTGATTCCGTACAATTGCCGGTTATCGCATATTTAACAAAACCTTTTGAAATGAATGAGCTTATTCAATATATTGAAAAAAGCATGCAATCCGTTAGGATCAAGCGCACGATTCAATCGACAATTGCTAATTTACAGCTCTGGAATCATGAATGTTATAAATTAATTGATTCTGGCAGTAAATGTACAACAACAGACATGACACTAACACCGGAAAACTTCATAGAATATTCCATGCAGAATATTGTGCGCAGCATGACTGATATGCAAAATGTGTTAAAATTATACCAATCCCGTGAGCAATGTTCACCGGTCTGCCACATGTTTAAATGTTCACGATTGGCAAAGTTGACGAATGTGCTTTGGGATGCCATTCATAGTATTGAAAGAACAAAGGATTCGTTTAAATCAAAAGAGTTGGCGCAACTCCGTAAAAAACTCCTCGAGGTGATCAAGCAAGAAAGTTAAGATAATCCTGACGTATGACCACCACATACAGAATAACAATTTTCTTAATTTTTTAAATATGAGTCCACTCTAAAAAGAGCTTAACCACGAATTTCACTAATTTTCACCAATCATGCTATAGGCAGATGCGTCCTTCGGTGCATTGTTTTTATAAGACTTAATAGATTTCTATTCGCGTCCATTCGCGTAATTCGCGGTTTTTAGAATGGGCTCAAATATGAAAGAAGTCATTGGATATTTTCCAGTATCAATAATCTTGAGCCTTTTTCTTCCCAAATCCTTCTCTCGTTACGTTTCCACATCATAAATATCACTATAGCGAATTCTAAATTTCATAATTTTTTTATATTTTATTACTCAAGCTTTCTGGAACGGCGTCGATACCATTATTGTTTTTACAATCATAAGAGACGCTACGCTCGACCGTAGGTCGCCTTATCGAACAGGACACATGGGCCTGAACAGGTGAAGGCATATTTGAATCATTTGCGAAATGAATGGTTCGGATATGCCTTTTTTATTTTAGGAAAAGGAGAGATGATGAAAACACCGATTCATACTATCCCTGCGGGTTCAAAATTCAGAAAAGAAGATGGCCAAGCTGAAAAATAGATTTTGGCTTTTGTATCACTGAACAGGCAATATGATCTTAGCCTAACATCGATACAGGGAATTATAGATGGAATGAATTATCCGTTCAATATTAGCTGGCGTGTCGATGTGTATAGAAGCAATTCATGCCATGTCCAGCGTCTTCCTTATTTTTCTTAAGGAAGACAGACTGGGAATTGCTTCTACACATTACCTATTTTCATTGAACGGATACCAAAAAGGATTCAGATATTATGTTGAGAATTTTAGTTATTGATGATTCTGCGGCTTCATGCTGGTTCATTAGTGATTGTCTTGGGGGAGCTGGTCATGAAGTTTTCGAAGCTGAAAATGGTAAGGAAGGCATTAAAATTTTTAAGAGAATACATTGTGATTTAGTGATCACGGATATTATTATGCCGGAGATGGAAGGCATCGAAACGATTCGTGCTCTGCGTAAAATTGATCCTGCAATTAAAATAATTGCTATATCGGGTGGTGGAAAACAATCTGCTCAAGATTATCTCAATATCGCCAGTGCTCTTGGGGCCAATCTAACATTGCAAAAACCAATAACTCAGGAACAGTTACTCTGTGCAATTGAAATTGTAAATGTGGAAAAAGGAGAATGCAAATGAGCACATCGACAATTACCGAAACCACCCAATATTTAACATTCAAATTTGATAATGAGCATTACGCCCTGGAAATTTCCAAGGTGCGTGAAGTGCTGGATTTTATTAAAGTCACCAAAATCCCTCGAACACCGGATTTCATGCGTGGTGTAATTAACCTGCGCGGTAATGTCGTGCCAGTTGTCGATTTAAAGTTGAAGTTTGGCATGGCTGCAATTGAAAAATCGGTGGATACCTGCATCATCATTTCCGAGATCAAAGTGGATGATAATGACACTGTACTGGGCCTGATGGCCGATTCCGTCGATGAAGTGATCGAGATGGAGCCTAAGAATATCGAACATGCCCCCCAAATTGGTATGCGGTTGAACACCGAATTCATTAAGGGCGTGGGCAAACGCAGCGACGAGTTTATTATTATTCTGGATATTGATAAAATATTTTCAGCGGATGAACTATCCTATGCAAATGTATTGCAGGAAAAAGAATCGGATAAAAAAGACAGCTTTAATGCTGAAATATGAATTTAACAGACGGTAACAGAATTCAATCCTTGATAAACGTTCATGTATTTTTTATCGTGCTACTGTTTTGATTATTGTAGGCAGGACACGATTGATTTAGGAATTAAATATTAACAGGAGAACATGTTATGTTTAAAAACACAAAAATTGGAGTCAAATTGCTGTTTTCGCTATCGGCTATTGTTGTGATCTCTATCATAATTGGCATAACCGGTATTCTCAATCTTAAATCGCTGGAAACGGCCGATACCATGATGTATGAACGGGTGACACTACCAATAACCCAGCTTGCTCAAATTGCTGAATCGTTTCAACGTGTGCGGGTAAACGTACGCGATCTATTCATAGCGCAAACTGCAGAAAAACGGGACAACCATATTGCCAGAATCAACGAACTGTATGAGATCATGGGTAATTATGCGGCACTGTATGAAAAATTAATCATTACCGAGCAAGGCAGACGTGACTATGATGCTTATGTGAAGACAGAGAAACAATATCGGAAAATTATTGATCAGATAATTACGTTACTCAATAATAATCGTCGAGATGAGGCAAATACATTGATGAACGGGAATGGATTTCAGGCGAACGAAGATTTGCAAAAGGCGATTGACACGATGATGGAACAAAAAATCGATATTGCCAAAACGACGTTCGACGATAATGTTAAATTATCGAATCGCGCCACAGCTATAATGATCGGCTTCATTATTGGTGGCGGCCTGATTGCCCTGCTGTTGGGAATCGTATTAGCGCGCAATATAGGGGGAATCATTAAGTCCATGCTTGCAGAGGTCACAAAGCTCATTGATGCTGCGGTTCAAGGAAAACTGGACACACGCGGCAATGTTGAGGCGATTAATTTTGAATTTCGTGAGATTGTGGTGGGTATTAATAAAATGCTTGATGCAGTCATTGGCCCGCTTAATGTGGCAGCGGAATATGTGGATCGGATTTCGAAAGGCAATATACCCGATAAGATTACAGAAACGTATCATGGCGATTTCAATGAAATTAAAAATAATCTGAACAGATGTATCGATTCGCTTAACTTGCTAATACATAGTATGAATAACATGAGTCGTGAGCATGACGCTGGCGACATCGATGTAAGGATGCCAGAAGAAAAATTCCAGGACGCATACAAAGTCATGGCTAAAGGCGTCAACGATATGGTATTTGGTCATATTGCGGTAAAGAAAAAAGCCATGGGCTGTATCGCCGAGTTTGGCAATGGAAATTTTGATGCCCCACTGGAAAAGTTCCCGGGTAAAAAGGCATTTATCAACGATACCATTGAGCAAGTCCGGGCAAATTTAAAACAGTTGAATAGCGAAGTCAATGCGCTCATCAATACAACCAAAGATGGTAAGCTCGATACCCGTGGAAACGCTGCCTCGTTTAAGGGTGACTGGTCAACACTTGTTAGCGGAATCAATGACCTGATTAATGCCTTTGTTGGCCCGATTAATGTCACCGCCGAATATGTTGACCAGATATCCAAAGGCGACATCCCGGAAAGAATTATTGATGAATACAGAGGCGATTTTAATGAAATCAAACGAAATATCAATGCCATGATTGATAACCTGACGAAATTTGCTACTGATATTCAGCAGGCAGCGGAACTGGTCGCTGAAGGAAGTCAGAATGTTAGTGCAAGTTCTGAGCAGATATCACAGGGTGCAACAGAACAAGCTTCTGCCAGTGAGGAAGCATCATCATCGATAGAACAAATGTCAGCCAATATTTCCCAGAATGCGGATAATGCGGCACAAACCGAAAAAATATCGATGAAAGCCGCTGAAGATGCACGTGAAAGCGGACAAGTGGTTAAAGAAGCGGTCGAGGCAATGAATGAAATTGCCCAGAAGATTGGCATTATTGAAGAGATTGCCCGCCAAACAAATATGCTCGCCTTAAATGCAGCAATTGAAGCAGCGCGAGCGGGGGAACAAGGCAAAGGCTTTGCCGTCGTAGCCGCCGAAGTTCGCAAACTGGCGGAGCGCAGTCAGGTCGCAGCCGGTGAAATTAACGGACTTGCAAGCCGAACCGTCGATGTTGCGGGCAACGCAAGCAAAATGCTGGAGAAATTAGTGCCGGACATCCAAAAAACCGCTAATCTCGTTCAGGAAATAAGCGTGGCCACTCGCGAACAACAGGCTGGTGTAGCACAGATCAGCAGCGCCATTCAACAACTTGACCAGGTCACACAACAAAATGCTGCGTCGTCTGAAGCAACAGCGACACAGGCTGATGAACTATCATCGCAAGCTCAACAGTTACAATCCACGGTCGGATTTTTTAAACTAAAGAGTGAAAAGGTCGCCAGGATTTCCAGTAAACAACCTGCTAAAAACCATAAAATCAACAAACAAAAAACTCATGTAAAGAAATCCGGTGAGCTTGTTGGTATTAATGTGGACCTTTCCAGTAACAATGATGATAGAAGCGATGTTGATTTTGAAAAATATTAGTATCAGTGAAATACCGCGACAGTAACAGTGTGCGACGCACGTTATAAGTGTGTCGCACCTGTGCTTTAATATAAGCTTCTTCCACCCAGGTTGTCTTTTTGCTATCCCGCTTCTGCTAAATCCTTTTTGCAAGTCAATTAGCCATAGTTCATGTAATGTTTCGACACAAAGCCTCCAACCGACACAATCGCTCAGTGCACGAAATTACAACTAACAAATAATCCGCGTGTTTATGCGGATTATTAAAGTAAATGAATTTTTAGAAATTAATCTTTTGTTTTGTTGTGGTCGATACTGCATTTAGACAATTTAAAGGTTCTCTCCAAAACGGGTGAGGGTTGCCATGTCTGGCAATACACAAAGGGCATGCAAATCAGAGTGTAATCCTGAGCGACGATTGGACAGACTTTTATTTCACAAAAAAATACCATGACGAAAACTAATAATATCATCAAGGTGAAACCAACCGGGCAACCCGTCTGTGTCTATTTGAAAATGGATGATAAGTCGGCGGTTGACGATGACTTTGAGCGATACTAATCCATGAGACGCCAGATGTGAGATGTGAGACGTTAATAATGACGTTAATAATAATGATTAAAATAGGTGAGATGAAAAAGAAAGACGTTTTCGGTTGACAGCAGGCTGCTGAGTATAATAGTATTCAACAGCGACGGAAGATTGCCGGGGAAAATATTTATATGGGGTGATAACGAGTAGAAGGGATGCAATCATGTCCGGAAAAGAATTGAAGCGGGATGTGAACGGGATGTGCCTGCGAATGCTTCATGCAATTATTTTTGTAATTTGCTTGATTTCTACAAATCTGTTTGCGCAAGGAATTTTGTCGATCACTGAGCGAATTGATAAACTGGAAGCCCAGAGTCAAATCACAACTGCGGCACAACGAGAGGAAATTCAAAGATTAAAGCGCCAAATTGCCGGGTTAAATAATCAGAATAATCTGGCGATACTGGAAAAAGCCATACAGCAAATTCAGGAACGATTAGCAACGTTGGAAAAAGCGTTGCCACCTGCTGAATCTGATGACCTACCGATTAACGATAAAATAGGCCTTTCCCATGCCATCCTGGATGGACGGGATACGTTGTGTACACTTCACAAGGCGCTGGAACGACAGTTGGAAAATGTACAACTTCAACTCAAGAACAGCGATAACAACACAAACATGCAAAGTGAAGTAAATACACTTCGCACAATTTCACAATCGTTCTGCTTTACAGTAAAATCACTCAATCGATTATTTACGTTACTCAAAACTAATTCCGATCAAATTGACACAACTGATGAAATGTCCAGCCTTTTTTATGCACTCGATAAGCTTGCCGGACGAATACAAGACAATCTTGGTCAGATCAATAATGATACAAATCCACTGGTTATAAACGGCATAATTTTAAATTTGCTGGAATTAACCAAAGACATCAAACTGCGTCAGAATGCACTGATGGAGCTTGATCTGGGAGAACCTCCCGGTGAACCGCCACAACCAAACGTCCCAAAATGTCCGACCAATGTTCAATCGATCTCGACACGCACGCACATGCCTGAAATAAACGGTTTCGTCGATGCCAGCTATGCCGCTGATCCGGTATCGAGCAGCAATTCGTTTGGACTTGATCAGGTGGAGCTGGATATTACCAAATCATTTGGTGAAACCGGATCGATCCGTACCGACCTGGAATGGGTGAACGATGGCGCTGGCGGTATGATGCTCGATGCAGAACAGGGGTACATCACATACAAGCCGGCTTGCTGTCCGTCGTGGGATATTATTTTCGGTAAGTTCAACGCCCCGATCGGGTTTGAAATGGTGGATGCTCCGGATATGTTTCAATATTCGCATGCATTGGTATACAATTACGGATTGCCGGCTAACCTGAGTGGTGTGATGTGCAGCGGTAGTTTAACCGCCGGCATGAATGTTTCGATCTACCTGTGCAATGGCTGGGACCAGAATGTCGATCTCAACAAAGCGAAAACAGTTGGGGGACGTTTTGGCTATTCATTTGGCGATTTCGGCGGCATCGGGCTGTCGGATGTTATTGGTGCAGAAAATGCAGAAGGCAAATTTCAAAACGTGTTCGATATTGATTTGACATTGACACCATTACCGAATATCACGTTCGGCGGCGAATTGAATATCGGCAAGACCGATGTCGGAGACTCTACCCAGGCCTGGTCGGGATTTCTCGTAATGGGCCATGCGGATTTCTCCGATGTCGTCGGCCTGACCATGCGGTTCGATTACTTTAATGATAAACAGGGAGCTCGATTGGGAACAGGAGCCGCAGAGCAGCGCAAAGCGATCACGATCGCCCCGACATTTAAATTGGGCGAGGGAATGGGCGCACTTATGGAATTCCGGATGGACATTTCTGACCAGAACGTGTTCATAAACAGCAAGGGGGATCCGGCCGCTTCGGCCACTTCGATTGCGTTTGAAATAACCTATGCCTTTTGAGCAGAGCGCAAGGCGCATAGCGCATAGCGCATGGCAAGGATATTTCGGCAAAGCGCTAAGAGCATAGCAAAAATACTTCGGTCTATCGTAAAATGTTTGATACAGAGCAAAAATTATTCTTGCTACGCCCTATGCGCCATGCTCTATGCGGTTTAAATAGATGGAATACATAAATTATATTTAAGGAGCAACTCATGGTAAAACTGACAGACATTAAAATGAAGCCAAAATTAATCGGATTATTTCTGATTGTGGGAATCATCCCGATTTTAATTGTGGGCTGGTGGAGCAGCCGACTCGCAACAAATGCATTAATGAAAACCGCATACAATCAACTGGAGGCGATGCGTGGCATCAAAAAAGCACAGATTGAAAAATATTTTAAAGAACGTGAAGGCGACATGGGTGTGTTAATGGAAACGGTTTCCACCTTGCGTAAGGAGGCTTTTGATAAACTACAGGCAATCCGTGACATTAAAAAACATCAGGTCGAAACATTCTTCACTGAACGAGTGGGCGATGTGCAAGTTTTGGCTGACAATCCCCATACAAAAATGGCAATGATTGAACTGGAAAAAGCCAGTGCTGCAGCCAGAAAAAAGGGCTTGACCGGTCGAAGCCTGCTTCAGGAACCGACCTATCGAACGACCTATGATATGTACGTGAGCACATTCAAATTTTATGAGGAGGCATACGGTTACTATGATGTTTTTCTGATTTCTCCGGAAGATGGTGATGTTTATTTTACCGTTGGCCAGGAACCGGATTTCGGTACCCAGCTAAGCCGCGAATCCACGCACCTGGCAAAATTGTGGAAGGAAGCGCTTCGGACCGGAGATGCAGTCTTGTCAGATATGAAACCGTATGAACCATCCAGTGGAGAACCATCGATGTTTGTGGCCTGCCCGGTGGAAGATGGCGGAAAAACCCTGGGGGTGTTGGCGTTACAGATTTCCAACGACGCAATAAACAAAATCATGAGCGAACGCAGTGGCATGGGAAAAACCGGTGAAACCTATTTGATTGGTCCGGACAAGTTGATGCGTTCGGATTCATATCTTGATCCCAAAAATCATTCTGTGGCCGCCTCGTTTGCAAATCCTACAAAGGGCAAAGTTGAAACAGATGCTTCGGATGCGGCCCTAGCTGGAAATGAAGGTGAGGAAGTCATTCTTGATTATAATGGCAATCCGGTGCTCGCTGCTTATGCGCCGGTTAAACTGAAGGGCGTGGACTGGGCGATTCTGGCGGAAATAGATGTGGCCGAAGCCTTTTGTCCGGTTGATGAAGGCGGAAATGAGTTTTATGCCAAATACACGCAACTGTACGGCTATTATGATCTGTTTTTAGTTAATCCCGACGGATACTGTTTTTATACTGTGGCGAGGGAATCAGATTATCAAACCAATTTGGTCAATGGAAAATACTCAACATCGAATCTTGGTAAACTAACGCGTGAAGTGTTAAGCACAAAACAGATCGGATTTGCTGATTTCGAACCGTATGCACCGAGCAACGGCGAGCCGGCAGCATTTATTGCTCAACCTGTTGTACAAAATGGCAAAACCGAAATGATAGTTGCGCTGCAATTGCCACTGGATGCAATCAATTCGGTTATGCAGCAACGTGATGGCATGGGCAAAACCGGAGAAACCTACCTTGTTGGTCAGGATAAACTAATGCGTTCCGACTCGTATCTCGACCCAACCGGGCATTCTGTGAAGGCATCATTTGCCGGGACTGTCCAGCGCAATGGTGTTGATACCGAAGCCGCCACAGATGCAATTGCCGGTCGCACAAATGCCAGAGTGATTGATGATTATAATGGTAATCCCGTACTGTCGGCCTATACACCTGTGACGGTTGGCAATACGAAATGGTCGCTCCTTGCGGAAATTGATGAAGCGGAAGTCCGGGAGCCGATTAATGCGTTATTTCGCTCGATTACTATAACGGGAATAGTAATCGCAGCGGTCGTCGGCCTGATTGCACTGTTCATTGCCACAAGTATCGCCAATCCATTAATTAAAGGTGTGGCATTTGCCAATGAAGTCGCCGATGGCAATCTGGACGCTAAAATTGAAATAGATCAAAAAGACGAAGTGGGTATTTTGGCATCATCGCTGAAATCCATGATTGTCCGGCTTCGGGATGTTATTGGTGAAGTCAAGCAAGCAGCGGCTAATGTTGCCTCAGGCAGCCAGGAATTAAGTTCAACTTCGGAGCAACTGTCTCAGGGCGCAACCGAACAGGCAGCATCAGCGGAAGAGGCGTCATCATCGATGGAGGAGATGGCCGCCAATATTCAGCAGAATGCCGATAATGCGCAACAGACAGAAAAAATTGCACTCCAGGCGGCAAGCGACGCCCAATCCAGTGGGAAAGCCGTGGGAGAAGCTGTGGTAGCGATGAATGAAATTGCCGGCAAAATTTCTATCATCGAAGAAATTGCCCGGCAGACTAATTTGCTGGCCCTGAATGCCGCCATTGAAGCGGCGCGCGCCGGTGAGCACGGAAAGGGTTTTGCAGTTGTTGCGGCCGAAGTGCGCAAACTCGCGGAACGGAGCCAGAAATCTGCCGGCGAAATTAGTGAATTGGCCGCCACCAGCGTGGAAGTCGCTCAAACTGCCGGTGCGATGTTGGATAAATTAGTCCCGGATATTCAACGCACATCCGAGCTTGTTCAGGAAATAAATGCTGCCAGCGCCGAACAACGTACTGGCGCCGAACAGGTCAACCGGGCGATTCAGCAGCTCGATCAGGTCATTCAACAAAACGCCTCCGGTTCCGAAGAGATGGCATCTACGGCAGAAGAATTATCGGCCCAGGCGCAACAGATGCAGGCCGCGATTGAGTTCTTTAAAATGAATGACCACCATTCGCAAGGTATTAAACGTCCTGGCCGACACGTACCAAAAAACAAGATAGCCCACATCCAGACAAAAGAAAAACTCGGCAAACTTCGTGTTCACGCTTCGGGAGAAACAGCCGGCGGCGGCGTGGCAATTGAAATGAGAGAACCGCATCAGCCCGATGATAATGAATTTGAGAAATATTAGAAGACGTGAGACGTGTGAAATTGCTGAAATCACTTCAATAATTATTCATAAAAAGGATGGGTAACATAATGAAATTGACATATTATAAAATGGAATTGACCACAGAATCGGATGTGTCTCCGCCAGAATAAATTGTATGGGAAGCCGGATGTACAATTGGTATAGGTCCAACCCTGAATTATAACATATGTTTCGGATGTTTTTAAGCTGGATGAAAAGGTTCATTCATCCGTAATGACAACTCACTGAATGCTGTTGATTAAATAATACTAACTACTCCGGAGGAGTTATGTTAAAAAATTTGAAAATGGGAAGTAAAGTACTTCTGTCGTTGATGGCTATCCTGGCGATTGCTATCGTAATTGGTGTGACTGGTATTATAAATATAAGAAGTGTGGAGAAGGCAGATACATTACTATATGAACAGGTAACTGTGCCGATATCACAACTCGCCCACGTCTCTGATGCATTTCAACGATTACGGGTTAACGTGCGGGATTTGATTATGGCGGAAACAACAGACCAAAGAGCCGAACATATCAGAAAAATGAATGAGCTTTACGATGAAATGCAAACGAATGGTGATCTGTATGAAATAACAATTATAACAGAACAAGGTAAACGTGATTTTGCAAATTTTGTCAAGGCAAAAAATCAATACCAAAAAATTGCCGACCAAATGAGTGTTTTGGTTAACAATAACAAGCACGATGAAGCAGTTGTATTAATGAATGGTGCAGGATATCAGGCAAATAGTGATTTACAAAAAGTAATTGATGTTATGCTGAACCAAAAAATTGATATTGCCAAATCCACTTCGGAAGCTAATACAAAATTAGCAAATCGTGCATCAATGACGATGATCAGTTTCATTATTGCCGGTGTGATTATCGCTCTCTTTTTGGGGCTGGTGCTGATGCGCAATGTGGCATCCATTATTAAATCGCTATTGGCAGAAATACGGCAGTTGGTCGCTTCAGCGCTGGATGGCAAACTGGATACCCGTGGGGACCCGGAGGCGATCAATTTTGAATTTCGTGATATTGTTGTCGGTGTAAACAACACACTGGACGCAGTCATTGGCCCATTAAACCTGGCTGCTGAATATGTCGATCGAATTTCCAATGGTGACATTCCGGCAAAGATCACCGATAAATATAACGGCGATTTTAATGAAATTAAGAATAACCTGAACAAATGCATTGATGCCGTTAACCTGTTGGTCAGCGATTCAAAATTGTTGTCTGAAGCCGCTGTAAAGGGAAAACTTGATACCCGTGCTGATGCAACCAAACATGCAGGTGATTTCAGAAAAATCGTGCAGGGCGTAAATGACACACTGGACGCAGTGATCGGCCCGCTGAATGTAGCAGCAGAATATGTGGAGCGGATTTCCAACGGTGATATTCCAGCGCCGATTACGGAAAATTACAATGGTGATTTCAATGAAATTAAAAATAATTTGAACAAATGTATTACTGCACTTGATTCATTGATACATGATATGAACCATATGAGTCAGCAACATGATGCCGGTGATATTGATGTGAATATGCCGGTTGATAAATTCCAGGGCGCATATCGGGAAATGGCGCAAGGCGTGAATAAAATGGTCAACGGCCACATTTCTGTAAAGAAAAAAGCGATGGCCTGTATTGCTGAATTCGGCAAAGGTAATTACGATGCGCCGTTGGAACAATTTCCCGGCAAAAAAGCGTTCATCAACGAAAATATTGAGCGTCTGCGCGATAATGTAAAAGAATTTATCCATGAAATGAATCATATGTCGAAAGAGCATGAGGCCGGTGATATTGACGTCAATATCCCGCTGGATAAATTTGAAGGCGCATATAAAGTGATGGCCAAAGGTGTTAATGATATGGTGAACGGCCACATTAACGTCAAGAAAAAAGCAATGGCTTGCATTGCCGAGTTTGGAAAAGGTAATTTTGATGCCAACCTGGAGCAGTTCCCTGGCAAAAAAGCGTTTATTAATGAAAATATTGAGCGCTTGCGTGGCAATATTAAAGAGTTCATTCATGAAATGAACTATATGTCCAAAGAACATGAGGCCGGTGATATTGATGTGAATATTCCGGTGGATAATTTTGAAGGTTCGTTCAAATTTATGGCCAAAGGCGTGAACGACATGGTCAACGGCCACATTACCGTGAAGAAAAAGTCGATGGCCTGTATTGCCGAGTTTGGCAATGGCAATTTCGATGCGCCGCTGGAAAAATTTCCGGGTAAAAAAGCATTTATTAATGATACGATTGAACAGGTTCGCACAAATCTGAAACAGCTCAATAGCGAAGTTAATATGCTAATCAATGCCACCAAAGACGGTAAGCTCGATACCCGCGGTGATGCCAAGGCGTTCAAGGGTGACTGGGCCAGGCTGGTAACCGGTGTTAATGATTTAATTAATGCATTTGTTGGACCGATTAATGTGACAGCGGAGTATGTGGATCGAATTTCCAAAGGCGATATTCCTGAAAAAATATCCGATGAATACAAAGGCGATTTCAATGAAATTAAACGCAATTTGAATTTACTGATTGACGCTATGAATGAAGTCAGCGATGTCGCCCAGGAAATTGCTGAAGGTAACCTGACCGTCACGGTGAAAGAACGTTCCGGGCGGGACAAGTTGATGCAAGCGCTGGTGAAAATGATTGACGGGCTGACGCAAGTCATGAGCGATATTCAGGAAGCATCTGAACAAGTGGCTCATGGTAGTCAGGGAATGAGCGCAAGTTCTGCACAAATTTCTCAGGGTGCTACCGAACAGGCGGCAGCGGCTGAGGAAGCCTCATCATCGATGGAACAAATGGCGGCGAATATTTCGCAAAATGCAGATAACGCAGCACAGACGGAGAAAATTTCCATCAAAGCCGCTGACGATGCCAAACGCAGTGGTGAAGCTGTGCGCGAAGCTGTAACCGCAATGAACGAAATCGCTGTAAAAATTTCCATTATTGAAGAAATAGCCCGACAAACCAATATGTTGGCGCTAAATGCAGCCATTGAAGCGGCGCGCGCCGGTGAGCAAGGCAAAGGCTTTGCCGTGGTGGCATCCGAAGTGCGTAAACTTGCCGAACGCAGTCAGGCCGCTGCTGGCGAAATTAACGGACTTGCTGGCAGCACGGTTGATGTCGCTGGCAGGGCGGGTGAAATGCTGGACAAGCTGGTTCCGGATATTCAGAAAACTGCCGATTTGGTGCAGGAAATCAGCGTGGCCAGTCGCGAGCAACAATCCGGCGCGGCACAGGTGAATACGGCAATCCAGCAGCTTGATTCCGTGACTCAACAGAATGCTTCGGCATCTGAAGAGATGGCCAGCACAGCGGAGGAATTGTCGGAACAGGCGCGCCAGTTGCAGCAATCGGTCGATTTCTTCCGGATGCATGACAATCGACGCCGGTCGGTTAATCTTGAGCAACCGGTACGTTCAATAAAATCTCCAAAAAAATCTCGCAGTCCAAAAACCAAAGTAACACCGAAAGGCGAACCCGTAGGTGTAATGTTGGAATTGGAAGATAACGGGATGAGTGGTGAAGAAGAATTTGAGAAATATTGAAAACGTGAGATGTTAGACGAATCAAGTGAATAGTGAAGAGTGAATAGAGCAGCGTAAAATGTATGGCGCATGGTGGTGAATCTGGTTTTCGGTGATCCCGCTAAATAATGGCGGGATTACCGATCACTACTTTTTCGTTATGCGCTATGCACTATGCTCTCTGTCACAAATAAGAACAATTGAATTTTGCACAACTGCCTTGAATTTTAGTGCAATTCTATTCGGTCTATAAGGAGAATAGTTATGAGCGTTTCGAATATAACGGAAACAACCCAATACCTGACTTTCAAGTTCGACGATGAATTATATGCGCTGGAAATATCCAAAGTGCGTGAAGTTCTGGATTTTACGAAAGTCACGAAAGTGCCCAGAACTCCGGATTTTATGCGCGGAGTTATTAATTTACGGGGAAATGTTGTACCGGTTGTTGACCTTAAATTAAAATTTGGTATGCAGGAAGTCGTTAAATCTGTTGACACCTGCATTATTATCGTCGAATTGCTGGTCGATGATGAAGAAACCGTGCTCGGCGCGTTGGCTGATTCTGTGGAAGAGGTGATTGAACTCGAGCCGCGGTTGATCGAACCGGCGCCCAAAATTGGTATGCGTCTCGATACGGCTTTTATTAAGGGCATGGGCAAACGTGACGATGAATTTATAATTATTTTGGATATTGATAAAATTTTTTCGGGCGATGAAATTGGCATGCTCATGAATGCCAGTCCAACATCCGGAATTGCTATTGAAACGGAAGAGCAGGTGGAAATGGAATTGGCGGAGGCGGAATAAAACTGCGGAGAACGGAAAACGGTGCACGGAGAATTGAGAATGTAATGCAAAATTACAACTAGTTTAGCTTCCAAATTTTATTCTGTATAATGTGCTATCGTTATGTAGAAGTTATGTTCTATTCAGTTGTGTTGTAATTCCGACACGCCATGGCGCATCCCGCAAGGCGAGACTGGATTCCGCACTTTTGCCTCAACGGGTCGGGAGAATTTCCTTAATATCTATGTCCGGATGAAGGATGTCCTGGTATGCTCCGAAGGCGCATTCTCCTTAGGCGAATCTTTTCAATAGTAGAAATCAGCCT
>JAFGDW010000200.1 GCA_016931935.1 Candidatus Zhuqueibacterota bacterium | reverse complement strand
TTGTATAATCTCTTCCTCTAAGAAATCCTGTTCATCCTGTTATCCTGTCTAATTTTTTTAATTCTGGTTTATCCAGGTTAGGTATATCCAGAGTACAATTAATGCGTTGAATATAGTCCTGCTCTTCAGCTTTCAACACATTATCAATGTTCTCACTCAAATGATTGAGAATCACCTTTCCGGCCGGGGATTGATCGAAATCATCCCTCGTTAGTTCTGTCAGCTTTTTATTTTTTGCAAGGGCTAAATCGGTGATTACCTGTTGGATAATCTGTGGTTTTAAAGTTTCCTGATTGGATATGGAATTTAAAAATCGTTCATCGAGTAATTTAGCAGCACCTTTCGTGATATAAAAACTGGCATTCGGCAATTTTTGCAGAACGGATGCCGGAAAATAATTATTCATTTCAGATTGAATCGCTTGCCTGATCATGCGAGCCTTTGCTTCACCAGCAGCGATTATTATCGCCGTGGTATCCGGATTGTAAGTGATTGTCTGTAACCCGATCGTAATAACCAGCCGATTGCGTGAATTTTCAATCCCGCCCAAATCAGAAGCTGCTGCAGCCTGAGTTTCATAGTTGGTTGGCGTTAATCGTGTCGTGGAGAAATGATCGGAACCTTGCACATTAAAAGCAATATGGCCATCCGGGCCGATTCCACCCAGAAAAAATCCGATACCACCCAATTCACGGATCCGTTTTTCATAATTTGTGCAAAACTGGTCGATCGATTCTATAATTTGTTTCTGCCTTTTTTCCAGGGCATTTTTAGGGTAACTAGTACGAAGAGAAATATCCACAATATACTCTGGCCAAACATCTTCAAGCTATTCACCGGTATTGAGGCCAATCTTGTTCGGATTAATAAGCATCGCTTTTTCGGTATCGAAGCCCATCCCTTTTATATAGAATTTATTAACATAATAATAGAAACTGTTATGCTGCGCAGAATTAATCGGATAAAACTCATCGATCTGGATAAAATGAAAACTATACAAGTCAGGTTTTTTTGCCGGGTCAATACGATAGTCTTCAAGCATTTTTTGAGTGTTTTTGCTTTGCCAGGTGTTTAGCAGATGAGTCACCCACTTTATAAAATGCTCGGGCATTTTACCAGTAGGCAGTGAAACGGTTCAACCTTCATGTTGTTGGGCCCATTCTAAAAAGCGCAAAGCTGTAAGTTTGCCCAGCCTCGGAAAATTATCAACGATCAGTGTCTGTATTTTTTCAGTAGGTGGGTAAATTAGTTTCTGCCCCGTTTCTTTTTGAACAAGCGCCTCAACTTTTGAATGTTTTTTCATTTTCTGGAAATTCCTCAACTTATTGAATTGCAAGGATCGATTTAGGACGTTTCTTGATATATTTAAATTGGATTTTTCTGGCTTCAATTTAAGCAGAATTCAAAATAATTGAATTGAAATTGGGTCAATAATTGTCTGTTTGGCTTGCCCGATATTATTAGTCAATTCGATCTTATTGGAATAAGGCGTCGCCTAACAAAAGAAAAAATAAGACATCAATCTAACAAACGCAAGTAAAATAAAAATATTTATATCTGTCCGGCTACAAAATCACAAAGAACACAAAGAAGCACAAGGAAAAAGTGTATTTTCTCAGTCATTGTTGAGTGGATAAATTGGAAGTATGAAGACTTTCTACATTATTCGAAATATTATAATCGAACATGGAATTCCAACTTTAGCCAAATGAAAGCGTTTTCATATATTGAATGAGATGAAAATCAGGTTGAGGATTTTTAATTCTTGCCCAGCTTAACCAGTGAGGATGAGAATTATTTTCTGCGCATTTATAGAAATTTGCCAGCCAGTTATCTCCTTTCATAGGGTAGGGGAATTTAGTATATTTTGTTAATATTTTAAATGGCAACTTGTATTCGATTGACCATTCACTTGGCTGCTCCATTTCATTAATAACAGCAGTGTTTATTGTCCGTGCAATTTTCGTGGTTTCAATATCCTCAATTGTAAATAAATCATAGTCGATATTTGGAACACGTTGAAATGCCATCAGGGCATAGCCGCAACAATTGATTTCTATATTGAAATAACCATAGTGAGTTACGGAAAATGGGGAAAAGAAAAATTCAACGCAGGAATCTTCCCAAACCGGACCGTTGTGGTGATAGGTTGTACATTTTATGTATTGATCCTTCACTCGAAATATTAAATATAGATTTTCAGTATCGTAACAAAGTTTTACCTCCGTAGAAGGCTTAAAGGTTGGCTCCCAATCATTATCGCTTTCGATCGACAGGGATTTAATACAGTTCCATGGCTCTTTGTCCCACATAGCATCGATGGAAATTATCTTGTCCGTTTTATTTACACAATAAGCATGCATGCTAATTTTCATTTTGTTGATTCAGTAACTTTAAAGTTGCTCATCTATACACGTATATATTTTAGACACTGATTAACACGGATGAAAAGCGGATATAGAACATAAAAAAATAAAATCCGTTTAAATCAGTATCTATCCATGGCTCAAATTCATAATTATTGCTTAGATCTAACTCACGCCATCAAAAGTTTTTCTTTGGTTCAGAAACACAAATCTATTTACTAATACTGGCTAACATTTCTCTTTTTACAAGCTGTCCATTATTTTGTTCCTATAAAATAGCCATATGATAAAATTATAATTTCACATTGTTTAGTTACACATGTTACTTGCAAATGATACAAAAATTACATATCTTACATTTATGAACTTTGATATATTTAGTTTAGCATTCAATTAATAGAAACACTCATCAGGAAATCTGGAGCATTAAATTTCTGCTATGCTGATCAAGGCTATCGAAGTATAGAATCTCGAACCGCCATATTGAGCCCGATAAATTGCTATTTCTCTAATTATCTGTCTGTCCAATTTTATATTGAATTAATTCAATTTACTGATCGCTTGCGTTGATTATTATTACTTAAAAAAAAACAGGAGCCGTCGTTTATGATACTTAATGCGCTGGACTGGACAATTATTCTCTCCTTCTTTACAATTACATTGCTGATTGGTTTATATGCGATGAAAACTGCCGGCAAAAGCACGACTGAATTTTTTCTTTCCGGCCGGAATATGTCGTGGTGGCTGCTTGGTACATCCATGGTGGCGACGACGTTTTCAACGGATACTCCTAATCTGGTGACCGATATTGTTCGTCAAAATGGTGTAGCCGGCAATTGGGCCTGGTGGGCGTTCCTGCTAACCGGGATGTTGACGGTTTTTGTTTATGCTAAATTATGGCGCCGTTCCAATGTAATGACCGACCTTGAATTTTATGAAATTCGTTATAGTGGCAAGGCCGCAGCATTTTTACGTGGATTCCGGGCGATTTATCTTGGCGCTTTTTTCAATATTATGGTGCTGGCGATGATTTCTTTAGCGTTGATAAAAATCGGCGCTGTGATGCTTCATTGGTCTGCATTGAAAACACTTGCCATTATGTATACAATCACTGCAATTTATAGCGCTTTAGGTGGCTTGCGAGGCGTTGTTTTAACAGATTTTATTCAATTCATTGTTACTATGATCGGTTCAGTGGGAGCTGCGATTATTCTTTTACGATTGCCTCAGATCGGTGGAATAACAAACATGCTGGCACATGGTGCTGTAAGCACCCGGCTTGCGTTGTTACCGGATTTTTCCAATATGCAGGAATTGATTCCATTATTCATTTTACCGTTGGCTGTTCAGTGGTGGAGTGTATGGTATCCGGGAGCTGAACCGGGCGGTGGTGGCTACATTGCGCAACGGATGTTATCTGCTAAATCAGAACGGGGAGCATTGGGAGCCTCATTATTGTTTAATGTTGCGCATTATGCATTGCGTCCCTGGCCATGGATTCTAGTTGCGTTGGCATCATTAATTGTGTTTCCCGATATTCCTTCTATGGTGCACGCATTCCCCAATATTGATCCGCATATTATTCGACATGATTTTGCCTATCCGGCAATGTTATCACTGTTGCCAAATGGAATGCTGGGACTGGTAATGGCCTCGCTAATCGCAGCGTTTATGTCGACGGCATCAACTCATTTAAACTGGGGGGCATCGTATCTTGTTAATGATTTCTACAGGCGATTTGTTAGGCCGGATGCTACCGAAAAACATCTGGTTTTTATTGGACGTGTAAGTACTATTGCGTTAATGATTGTTTCAGCCATATTAGCATTGGCATTAAAAAATGCACTACAAGCTTTTCAAATCTTATTGCAAGTCGGCGCGGGGACAGGTTTGATTTATATCCTGCGCTGGTTCTGGTGGCGAATTAATGCATATAGTGAAATTGTGGCAATGATTATTTCATTTATAGTAGCCATCTATTTTGAATTTGTTCACCCCATCACCGGATTGCCAATTCCATCGGAAGCGATTAAATTATTGCTTGGCGTTGGTATTACAACAATTGTTTGGCTCCTGGCCACTTTCCTTACGCCACCAACACGCATGGATACATTATATACGTTTTATAAACGTACACGGCCAGGTGGTCCCGGATGGCGCTATGTATTCAACTCCATGAAAGATGACGAAGTAATGGAATACCAGAAAGATGCGTCTGATTTTCCGATCAGTATATTGTGTATGGTACTGGGCTGTTTTACGGTTTATGCGGCACTGTTTGCAACCGGATATTGGATCTACGGTCGCTGGATATTAGCATCCATCTTGACATGTTTTGCATGCATTACTGCTATTGGCGTTTCGTTGTTGTGGCGGCATTTAAAGTTTCATTAGAATAAATTTCATCATTGTGCAAAATTTTAGTACGAAATTTTTTTAACTCAGGCCGCCATCATCTAATTTTGCAGCAGCAGTTTTATCCAGATATAAAACAGCCTGTGGGTGCGTTCTTAAAATTGTCGCCGGGCAGGTCGCATCTATTCGATTCGTTAGCGTATTGAATACCGCTTTTGTTTTTGTTGGGCCGGGCACAACGCAGATTAAATGTTTGCCTGAAAACAACGTTGGAACTGTCAATGTAATCGCTGTTTTAGGCACGACGCTAAGTGAGGAAAAACATCCGTCATTCACTTGCTGGCGCCTGCATGCTTCATCAAGTTCTACAATTTTTACGACTTCGGGATCATTAAAATTTGCGACAGGCGGATCGTTAAACGCGATATGTCCATTTTCACCAATCCCCATACAAACAATGTCTATCGGGCTTTCAGAAATGAGTGCTGCATAGCGGCGGCATTCTTTCTGGGGATTTTCAGCCAGGGAGTTTATGAAATGCACGTGCTTTGGTGACACTTTGTCCCAAAGATGTTCGCGAATATAATATCCAAAACTTTGTGGAGAGTCGCCCGGAATGCCAATGTATTCATCCATATGAAACGCTGTTACTTTTGACCAGTCAATGCCCGGCAGGGTTGACAGCGTCGCCAATACTTCGTTCTGGGAAGGAGCCGACGCGAATATCATTCGAATTGATCCGTACTCACGAATAAGTTTCTGCATTTTGTCAGAAATATGGTGGGCGGCGGCTTCACCCATTGCCTGGCGATTCGGGAATATATGCACGGAAAGCGTATCGACATTGAAAGTCACTTTAGAATCTTTTATGCTCATAATGTAGTCTCCAACTATATTTTGAGTAATCAATTTTTATTAAAACGTTAATCGCAGAAAGCTGATTGCAGATCGCTTTTAGAACAATCCTTTTATTCCAATAATCCCCGTAATTGCCATAAACACGGTAAATAAAAATATAAATCCAATTAACAAATTAAAGCCTAATTGGGGTTTGTGTTCTCCCATAACGTCTTTTTTACTCTGAAGGATGAGCATCAGTAAAACAATAACCGGCGTGGCAATCGCTGCCAGTACCTGAGAAATTATCATAATCAACACCGGCCGGCCACCGAATACTGGCACGACCAAACCAAGACTGACGGTGAATAATGCAATCAATCTATTCCGCCGCCGTTTCATGTCCCGCGGTTGATTGGTGATGTCCGCTAAAAACCACGGCGCAAGCAACAGATGGGGGAACAATGATGATAAGCCGGCGCTAATAATTCCTGCTACGAAAATGGAAATGGCAAAACGCCCTGCCAGCGGTTCGAGCAGCTTAACCATGTCGATGGCGTTATCAACAGCAAGCCCGCGGGGATAAAGCGTACCGGCAGCGCAAGCCATAATTGCAGCGCTGAGCAGGAACATAAAAAATGACGAAATGAGTGCATCGCGTTTTTCTTCTTTAAAATCTTTAATTTGCCAGCCCTTTTCCTGCACTAAAATGGAGCGGACTAAATACAGCACGCCGCCCATGGTGGTGCCGACCATCCCGGCAATAAGCAACGCTGCATTAGACTCTTTGGGAAGCGTGGGAATCAAGCCTTTAATAACTTCCATCGGTTCCGGGATGACCATGAACATGGTGGCGATAAAACTTAATCCCATAATGCTGACGAAAATCATCAGGATATTTTCAAAAAACCGGTGCGAGCCTCGCCAAAAGAAATAATAGATTAAACCGCCAAAAAGGATGGTCAAAATAATCATGTTGAAACCTTCGCCGGAAGCTGTTAATGGACGGCTCCATTCTTTTACAACTTCGGTGACAACAGACATTACCCCCATAAAGGCGACCCACTCGCTGAACACCACCGAGATTAAAACAAAAATTGCCATTCCAATGCCGAAGTGTTTCCGAAAACTGAATAGCGCTGTCTCGCCGGTGACGACTGTATATCTGCCAAATGCGATGATCAGAATATAAGTAAACACACACGACAACAGCAACGGCCAGATAAACATCATCCCATATTGGGCGCCGGTTGAGGCCGCTGTTGTGACGCTGCCGGTTCCGATATTATATCCGACCAAAAAGAAACCAGGAGCAATTGAGGCCAGGAAAAGACCTATTTTTTTTGATAGCGGCAATTCGGTCATTTACTTTATACCTTTCCGAAAATGAAGAATCCTGCAACATAAATGATTGCGGTTCAAACGTCTTTCATCTCACATCTACCATCTCACTTACCTCAAACTTTCTCCGGCAGTAAATAAGGCGCACGATACATTTTGGTTAAGTAGCTGTCGGCTTCTTCATCATTAACAAATTTTTCAGAATTTGGATTGAATTCGAGCGTTCTATTCAACCGGCAAGCAATGTTGCCGAGATGACAAAGCGAAGACGATAAATGGCCATCCAGAATTTCACCATTCAAATCCTGCCATTTTCGCGAGCGGACACAATCAATGAAATTCTGAAAATGAAGAATAAGCGCTTCTTCAACTTCTGGTTTTACATAATCCACGACGTCCCGCGGTTTATCTGAAAAAATGGGGCCAATTTCTTCTTTATATGATGAAAAACCATTTGGTTGAAGTTTTATATCGGTATAATGCACCTGACTGGTGCGACCGTCGGTGTGATTCGTGCCCATCCATCCTTTGTGGCCGAAATAGATATTTCCTATTCGGATGCCCGCTTCCGGATTAGATGCCATGCCTCGTACTTCGAATTGGATGATTCTGCCGTCTTCATATTCAAATTCAATATGCTGTGTGTTTGGCGTTTCCTGATCGGAATCCCAAACATAAATTTTACCGACGCCGCTGATTTTTATCGGATGAGTTCTTATGTTCAACGCCCAACGGGCAATATCCGTCTGATGTGGGCCTTGATTTCCCAAATCACCGTTGCCCGTATCCCAGAACCAGTGCCATTTGTAATGGAATCTATTTTCATTGAATGGGCGATAGGGAGCCGGGCCCAAAAAAGTATCCCAATTCACGCCAATCGGAATTTCGCTATCTATTGTGTGACCAATACTTGCGCGAGGTTTCAGACAAAGTCCTTTCACCATATAGAGTTCACCAAGTCTGCCTTCGTGCAGAAATTTGATGGCGTCAATCATTCCTGTACTACTTCTGGATTGCGTTCCTGCCTGAACAACTCGGTTGTATTTTCTGGCCGCCTCAACCATCTTTCTGCCCTCGACAATGGTATGAGAGACAGGCTTTTCAACATAAACATCTTTCCCGGCCTGGCATGCCCAGATCGTCTGCAGGGCGTGCCAATGATTGGGCGTTGAAATAACAACGGCATCAATATGTTTATCTTCAAGAACCTTGCGGTATTCGGTTTCTGTTTTCGGTTTATGGCCTGTCAGCGCTTCAACTGCAGAGACAGCCTCCGGAAGCAAGCGTTGATCAATATCGCATAACGTAACTATTCTTACATTCGGTACGTTTGCCAATGCCGGAAAAAGTTTTTGCCATCGGATTCGTGTTCCAATCATGGCAATGTTTATCGTGTCATTCGGACTGGATTTCGCATAGGATTTTGTAACGATTGGCAAACCAACTATAACACCGGCTGAGGCAGCGGTTGACTTGCTTATGAATGAGCGTCTGTTAATATCTTGCATCGCTTCGTCTCCTCGTAATTATTACCAAAATTCACAAAGGCAGGAAGTTCAATTATCAAATTTGAATCGCTATTTTTTGCCCTCAATCCAAACCGGGCTGGACCAGGCTAGACTGCCATTAGTTTGCGTCACCCGAACGTAGTACCAATCTGTAATGTCACTGGTATGCCGATCCTTGAAATTAAACTCAGTGAAGTAATTATCTGCAAATACAATGCGGTGGATCATAATCGATTCCGATGGCATTCCACCGGTAAAGATAATATCATTGGATTCGGTCAGCTCGCTTAATGTTTTCTTATATTTCATTTCAGTCGGTTGCGTAAGCGTTAAAGCCAATTCAGTTTCGGGAGTCCCTTGTATTTCCAGGATAACGCTGTTGGTCGCCCGTTCTTCATACGCCTGCTTTCGGGATGTGTAAGAGCTAAGCTGGCACCGATGATTATCAACCGGCGTTATTTTATTACGCCGGTTTTCGTCCAATGGGCCGCATTGAAAACAGGGTGTAGCTGAAAGTAATTTGCCGTTAGTCACGTGAATATCAAAATTCCAATCGATAATTCGTTCTGCATTGAAGCCACCCCATGGACCCCAGCCGTATTCGATCCGGCAGAGCACAGGCTTTTCCCAGCTTGCATTATTAATATCCCGATCCACCGGATGATCGCGATAAATCACTTTGTTATTTCGCAGCACCTCAACCCGATCGATCACATCTTTTCCCTTGATTTTCACAAAAATTTTCCGGGATGAAACAGCAGGAATCGTTTCTCCCATCCAGTGGCCGTTCAATCGAAAATCCAGTTCGATGCGATCCTGGCTGACAGCGTATGTGCGACGGGCTTTAATCGCTTCCATGATGGATTCACGCGTCAAAGTATCGGCATAGACAGCAGCCAATCCTTCACCGTAGCTTCCGGGATGTCCCAAATGATCATCTGTGCTGGCGACAATGCCAACCTGGATGCCCTGGCTCCATAAATATTGAATTGTGTTTTTCGTATACCTGCCGCCCATGCTGTGCCTGATGTAAGGAAATGGCGCTCGATCCGATTCCGCGTCTCCATGCTCGGAAAATATTTCGACCACGGGTGAGATATTAAGCGGTCCTAACACACTCCAATTCTGTCCGCGCATTCCCTGCATATAAGCCGGATGATGGGGAATTAATATCGCGTTATTCTCTTGCGCATATTGTTGAATCATTTTGATGTCGCCAAAATATCGCAGCTCACCGTCATCACCTGGCATAATCATGCACACATCGCCGTACATACTGGAATGCCATTCATAACCAATGAATGAAACAAATTTGCCGGGCTGATTAGCATCATTGGCGTAGCGTTTGATCATATCCCACTTTTGCGCGACATCGTGGTACGCAGCCGTGAAACGTTCCAGATTACTATTTTGTGGTTGATCGTGCCATTGGGAGTGGGGAGTAAAGCAGTAAAAGTCAAGATGATTTTGTGCAATATCGTATGCTCGTTCCAATGACCCTTTTGCGTAGCCGACATTGCAATGGTTATGAATATCACCGAAATAAATATTCTTTTGAGGAAACTCACTTTCTTGTTGCGTTTGGCATTGTGTGGAACAAGTACATAAAAAAATAAGTGAAACACAGATTTTTATTTTCATAGTGTCTCCTTATTGTCTGACCTTCAACTATTTGGCATAAATCATTTTCTTTACCGACGATAATTCAATCGTGCCACTTATTATTCGATTCCTAATTTGATAGAAATAAATTCCGCTTGATACGTTCTTGCCAGCATTACTTCGACCATCCCAAATGAATCGATTGCTTCCGGATTGTCGATTTTCATTTATGAGCGTCCTGACACTTTGTCCCAACGTATTGTAAATTTCAAGAACAACATGATTTGAACCAAAGCGATCAGGTGTTTTGTATTCTATAACTGTTTCATTATTAAATGGATTGGGATAATTTTGGAAAAGATGAATCGTTGCAGGCAGAGTATTTGCGATGTTTTCTTTAACTTGGGTAATGTTTTTCTTATATGCATAAATTGCCACATCATCAATATATATTCCTTTGTCAGTTTCAGTCGAATCAGAAATGAGGTGGAATCGAATTTGAACATCTTCATTACCTGAACCGAAAAAATTGTTGAGCGAGTGAATATTTTGCATCCACTCGTCTTGAACGCCGCTATAGTCACCAATTTGCTGCCAATTATTCCCATCGCCGCTTGCCTCGAGATAACAGAAATCATGATTTTCCTGCAGCCAATAACGTGTCCATACGCTGATGATGACAGAGTCTGTATCATTAAATCCGGAAAGATCGAAGGATTGCAAACAGGGGAGAGTAACATCCATATTATTTTGATAGAGTCGTGGTGTGCTCGCGACTCCCCAGGTATAATTTCTTCCCAGAGTTAATTCCCAATTGGCTCCTAAATCCCATTTTGCGGCATCGGAGTCGAAATCGTCAATCGTGTTTATTCCAGTCACAGTATAATGAAGCGTGTCGTTGCTCGTGTCAAGATCGTTGTTCATCTCACAATAAAATGTGAATTTATATGATTTCAGACTTGGCGGCGCCCATTCCGCAAATGAAATGTTGAGTTCATCTGATCCGGCAATGTCGGAAATGACTTGTAAATCTCGGTAAATTTCGATCCCGGCAGTATCGATTGTACAGGTGACCACAATATTTTGTCCGGTATTCGTGCCTGTATTTTGTAATTGTGCCATTGGCACGAGATTGCCAAGAAAGGTCATCGTCGTTTCGACGGAGGCAATCATGTTCATGCGAATATCGTACTCGAGCCGTTTATCATAGTGATAGAACATATTTTCTGATAGCCCGATTTCCGCGACAAAATGCAAGAGCCCGGAATCTAAAGGATAGGCTTCGATGCCTTCCATTTCAGGCAAGCTCCAAACCTGGATAATGGCTTGAACCGCACCTGTTGTGATGCCTACAGAATACACATAATCCCCATTATCGCATGATAGATACACAAAGCCATCCAGGATCGCGCCTCCCTGTATGCGGTCTACTGTTGTATCCAGCGAAAGTGTTCCGATGAGCGCAAAGTCCTGTTCCGGATCATAAATAAACAATTCGTTAACATCGCTAAATTCGGACGAATAAAAATAACCTGTTTGATAGTCGACGGCTATCCAGGGGAAATGCGCTTGCGGAACCTGCGCTTTATAACCGGTGTAATTCAGGCTGTCCGCATCATAAATTGCGATGATTGGCTTTTCATATGAATAATCTTCAATTGGGGCGTAAATGTGGCCTTCGTAGTAAGCGATGTCGCCGATGTGATGGTAATCCTGCGCCAGCAAAGAATCAGGAATTGGATTTTGGCTGCCGTCCTTTGCAATTAGCATGTTATAATTTGCATCAGCTTTGTAGAGACCATCTTTGGCGGAGAAATACCAGTAAACGCCATCAGTGGCCAAGCCTTGAGAAACGCGGCCATCCACAGTGTCCAGCGTTTTTTCAAACCAAACGTCACCTGAAATCTGGATTGGCGTCGATTGCCCATAGGCAACTGTCGTCATCATCACAAGAATGAGGTAATATCTGAAGTATCTTTTCAATATTTTCCCTTCTTACAATCGAAAAATTTTATAGTGTCAATTTAGCGATATTTAATCCGGCAGCTCTTTTATCTTAATATTTTTATAGTAAACCACATCGCCGTGCTCTTGCAGTAAAATATGGCCGTCATCCTGCTCTCCAAAATTCAGCCATGTTGCGTATTTGCTCTTAGCGACCAACGCTCGCCACATTTGCGTCCGCCGCGTGTAATCCACGACTTTAATGCCGTTAAGAAAATGTTCAACATGGTCGCCATTGACGATGATTTTGGCGCGGTTCCAGTTGTCTTTATTATAACGTTTGTGTGTCGATTCATGCGGCGCGTAGAATATGGCGTCAGCAGGAATTAAATCGTAGAGCGACGCCAATCTGTGTGTAACATTTTCCGGCTTGCTGGCGACCTGATGCTTTTCATCATCAACAATCTGATACTCACATCCAATCGCAGAACCTTTTCCTTTATTCAATTCCGGATCGACAAAGTATTTAATCCCACTATTGGCGGCCTCAGTATACTTGAAGTCCGCTTCCAGTTCAAAGTTTTTATATTTATTAACAGTGATAATATCACCGCCAAATTCGGATTCGGCGCCTGTGCCCTTCATGACTGATAGAATTCCGTTTTCAATTTTCCACCCTTCAGTGGGAAACTGATCCAGTTTTGCACCGCGCCATCCATTTGTGGATACGCCATCCCATAGTAAGCGCCAACCTTCTTTTTTTTCACGCTCGGTTAATTCATTTTGCAGATAACTAATTTGTGGAATCTCTTCTGTAATCGGTTTCGTTTCCTTTTCCAGATTTTTCGTTTTTATTTGAATATTTCGAAATTGAACTCCTGTTCCTACTTTCGCAGTATCCCCATTTATATTGTGCACTTGAAGCGCCACAAAGCCACTTGGTATTCCATCATCAATGACATCCACTGTTTGTACGTCATTCATCCACACGCGAATGTGGTTGCCAATCGCTTCCACGCGAAAATGATTCCAAGCTTCGGGCTTGTAGGCTAATTTGGCCTTGGGATTGCACTCAAGATTATACAACCAGCCTCGACCGGCTTCATCGTAGAGCCCGCCGCTCCAGGCTCGGGGCGTTGCATCCAAATCGACCTGATATCCATGCACGCGGCCGTTTAGAAATTCAGGCACACTTTTGCTGCGAAACTGCACACCTGAATTTAATCCGCTATCCAGTTTGGCGTCGTATTCGAGAATGAAATCGCTGAATTCCTGTTTCGTTACTAAAAATGTGTTTGGCGAATTCAGAACGCTTGTGCCACGAATAATCCCGTCTTCGACTGCAAATTTCGCAGTCCCGTTTAAAACTCTCCAGCCGTTCAGGTTTTTTCCATTGAATAATTCTGACCAGTTTTCAGCGTGGATCGCATGCAATGGCAAGCAAACTGTCAAGAATACAAATAGAAAAAATCGACGCTTCATATCTTCCTCCACATGTTTGAATGCGGCTATTTTATAATTTATCAGGTGTAATCAACTCAATTCTCACAGGAATATAATCAGGAATCGTTTCTCCCTGAAGGACGCGGAACGCATTTTCGATGGCAAGTTTACCCATGTCATACGGATATTGTGCAATAGATCCGGCCATTTTGCCTTCTTTAATCGAAACTTTAGCGTCTTTTAACGCGTCAAAGCCGACGACTAAAATGTCACCCGATTTTCCGGCGGCGGCAATCGCCTCAATTGCACCCAACGCCATCAAATCGCTACAGGCAAACAACGCTTCTACTTTCGGATGTGATTGTATGATATTTTGAAATACATTAAATCCCTGATCACGCTCCCAGTTGGCCGTCTGTGATGCAACCACTTCGATGCCCGGATATTTTTCAACGGCGGAATGGAATCCGCGCAAGCGTGCGTCGCCAGTCTCGTGACCGGGAATGCCTTCCAAAATAGCAATTTTCCCTGCGCCACCCAGTTGTTGAGCAACGAACTCACCAGCAATTCTGCCACCCTCGAAATTATCCGAACCAATATACGTGGCAACTTTGCCATTTACACTGGCTAATGCTATCGAGTCAACTTCAGTATCCATGGTAATAATCGGAATACCGGCCTTATTCGCCTTTACAATTGCCGGCACTAATTCTCTGGAACCGCTGGGCGCAACGCAAATAGCGTCCACTTTGCGCTGGATCAAATTTTCAATGATTTGCATTTGTTTCTCAACATCGATTTCGCGTTCGGCTGCTTGAACAATAAGATTGACACCTAACTGTTTTGCCGCTGCGTCAGCGCCCATTTGCATATCAATGAAAAATGGATGGTTCAAGGTTTTCAGGACGATAGCTATCGTAGGACCTTCAACCTCAGCCTTTTTGCCGCGTTGGCAAGCGGATACAATGAGGATTGATAGAGTAAGAATAATGACTGAAACAAAAAGAAGTTTTTTCATTTTGAAGTTCTCCATTTGGTATCTCTAATTAATTTCGACTTTGGGGAATTTCATTTTATCATCCGACTGTTGTGTCATTCCCGTCCACAGGACTTCCTTCAGTCGCATGCTTTTAGTGGAAATGATAAGGGCATACTCACTGAAAATAAATTAATAAATCGTGCTGGATAAACTGGATAACCCAGTAGTAATCAATCATCTTCTATTGCTTTTGCCGCTTCAAAGCCATATCTACTAACACAGCAATAATAATCACTGAACCAATCACGATTTGTTGAATAAAAGATGACACACCCAGCAAATTTAATCCGTTGCGCAACACGCCCATAATAAAGGCGCCAATTAATGTTCCGAAAATTGTGCCTTCACCACCCATTAAACTTGTACCGCCAATGACTGTCGCGGCGATGGCGTCTAGTTCATACATGATGCCAGCGATTGGTTGAGCAGAATTGAGGCGGGCTGTGAGAATTACGGCAGCCAGCCCGCTTAGCATTCCACAAATTCCGTAAACCATTGCTTTGTTGAGTTTAACGTTGACGCCGGATAAAACAGACGCTTCTTCGTTTCCGCCAATGGCATATGTGTATCTGCCGAATTTTGTGCGCGTGAGGATAAAGTGGGCGATCAAATAAACAACGATCATGATAACGACTGGCGTTGGAATATAGAGAATTTCACCGGTTGCTAAAAAACGTAATGAGCCGGAAAATCCGGAAATGGGCCTGCCTGATGAGTACAGCAACGCTGCGCCTCGGGCGACGCTCATCATGCCCAATGTTGAAATAAAAGGGGGAAGCTTGCCATAGGTAATAAGTAATCCGTTCAGCAATCCGCAAACCATGCCGACTCCTAATCCGGCAAATATCGCCAATGGCAAGGGCAAGCCAATTCGCAGGATACTGGCTAACACAACGCCGGAAAACGCCAGGATTGATCCTACGGACAAATCGATGCCGGCGGTAATAATAACAAATGTCATTCCCACAGCTATGATTGCATTGATAGAAGTCTGTTGAGCAATATTCAGTAAATTAGAAACGGTGAGAAAATAAGGAGATAAAATCCAGAGAACGATACACAAAATGAGCAATCCTAACAAGGTTCCGAATTGTCGTCCATGATGCAGAAAAAACTCTTTTTGATCCATCTATACTCCTAACGCACAATGCAATATTTTTTCCTGATTCGCTTCTTCAATGGGGAAGTCACCGGATATTTTGCCCTGGTGCATCACTAAAATCCGGTCGCTCATGCCCAATAGTTCAGGCAATTCTGAAGATATCATAATAATAGCAGCGCCTTCAGCGATGAGTTTGTTCATGAGTTGATAAATTTCCACTTTAGAACCCACATCAATTCCGCGAGTAGGCTCATCGAAAATTAGTATGTCTGCATGAGAGCAAAGCCATTTGCTCATTACCACTTTCTGCTGATTGCCGCCGCTTAATAATATAGTTTTTTGATGCATTCCCGGTGTTTTAATGTGCAACTCACTAATATATTTCTGAGTTGCTTCATTCTCTTTTTTTGAACTAACAACACCCAGTTTTGACCAATTATCTAAATTTGGTAAGCAAATGTTTTCCCTCACCGAAAGGTTTAGTACCAATCCCTGCGATTTGCGATCTTCAGTCAGATAGCCTATGCCAAGTTTAATCGCTTTTTTAGGCGACGTTATTATTTCATTTTTTCCATTTATGAAGATATTGCCGTTACGGATATTATCGTACCCAAAGATGGCACGAGCCAACTCAGTTCGGCCGGAGCCCAAAAGACCAGCTATCCCTAAAATTTCTCCGCGATGCAGCGAAAAGTTGATTTCGTGAAGATGTTGATTAGAGACTCCTTCAAGCCGAAGAATTTCATCACCAATTTTGAATGTTTGCTTTGGGAATTGCTCTTTCAATTCGCGGTTAACCATCATACTGATCAAGTCTGATTTGGTAACGTCCTGAATGTCGTGAGTGCCAACATATTTCCCGTCGCGCAAAACGGTCACACGATCGCCAATTTCAAACAGCTCTTCCAATCGATGGGAAATATAAATGATTGAAACACCTTTATCTTTCAGGCGCCGAATTGATGCAAACAGTTCTTTGATTTCCTGGTCGGTAAGCGCGGAGGTGGGTTCGTCCATGATCAGGATTTGGGCGTTCAACGAAAGGGCTTTGGCAACTTCCACCATCTGTTGCTGAGCGACGCCCAGGTCTTTAACAAGGCGGCGGGCGTCAATATCAACTTTCAAATCGTCAATCAACTTTTGTGCTTCACCAAATAATTTTTTATAGTCGATGACGCCCAGATTGTTCGCTGGCTCCCGGCCCAAAAATATATTCTCTCCGGCAGAAAGCTGCGACACCAAATTTAACTCCTGATAAATGATGCCAATGCCAAGATTCTGCGCATGTTTCGGATCGTTGATTTCTGTTTTGGTACTGTGGAAGAAAATGTCCCCTGAAGTTTTTTGGTAGGCGCCGCTCAATATTTTTACAAGTGTTGATTTTCCTGCGCCGTTTTCACCGAGCAGAATATGCACTTCGCCCTTCCGAAGTTGGAAATCGACATTATCTAAAGCAATAACTCCGGGGAAAGATTTTGAGATATGACGCATTTGGAGAACGATATCATTATTCATAACGAAATCATGGTTCGTAAAGAATATGTCTTGTAATCGTTGAAGAAATGCAAGGTAGCGGAGAAAAGAAAACCCGATGTAATCTTATGAAAATCATCGGGTTTTATCCCACTTTAACTACGCAATGCTGTGTAAAGTTTCAATTGCTTTTATCGCCGCTGTATCGGCATCCGGCAATGGCAGGATTTCAGCGGAGATAAATCCTTGGTAATTAATCTTATGTAATAAATTATATACTTCTTGAAAATCGATATGCCCGGCCCCCGGATACCAGCGGTTTGAATCGGCTACATGAAAATGAAACATTCGATCTTTTGCAGATTCAATGCTTTCGAGGATGGATGGCTCTTCGATATTCATGTGAAACGTGTCCAGCAGCAGACCGACATTATCCTTTGCAATTTTGTCCAATAAATTCAGACCCGAAATAACAGTATTAATTAAATCGGTTTCATAACGGTTAATTGGCTCAATTGCAAGTTTTACATATGCATCTGTTGAAGCACATTCGCGTATAGCCTCGACCAACCATTCTTCCGATTGGGAATAGCTTATTCCAGGTTGGCTTTTACCACGAATTAATCCAATGATGACGACGGCGTTTAATTTTCTCGCCAGCCCAATATGTGTTTTAATTCGATCAATGGCACGAGTTCGAATGTCGAGATCAGCATTTGTAAAAGACAATCCTTCTTCGCCATACGCTTGACCAGTGCCAAGCGCCGGAACAGGCAGATTTACCTGTTCCAGCAGTCCCATCAATTCATTCAGGTCAAGCAATTTAGGGTCACGTACGGCTAATTCAACACCATCGTAGCCGAGATTTTTTATTTTTCGAAGATTATCTTTAATATGACCTTTATACGCGACAGCGTTGAATGACGCTGGCTGAGTTGATAAAACAATGCTAAACCTCATACTTATAATCCCATTTTACGGATTGCATAAATCGGGCGCCAGCCTTCGGTAAATGGTTCTTTCAGATATGGTTCCATCTCTTTTTCAGTTCGCATTGTCGTCTTTTCGATGGGAGGGACAGCGCCAGCCGGATATGCTTCCAAAATTTCATCATGCACTAATGTGAGATAGGAGAGAATCGCTGCAATCGTCCGACGTGCTTTTTTTGCATCGCCAAGGTCCGGACGTCCAACCACACCTTCAGGAATGGAGCTTAGTTCAATTGGAAAATGCCCCTGACCTTCGGACCATTTGCTCGGACGCGCAAACGGATCGACCGCTTTGTCGAAATGACCATCAGGAATGTAGCCATCGACTTGCGTTTTCTCGGCCAAACTTATATCGACATAATCAGGTTCGAGCAACAGCATCACAGATGTTTCGGCCTCATCCGCATGAACGAACGTTGTTTCCCAATCGCCGCCGCGTTCTTTGGTGCGGAAAAATTCACGCACTGCACGATGCCAGTCAATAACACGGAAAATGCCCGGCAAATTCCAGGTTTTTTGCAATTCCTGAATTGCTGCTTCCAACAGCCATTGGTGGCCATGATTATTGACAAGCACTATTTTACGGAAACCATCATTCCAAAATCCGACCATCACATCAATCAGATTTCGTTTTACAACTTCATCTTCCAGATGAATTGTGCCAGGCATGCCGATATGATGGTGGGGGTGACCGCCAAAATTCAATGGAGAGAAAGTTAAATTAACTGGTTTTCCGCGTTTCGCTGTGAACCGACGAACACCCTCAAGAATTTGAGTTACCATAAATGTATCCAGTCCGGTCACGGTATGGCGGCCATGCAATTCCGTACAGCCAACGGGGATGAATAAAAAATCGTTCTTTTTACGGTTTTCAACCACGCGCTGCCGCACGGTATTTTGAATATATGTCCCCGGCTTCCCCAATTCCGATGGGGAAGGAATACCGTAATCTGCCAATATTTGGGAAATCTCGTCTTCGGAAGCTTCCCAAATTTTTTTCTTTAAACGACCGACCGTTGTATCTTCAAAAAATAGATCGGCTTGATTTGTTTTCAGCCATTGCGCCATTTGGTTGTCCTTTCCATTTTATATCTGATTTCTCCTTAAATCCTAATCAAAGGGGGATCATCCAGGAATCCCCCTTTGATCGGATAAAGGAGAAATAGGAAATTTTAAAAACATAATTCTTGAATAACTTGTTTTCTACTCAAGGTTTGTTAATGTGATTTTTACTTCATCACGATCAGTTTGAAGCATGAGAAGATTTTCTTCTACTTCGTCCAGACCGATTTTTTTGGTGATCAGCGGCGAAACATCCATCCCGGAAGCCATGCAGCTAATAACGTTTGGAAAAGTGCCATGACCGGAATGGCCTTGCGAGCCAACAACGCTTGCACGTCTCACTTGCAACACCTCGCCGTTTAGCGGAATGCGGTCATCAGCGCGCGCGACAACGACGACGGTTGTATTCACTGCTTTGCCTTCCCAAATAATTTTTTCGACATCGCCCCAGACAACGCTGGGTAAGCCGGTGGCTTCGAGAATAATGCCGGCGCCGACGCCCTTTGTAATATCTAACACTGCATCAGCGGCATTCACTTTTGTTGGATCAATTGCGTGTGTCGCTCCCATGGTCAACGCCATTTCACGGCGAGATTTGGACGGCTCTGATAAAATAACTGACGCGGCTCCGGATTTCCGGAGTACAGCGCATGCAGCTACACCGATAGGGCCGCCGCCTAAAATGACAACGTGTTCGCCAGCGCGAATACCACCTCCACGTTCGATCACAGCATTGTAAGCAACCGAGGTTGGCTCAACCAGACTGCCTAACTGCCACATTTTTTCTTCGCCATAAACATTGCGCAATTCCTCAATGCTCCAAAGGTAGCGAGCATCCATTTTGATGTATTTTGCGTACGCGCCATCAATTGAAAAGCCAATTTCCTGAAGCGCTTCACAGTGATTGGGATAGCCATCGCAGCAGGGCTTGCATTGCGCACACCAAATCATTTCTTCCGCACAAACAGCTTCGCCTGCTTGATATTTTTTACGCGTGCGTTTGTTGATTGCATTTTCTCCAGCTTCAACAACGACGCCGGAAAATTCATGGCCCAACGTACACGGGAATGCGGTTAAGCCCGGATAGAAGATATAGCCTTCTTTATCTGCCTGCCGCATATGAACATCGCTTCCACAAATCCCGCATGCTTTTACTTCAATGAGAACCTCTGTTGGACCAGGCTTTGGAATGTCCTTTTCAACGATTTCAGTGCGAGGATGTCTCCATACCTTGCTTCCCAGATAGGTAAGTTTTCCATCAATATCTTTCGCCCCTAATTTAAAATCGGGTTTAGGGGCCCAATCTGCCACTAATGATACCGTTCTCATCTTAACTCCTATAATTGTGAATTAAAAATAAGTGAATTATTAAGCTTTAATCGATTTTTAAAACTGATTCACGTTCTACAAGATGTGAACATAGTACTATATTACGGGATTTTTCCACTTCACTTCTTATTCGCGACATGATAAGTTTCAAACTTTCTTGTCCCATTTCGTAGATGGGTTGATGCATGGTTGTAAGCGGCACAGTCGTGAAATGAAGATCGTCATAGCCAACGATTGATAAGTCTTCGGGAATTTTAATTCCCATTTCCTTTGCAATCGAATAAAATAGCAACGCAATTCGGTCGTGACCTGCAAAAATGGCGGTAATATCGTTTCGCTTTTTCAATAATTCGCGTGCAAATTTGAAATATCGATTTTGAATAAAAGGTCCGGTATCGGAAACAATAATTTCAGGATCAATCGGAATGTTGTGATCAAGTAAAGCTTTTTTATAGCCTTCCAGGCGGTCGCGTTCCGTACTGAAAAGTGTGCTTAGTATGATGGCAATTTTTTTATGACCTTTATCGATAAGATATTTTGTGATTTCATAAGCACCATCAAAATTGTTTGTTGTCACATAGTCAATATCCAAATCGGGAATGGTGCGGTCGGCAAGCACAACAGGTATGTTTCGTCGTAGAAATTTATCAATAATTTTTTTGTTCTGCTCATCAGGCGCCGCAGTTGGCATAAAAATTAAACCAGCCACAGAATTTTCAAGTAATCGATTCGCGTGAAATTCGGCTTTTACATACAGATCATCTGAATTACAAAGAATGAGACTATGTTTGTTTCTCGCTGCTTCATCTTCAGCGCCGCGTGCTAATTCAGGTGCGTAACCGCTACGAATGTCCGGCACAATCAATCCAATAATGGTCCTGGTTTCTGTCTGTGTTGATCCATTGATAACGAATGTGCCCAGTCGTCGTTTTCTTTCAAGATATCCCAGGTTTACCAGATTTTGAATCGCCTGACGAACGGTTGCCCTGGCCAAGCCCGTAATTTGAGCCAATTCTTCTTCAGTTGGAATTTTGTCGTTGGTTTTAAAAACGCCCTGGTCGATTTGTTCTATCAACCAGGTCTGTAGTTGAAAGTATTGAGGGACTGGGCTGCTTCGATCAACGATCATTTATTTGTCCATGAATTGATAAATTGTCTATACAATTATACATTTAAAAAATATTAAAGTCAAGAGATTTTTTCTGTGCTATGATAATTTTTTATTTGCCTGTGCGGGAAAGGGAAGAGTGCGGTTTTAAGTATTTACTGGTTTCCAGGATGATAAGTTATTGCGGTTTCATTTCAGTGCTGACTTGAAATAAATACAGAAATCCTCTTATTAATGTAGTAACAATTAGTACAGCAATTTGTGATCATTTCGATGTCATGCTGAGGCGTTCTTTGCCGAAGCCCAGTCTGTTATCATTAAGGAAATAGTATAATGAAACTGGACAGGCACAGTCTGTTGACAGTAATGTAATTATATCAATGTAACTGAACAGGCATCTCAGCCCTCAGATCGCCACGTGGTATGAGATTCTTCTCCCGCCCAAAAGTGGCGGGATCAGAATGACAAATATTTCAAAATGATTATGAACATATACGAGCTAAACCGTTGCCTGAGCCTGCCGTCTCGCACCGGCGTACCGTTCCGATGCATCGGAACACGAACGGTGTCGAAGGCAACAGTCT
>JAFGDW010000199.1 GCA_016931935.1 Candidatus Zhuqueibacterota bacterium | reverse complement strand
TTTGATATAAGAAATATATTAAAAAACTAAGTTGATAATAATAAATGGGTAATAACTAAAATAGTATGTATAATTATGATTGGCACAAGGCTTGCATGAGGAAGATTCTAGTTTTAATCAATCATAGTAGTTTTAGGATGGTAGAACTTTATGAAACGTTTTTTCTGCTCTTCATCATGGATTTACGCCTTGCAAAGCGTGCTAATAATTTCATGGCATCCAAACAATGACACGGATTTAAAAGGGTACAAGTTATATTATGGCAATGAATCGCGTCGTTATAAAAATGTGCAGACTGTCGGATTAGATACAACCTGCACACTCGAAAATTTAAAAGGGGGACTTTACTATTATTTCGCGCTTACAGCGTATGATTTTCATGGCAATGAAAGTGATTATTCTGATGAAATAAAAGTTTTTATTGAAGCAAAACAAACTCCGCTTGAACAAGTGCTCTATAAAAAGAGTTACAATTTTCCGAATCCTTTTCACCCTCCTGCCGAACAGACTCATCTGCGGTACTTTTTACCAAATCCGGAATATGTCACAATTGAAATTTACGATGTGAATGGTAAATCTGTCACAAAAGTGCTTGACCATAGTTATAAACATGCAGGTGAACATACCGAAGACACCTGGGATGGAACAATGTCGAATGGAATTCTTGTACAAAATGGTGTCTACTACTGTCGGATAAAAGCAGAAAGTCAATCATCCGTTATTTCAATTGTAGTTGTAAAATAGGGGCGTACATCATGAAATTGCTACGGTTATTTGTAGTTGTATTGTTGGGGATTTGTGGGCCAGTATCACTGCATGCCCAATACACAAACCTTTTTTCCGAATTAATTCCTGGTGCACGGGCAATGGGATTGCAGGGAGCATATACGGCAGTTGCCAATGATTACTCAAGCACTTTTTACAATCCAGCCGGTATTGTGAATCTGCACCATGTGAATTTTGGATTCATGCACACGCAACTTCCGTTGAACCGAACGATGGACATGATGGCAGTTATCAATCCGTTATCATTACGCCAGGCAATTGGAGTCAGTTTTGGTGCGTTTACCGTACGAGATATTGAGGCTAGACAGGAAAATTCGTTAACTCCGGATTATACATTTGACACATATAACCGGATGGTCTGGCTAAGTTATGCATATCGCATCACCCGGTTTTTCTCGTTTGGTGCTAATGTCAAATTCCTGTTCGGAAAATTAGATAAACACAGCTCCAACGGAACCGGCTTTGATGTCGGCGCAAAAATAGCGCTGCACGAAAGAGTTTCGCTCGGTTTCATGGCACAGGATATTGGGACATCACAAAAATGGAATACATCCACAGTTGAAAAATTTGATACGATTTATCATTTGGGATTGGCTGTCAAACCAGAAGAATATTTGTTGCTCACGTCTACAATACGACAAGTGGGGGATGAATATTTATGGTCATTTGGTTCGGAACTTGTGTTGATGCAAATTATTAAAGTACGTTCCGGATTACAAGATAAGAATTTGTCATATGGGGCGGGAATTACGTTACAAATGAGTAGTCACTTGTTTGTTATCGTAAATTATGCCCACTCAAGCGATCCATTAATAGATGGTGAGCCAATTCAGACATTTGATTTTAATGTGCAACTGTTCTGAATAATGAAATGAATGAAACCGTGAAACTTACTTCAAAAACTCCCATTGAAATCGCTGCGTATTTATCAAGCCGCTTTGATTCATCCAGATAACGATTCATGGACGCCGGATCACCCGCAGTCATATATTTCTCATACCGTTGTTCTGCCTGATCTTTCAGGTATGCAGTTGTAATCCCTGAGAAAACGGTAAATGCCATAAGCGAAATAGTGGTTATTTGCCGGTGTTTTACGGATTTTTGCTCGGTTTTAATGCTTTGTTCAAACAACGATTTTTCGTTCGATTGCAGCGGCAATTCTATGTTTATTGTTCCGCTATTTAAGGAATCGAGTAAAAAGGTTATCGATGTATAAAAATCTTTCTGAATACGAATAACACCGGTGGCATCGGCATTAAGTTCAATATGAAGAGGAGTCGTTCCAATTAAACTATCGTTAAGAAAAACTTGTGCATCAAACGGGTCCGATTGAATATTTAATGGCTTAGAAAAGACCGGTGAAATGACTGCTGTATCATTAATAGCAATGTGAATGGAGTCTGCCCAGTCATTAAAATTCCAAATACCTCGCCTGGGATTTAGAACGGTGACATTGTGCCAACCTGTATCTACTAAAACGACATTCGTTAATGTATGAATAAGCACAGAATCGTCAAGCACAATTTTGTAACCTGATTTGTAATTATCGATGCGCAAAAAGCCGTTTTGAGCATGCAAGTTGGGTGAAAATGTTTGCATGACTACTATTGTGAGGCATATGAAAGAAGATTTATTCAATGTCACTTCCTTTAATCTTGTTACTATTTAAAACAAAATAACAGAAAAGAGATTGAAATGCAAGGTAAATGTTTGAGCAATATATTGTGATATGGAAAAACCGATAAAGCGTGCGGAGAATTTGTAGGGGCGTAAATCTTCCTGTGTTAGATGTAGAATAGAATTCAATTTGAGTTTTCGTTTAATCACTAATAATAAAATTGAATGTTAATCCCCTTGTTCCTTCTTTTCAACACTTTTAAACACATACAAATAATTATCTTCGGAAGCAACTGCAAGATACTCACCCCAGGCGACCGGATTTGTGCGGATACGTCCATGGGTTTTATATTGCCATATCTTTTTGCCGGATGATAGATCGACCGCATACAAATTTTGATCGAGTGATCCCAGGAAAACTATATCTCCGGAAATCAACGGACTTGTACTGATAACACTCTCGCAGGTGTATTGCCAGCGTAATGCTCCGTTTTTTATGTTCAGGCAATATAGTTTGTTGTCGGTCGAACCGAAAATTACATTGTTGAACGAAACGGCTGCGTTATTTAATAGTTGACCGTTTGCCCGAAAGCTCCATACTTCATTTCCGGTATCCATATTTATTGCGTAGAACCGGAAATCCGATGAACCGATCAAAACCAATCGGGCATTTAGGTCGACTGCAGGTGTGGCTTCAACAGCTCCCTCTGTTTGAAAATGCCAGATTTCTTTACCATTACTTTCATCCAGAGCATAAACAGCGCCATCATCGCATCCAAAAAAGATTTTACCGTCACCATAAGCTGGCGATGAACGAATTTGATCGTTTGTATTAAATGTCCAGAGTTTCGTTCCTGATTCAATCGTATACAAATCAACATGATTATATAATGCTGAAATAACAATACCTTTCGGACAAATCAATGGTTCGCTTTCAATATCACCAGCGTCTATTTGCCACATCCAGTCGTTATTATACAAATTTAAAGAGTGTAATGTTTTATCACCATAGCGTTCGGCGACAAGCAACTGATGATCGACATAAGCACATGTAGATGCATATTCCATATTTTTTTTGCCGATCTTTTTTGATGTAACAATGTTATAGGCATACACATGTTCATGCTGAGTTCCAAAGTATAGAACACTATCAACAACGATAATATTGCGATCGATTGCTGCAGGGAGGCGTTTGATAAAATGAATTTCAAGCGGAGGTTTTACTGCTAATGGGTAATTAAATGTACGTTGTGGATTACCTCCTGCAAGTTTCCAGTTTGGCAACAGTTGATGTTCCTGCATCTCCGGATTGATAATAATTCTTGAACAACCGAAAAACAACAGTATACTGGTTCCCATAATGATCGCCAGTAAAGAAAGGCGTTTATAATTTGACTTTGTTTTCATATGATGTCTCAATTAGATATAATCAAAATGATGAATATACAACAGATAGTGGACATTGTTCCTATTGAATTAAAAATCCCAGCCGAAAAAGAATTGATGAAAGAGACCATCCTGTTTGCTGAATGTATCAGGATCAAACGGCTTTTGCGCATTTTGAAGATAAAAACGTTTACCGAAATCATAACGCAGCACCAAAACGCCGCCCAATCGAAAACGAAGGCCAAGCCCATAACTCCCTAGAATATCCGATAACTTGTCATCCCAGGCATTTCCGACGTCCACAAATGTCGCACCACGAATTGAACTAAAAGCCATGCCTCCAACAGGGAAATTTACGATGAATCGTTCGATAAACGGAAAACGAAACTCATTTGAAATGAGAAACAGCTTCTTACCCCAAATACGCCAGCGCGGATACCCTCGCAAATCCCAGCTTCCGCCCATGAAAAATCGTGTTGCTTCCTTGCCGTGGTTGTAGCGTGTCATCAATCGTACTGCGTGCGCCACCTGTTGGGATACCCGAAAATACTTTCGGTAGTCAGCGATAATCGTATAAAAATTCACATTGGAATTTTGAATGTCGATTGTATTGCCGAACGTCAAATTAAATCGTTCACCATCAATTGGGCCGGTGGGTCCCCACAGTGTATTGTCCTTTACATAGGACATGAAGTTTGAGAACAATAATGCCTTACGCGAATAGTCATCGAAATACCAATATTTATCAGAATGGCGGATATTGATACTTCCCTCAATCCTGCGAAATACTGAAAGCGGGTAACTGACGGCAAAGTAGCCGCCGTACATCCGTTCATAAAAGAAATCGTCGTACATATTAAAATAACGTCCAGCGAAGTGATATAAACCATAGGACGTATTCGCCCGTCGCGATAAATTTGCCCGTGTGAGCGCAACGTTAAAGCTTTTCCAGAATTCATCGCGGGTTTGGGCATTGTTGTAAATCAGAAAATAGTACTGATAATTGCCTAACATATCCGTCATCGCGAGCTGTGCGCCGCCCGAGACACCGTAAATGGGATCCTGACTCACCTGACTTTGAGCGATATCCAGGTTAAATTTGGGCTTGTATTTAACACGCTCTGCGCTCGATTTTCCATCGAGTTTACGAATCGTCCAGAATGAGTTGGGAAGTGTCATCGAGTCAACAGTTACCTCGGCAATTTGTTCATAGGTTTCAACAACATCTTCCTGTTCACGAATCTGAAAAGAAAAATTTTCAAACGCAGTGAACACGATGCTATTATTATCCGTCCATACCGGGTCGTACGCTGCGGTTGTAAAATGGGTGACTTTTTTTAATTGATTTTCGGTGTTGGTCAAACGGTACTCGCTGCCATTTAGCGTCAGCATCCAGATATTGAAAACACCGTCGCGATCGGACGTAAATGCAAGGTATTTCCCATCAGGCGAAAGCGATGGTGTGAGATCGTTATGCGGCCCATACGTGATGAAACTGATTTCACCTGACTCGAGGCCGTATTTGAAAATGTTGTAATTACCATATTCGCCAAACACCGTGCGATCGGAGCTAAAATAGATCGTTCGCCCGTCGTTGGACCAAACCGGATCGTGATCGTCATAGTAATCATTGGTTAGTTTAAAGAGTTTACCGGTAGGAACATCAACAATGTAAAGATCGCTCATGCCCGCGAAATTAATAGCAGTAAAGGCCAGTTTTGTACCACCGGAGGACCAGGCTGGTGATGAGAATGAGACGAGCTTATCCCATTTAAACGATTTCAATATTTTATCACGTTTGATATCATATGTGTATAAAACATCGGTTTCACCGCTTTTGGAAACAAATGCCAGAACACCATGTTTGCTGATGTCGATTTTGCTTTTCAAGATATGGAACGATTCAAACTCGGAACTGCGTTCCCCTTCGATTATCACATGAGGTTTGATTTTTTCTTCTACATCACTAAGCGGCTTTGTGTAAATATTGGAATATCCGATCCGATTAGAAATGAAAGCAATATAGGGTTCACCATTTAACCGATAATATGCCGGTTTTGTGTTAATGCCTTCTTCCGTAATTTTATTTGTCACCATCTCCGGCAGGTCATGGTCTTCCAATAACGGATATTTATTTTTTTTCAGGCTATAGATCCACTCTTTATCAAATTCCTTATAGTCCACGCCAATTGTTAATTTCATCACATTTGAGAAGCGCTCTGTCTTCCATGTATTTTCGATGAGCTGAATAATTTTATGCTCTCCATAGGTGTCGGCGATATATTTTAAAATTGCCTGACCTTCCTTGTACATCAGGAACGTGCCCTGGATTTGATAAATGTATTGGGTTGGGTACAAATAATTATTCAACACAGCGTCACGTATTATTGATTCTGTTTCGCTGTTCCAACCAATCGACCAGTATTCGGCAAGCCCTTCGACAAACCAGAGCGGGAGACTTGGGTGATTTAATTTTCGATGATTTTTTAAAACTCGATAATGCAGGCTATGCGTAAATACGTGAACTAATTCGTGACGAATAACACGTTTAAATTGATAGACCGAGCCATTTGCAGGGATGACCACACGACCTTTCATAAATTCAAAGAATCCGCCAACTCCTTCCGGAAGCAATGACGGAGTTGTATTGGTTTGTTGAAAATGAGCATGATTCGAATAAAAAATTAACGGAATACGGCGGTTTATGTTATGGTTGAATTTGTCTTCAAGGAAAGTATAGGTCTCTTCGGCTGCTGCTGCACCGATTTCAGCCATTTCCCGCATTTCCGGATAGTAATAAATATCAAAATGTTCAGTCTTCAGTATATGCCAATCAAACGAATTATATTGTATTTTATTACGGCCAAAATAATATTGAGCATAAATCGATGATGAAGAAGCCCCTAATAAAAACATTAATATCACAATGAGAGACACGCGTTTCATTTAAATCCCTTCGCCTTTCACAAACACAATGTGCACTTGGATATAATGTCGTTCCCGATATTTTCGCACATTTAATGTATCAGAATTTTTGAAATCATGCAAAGCAAAATTTATTATTACAATGAGAAGTTGATTTGTTTGTTCCCGTTTTACCACGAAACTCATTACATCAATCACACAACGCAAGAATCCGTTTCAATAATTGTCGACGTTTCTACTGATTTGTTGAGAATGTTTTTATGATAATTCTTTAAAGAAAGCATGCGCCTGCAGGTCATAAGCTATTTAAATTCAAAGAAGAACAGGCTGGAAATAGGTTACGTATTTTGCTGTACGATAGTCTCAGGACGGATTGAAAAAATGTCGGATAGCGGGATGGGATGATTCCATTGCTTCTATAAGCGGACCCTGGAACGCTACTTTGCCGTCATCCAGAAAAATAATGCGATCGGCAATGCGTTTTATGCTTTCCAGTTCATGGGTAACAATGATCAACGAAATATTCAATTGGTCGCGAAGTTTAAAGAACAGATTATCCAGTGCTGCTGCTGTTACCGGATCAAGACCGGCGGATGGTTCATCGCCGAACAATAACAACGGGTCAAGCGCAATTGCCCGCGCCATGGCTGCGCGTTTACGCATTCCGCCTGATAATTGGGACGGGTAGAGATCGTACGCATGACTTAAATCGACCAGATGTAGTTTATCGCGAACCATGCGTTGAATGATGGTTGGCGGCAACGATGTATGTTGCTCTAAGGGAATTGCCACATTATCGCCCACAGTAATCGAGTTAAACAATGCTCCGTTTTGAAATAGCACTCCCATTTTACGAAGATAGGTATCGAATTCAGTTTCTTCCATCCACGTTACATCCGTGCCAAAAATTTTGATTGTACCCGAGGTTGGCTGATAAAGCCGAATGAAGTGTTTTAGCAAGGTAGTTTTGCCGCAGCCACTTTTTCCGAGGATAACCGTTATTTCATTCGGATAAATATCTACAGATACGTTATCGAGAATTATACGACTGTCGTACTGGGTGGTAAGGTTTTTTATTTTTATTATTGGTTGGTTCATTGTTTGATTGATTTAATGCTTACGCTATAGTATTACAAATGAACATTTGCCCAGTCTGTCCACTTTATTAGAGAATATTATGGTAACTGGACATGGCATTTTTGTGCAAAAT
>JAFGDW010000198.1 GCA_016931935.1 Candidatus Zhuqueibacterota bacterium | reverse complement strand
TATACTAAGTCCAAAGTGGTTTTCAGATTTTCATTTTCAAACCTTCCCTTACCTTCGGCCTTCCTTCAAAAAGAAGGGAATGAAGGTTAAATCTGAAAACCACTTTATTTCAAGCATATTTGATGAATTTAATTTAATGAAGGACTTTCAGGATAGGAGTATCGATGTGTCATCATCCAACGTTCTTGAAATAAAGAATGCCGGATGATCGTAAGGTTAATTGACTTTGCTTATTGTAAAGAGTTCGAAAGAAATAATATAGAAATTTAGCTGTTATTCACTCAATCGAAATCGTCCCAATTCGTTTAGCTGTCCAAGTAATTGCTGGAATTGCATCGGGTAGAGCGATTGTGGACCGTCCGATACCGCATTTTCGGGATCCGGATGAACTTCGATAATAACACCATCCGCTCCAACAGCAACAGCGCCACGTGCAAGTGGAATGACGGTTTTGCGGTCGCCGCTGGCATGGCTGGGATCAACAATGATGGGGAGGTGACTGATCTGTTTTACGGTTGGGACAACGTTCATATCCAGTGTGTTGCGGGAGAAATCAGAAAACGTGCGGATACCGCGTTCGCACAGAATCACGTTGAAATTTCCGTGTGAAACGATGTACTCAGCAGCCATTAAAAATTCTTCGAGAGTTGCAGACAGGCCGCGTTTCAGCAACACCGGTTTGGTTAGTTGGCCAACATTTTTCAGCAAGCTATAATTGTACATGTTACGGGCGCCAATTTGAATGACATCCACATATTCCGCAACCAGCGGGAGAGTTTCCACATCGATAACTTCGGAGACAAGGCGCATTCCAAATGAATCGCGTGCTTTGGCCAGCAATTTCAGGCCGGCTTCGCCAAGTCCCTGAAATGAGTAGGGAGAAGTACGCGGTTTAAAGGCGCCGCCACGCAGGAATTTTACACCCATGCCCGAAAGTTGTTCGGCAATGGTCATGATTTGCTGTTCATTCTCCACCGCACAGGGGCCGGCAATTATTGTTAAATCCCGGCCACCGATTTTGGCGCCATTGACATCAATCACGGTGTCTTCCTGCCGCACTTCCCGACTGATCAGCTTATACGGCTTTGTTACCGGGATGCATTGTACCACACCGGGCAATGATTTGAATATATCCGGTGATATAGCGCCCTTGTTTCCCGTGATACCAATTGCACAGCGTAATTGACCGGGGATGACGTGTGGCGTTAAGTTTAATGCGCTGATTCGGTTTTTGACTTTTTCAATTTGCTCGGGAGTGCTTTGGGAGTGCATCAATATTAGCATAATTGCCTCGGATAGTAAAATTAAATATCAAAAAGCTTTGAGTTTCTTGTGAAATTCACATGATAATTTTGAAGATGTCAAGTCATTATTAACTCGCTGAAAGCTGATTGCTTTCAGCCATTGCCCAATAATCCATCCAAAAATTCTTCCAATGCCTCAGCCTTGCCATATTCCCATGCACGCAACAGCGCCGTCCCGATAATTGCAATATCGGCTTTCCCAGTCAGATACTCAATATCCTTTTTTTGGCTGACGCCAAACCCGACAGCCAATGGCAATTTAATCGCATTTCGACAACGTTGGATATACGTCTCAAACTGCTTGTTAAAGGCTGTGTGGTCGCCAGTAACGCCGGAGCGGGCAACAACATAAACAAATCCGTTGGCGGCTTTGCCAATTGCGTTTAAGCGTTCATCCGGTGTGGTTGGCGCAACCAATAGAATTGGGCTTAATTCATTTGATGCTGCCGTGTCAAACAAGCCGTTCTGTTCCTCCAGAGGTAAATCAGGTAAAATGAAACCGGCGCCGCCAGCGTTTTTCAAGCGTTGAATGAAATTTTTATGTCCCAGTTTTAATGCGGTATTGTAATAACCCATCATTAATATGGGGAAATCGAATTCTTGCGACGCCTGTTTCATGAAATCAAAATAATGATCAACGGTGATGCCATTTTTCAATGCTTCCTGATTGGCCTTGACAAACACCGGTCCATCAGCGGTCGGCTCGGAAAATGGCATCTGGATTTCCACAAGATCGACATTATATTTCTTCATAAGTCGCAGCGCAGTCAGATTGTCATCGAACGACGGGTAGCCGGCGATGACATGTGTCATTGTTCCGATTGGTTTTTGCTTGAGCCTGTTACGAATATATGTTTCGAGATTCATAATCTTTTGCTTTCCCTTGAATGAAGTGTTCCCAGTTTTCGTCGCGGATGGCATCGGCCACCGTAAAAATGTCCTTGTCGCCACGTCCCGATTGATTGATCAATAATTTGGTATGTTTCGGTAGCGCAGGTGCTTCCTGAATTGCCCGGGCGAATGCATGCGCGCTTTCTAACGCGGGTATTAAACCTTCTTTTTTCATCACCAGTTTCAGTGCTTCAATCACCTCATTATCGGTCGCAGCCTCAAACCGAATCCGACCGGTCTGCTTCAAATGGCTGAGAATCGGGCTGACACCGATATAATCGAGTCCAGCGGAAATTGAATGTGTGTGTAGCATCTGCCCGTCATTATTTTGCAAAAAGTAGGTCTTATAACCTTGAGCAACGCCAACCGAGCCTTCGCGGCTGGTCAGACGGGTCGCATGGGCGCCGGAATCCAGGCCCTTACCGCCGGCTTCCACACCCACAAGTTCCACAGATTCATCATCAAGGAATCCCTGGAATAAGCCAAGCGCATTCGATCCGCCGCCGACACAGGCAAACACTTTGTCCGGCATGCTGCCATATTGTGACAGCATTTGCTCCCGTGCTTCCGTGCCAATAAGCGATTGAAACCAGGCAACCATTTCCGGGAACGGATGCGTGCCACAAGCTGTACCTAACACATAATGCGTAGTGGGATAATTGGTCACCCAATCGCGCATCGCTTCGTTAATGGCATCCTTTAATGTTTGCGAACCATCAGTCACCGGCACAACCGTTGCGCCGAGCTGTTCCATCCAGAAGACATTGGGTCGTTGGCGGGCAACGTCTTCGGTGCCCATGTAAATCACGCATTCAAAGCCGAATCGAGCGGCCATGGTCGCTGTTGCCACGCCGTGTTGACCAGCACCGGTTTCAGCAATCACACGGGTTTTGCCAAGTCGTTTGGTGAGCAATCCCTGGCCCATGACATTGTTTGCTTTGTGTGAGCCGGTATGGTTTAAATCTTCACGCTTCACATAGAGTTGTGCGCCGCCGAGTTCACGCGATAAATTTTCGAGATAGCTAATCGGAGTCGGGCGACATGAGTACGATTGCATCAGGCTAATATATTCCTGCCAAAAATCCGGATCTGCTTTAGCATTTTTCAGTGCTGTTTTTAGTTCTTCAATCGTACTCCAGAGAATTTCCGGGATATAAGCGCCGCCGTACTCGCCATAATAGCCTTCGTGTCCCGGTTGAAAGTTGAATAGGTTCATAGTGGTTCCTGAATGAATTATTAGGTAGTATCGCACAATGTCGAATATTACACATCCATCGTTTTCATCATTCCGATCCAACGTATAGAGACAGAACAATAGTATGCCAATTCTACCTGTCTAATAATTATTTGTTATTAAGTTAAGGTTGGCACGTCATTCTGAGTCAGCGTTTATTGCTGAAGAAGAGTTTTATACCACCTAATATTTCGTGGTCAGAAATTCTTCACTCTGCGCCGCTATGTTCAGAATGACGACTAATTCACGTAACTTATGACATTGATTTGTTATTTGAATATAATTATGCTGTCTGCTTATTCACGTATTCATCTGCAACTAATTTATTTGAACTTCCATTGCTATCATCGGTCAATGGATCACCGTTCTCAGCATGTTTGTAATGCGCCATCGGTAACGGTTCGCGGGTATGAATTCCATTGCGTTTTACAATCATTCCCGGTGCGCCAACTACCGTACAATTCGGTGGTACATCCCGGTTGATGATAACGGTTGCAGCGCCGATGCGAACATTATCACCCACTTTGACTGGTCCAAGCACCGTGGCATTCGCACCAATCAATACGTTATTCTCCAACGTGGGATGACGTTTATCTTTAAAATGTCCGGTTCCACCCAATGTAACGCCATGAAATAGTACACAATTATCACCAATTTCACCGGTTTCCCCGATCACTACGCCTGTACCATGATCGATAAAAAATCCTTTACCAATTTTCGCGCCGGGATGAATTTCCACTCCGCTCCAAAATCGGCTCCACATGGCAAGCCAGCGAGGCAAAATTGGTATGTGCAGCGAAGCGTGCAAAAAGTGAATAATCCGATGCCCAATAATTGTGTGCAAGGGGGTATGGCACAACAATGTTTCGAGCAGATTCTTCGCGGCCGGATCGTTCCGTTTTACTGCTTTTATATCTTCAATAATTGTTTTGAACATGATTGTTTTCTCCAAAAGCGCAGTCAATGTTTTTGGCAAACGCATTTCAGCCTAAATATGACCGCTTCTTTGTCATTTAAATAGAAAAATAATCCGGATTATAGCAAACGCTTTGACTATTTATTCCGACTTAAACAATTCCGCACTGATGCATCGTTCACATGAATTGCAAAGCAACGTTATAAGTAATTTCCCAGGTACGGATTTCCCGGCAAGCTGCAGGGCAGTCAACAATTTGCCGCCGGCAGAAATTCCACAAAGAATACCTTCTTTAATTAGCTAATTGCTTCGGCTATATTTTCATATATCATCATTTTCCCTTAATCAATGATGATCTTGCGCTCGAATTATACGAAACAACTCAATTAATTTTGCCGGATCTTTTTGGCCCGGACTGCTTTCGACACCGGAGTTTACATCCACGCCAAACGGTTGATAATTGTTAATTAGTGCGCTGATGTTATCGGGAGACAGACCACCGGCGACGATCACATTTTCTGTATCGAATTCCTGGAGCCGTTCCCAGGGAAACGTCATCCCGGTTCCGCCAGCCAGTTTGGGTAGATGGGTATCCAGCAAAAGTTTCCATACGGGAAAATCAGTGGGGGAGAGCACTGTTCCCGATGGATCAATTTTTACGGATTTTAATACTTTGTATTGTTTTCCCAGCTCCGTGCACAAGTACCGACTTTCGCTGCCATGAAGTTGCAGGCAGGAAAGGCCGGCTGTCTCCGCAATTTCGATAATTCGTTCACGCGATTCATCCACAAAGACACCGACTTTTTCCACTTGTGCTGGAAGCATTGAAATAATGTCCGCTGCATGTTTTGCTGTTACTTGTCGTTTACTGGGTGCGAAAATAAATCCAAGCGCATTCGCACCAAGTTCAACGGCCAGTCGGGCATCGTCGATATGTGTGATCCCGCAGATTTTAATAAACATTTACAGAAATCCTTTTGCTTTCAGCGATCAGGTGCATAAAAAATTCCAAAAAGCAAATAAACAAAAACCAAATAAATAACAAATCCAAAATCTCAATGAAACAAACAGGATAGACAATCCCTCGTTTGGGAATTTGAATGATTAATCAATGTTAAATCTTAATTTCCAAGCAATTCTTTCACCATGCCCGGCTTATCATTTGCCCGCATGAACGTTTCTCCGATCAGCATCGCGTCAAATCCGGCGGCTACCAGCCCTTCTACATCGGTACGGGATTTAATTCCACTTTCACTAACAGTTACAATGCATGATGGAATTAGTCGCTTTAGTTCGAAGCTGGTATTGAGATCTACTTTAAATGTCTTCAAATCACGATTATTGATTCCGATAATTTCCGGATTCAACTTCAGGACAACTTCCAATTCAGCGCTATTATGAATTTCAACCAATGCATCCATGTTGAGTTCCCGTGCCAATTGTATAAAATCCGTAATCATCGCCGGGTCGAGAATTGCGGCAATCAACAAAACACAATCAGCGCCAGCTTGCCGTGCATGGTAAAATTGATACGGATCGATCATAAAATCTTTCCGCAGTAGTGGCGTTTTAACTTTGTTGCGTACATCACGAAGGAAACACAGTGAGCCCTGGAAAAAATCCGGTTCTGTTAGCACGGAAATAGCAGAAACACGGGCAGTTACATATTCATTCGCGATTCTCAACGGATCAAAATCCGGCGCGATTATCCCGGCGGATGGCGAGGCTTTCTTTATTTCAGCGATGATACTGATCTCCGGAGTTTGCATCGCTTTTTTGAAAGAAAACGGGTCTCTTTCCGGCACCGGAAGTTTCTTTAACTCTGACAATGGCAGCGCACGCTTTTGTTCATCCAGCCGATGTTGTACTTTTTCAACAATTCGATCGAGGATCATTGATTAGGCCTCCGCCGAAAATTTGACCAATGCTTCCAGCTTTGCCAATGCGGCGCCTGAAGATATTGCCATATCTGCAAGTTCCACGCCCTGCTCAATTGTGGCTGCTTTACCGGCGCAGGTAATTGCCAGCCCGGCATTCAATACAGCAACATCCCGTTTGGGACTTTTTTTATCATCAAGAATGTCTCGTAAAATTTTCGCATTTTCAGCGCTGTCACCACCTTTCAGGTCAGACGATTGCGCCTTCGCAATACCAAAATCTTCAGGAACTATTACACGGGTAGTAATGCTGCCTTCCCGCAGCTCGGTCACACGAGTGTCGCCGCAGGTAGTCACTTCATCCAGACCATCTTCACCATGAACAACGAACACATGTTCGCTGCCAAGGCGCTGAAGAATTTGCGCGAAGAATTCTGTCATTTCCGGTGCAAATACGCCAATAACCTGGCGTTTGGCCAAAAATGGATTCAATAATGGTCCCAACATATTGAAGACCGTACGGATGCCCAATGCTTTGCGAACCGGCGCGGCATATTTCATGGACTGATGGTATAATGGCGCAAAACAGAATCCAATGCCGATTTCATTAACCGTATGAGCCACCTGTTCCGTGGTCAATTGGATGTTTACGCCTAATTGTTCCAACACATCTGCGCTGCCGCTTCTGCTGGACACTGCCCGGTTGCCATGTTTGGCAACATGAACACCAGCTCCGGCTGTGATAAATGCAGCAGTCGTTGAAATGTTGAAGGTGTGGGCGCCATCGCCGCCGGTGCCGCAGGTATCGACCACCGCTTTATCCGTTTCTATTTTTACGGCATGATCACGCATTGCCTTCACAAATCCGGTAACTTCATCGAAGGTTTCGCCTTTTGTACGTAGCGCAGTTAATAAGCCGGCAATCATTTCCGGCGCAACCTGGCCATCAAGTATGTGGCTCATCAGTTCATATGCCTGTTGTTCGGATAATGAAATCCGACTTGTAATAGAATCCAGCATAAGTGAATGAGACATGTTGCCTCCTGATTGGTATTTAAAATGTTCGTGCATGAATTTCAGTGTTATTTTGTTGCGTGATTTACAATTAGCGTTTAACTATGTGCTTTTAAAAACTTTTGGTAATCAAAGTTTTAGTTATTTGAATTATATGAGTAATTTTTGCAGAAGTTGGTTTGTGGTTTGAAGGAGTCGTGAAAATAGCATAGTTTACGGTTTTGCACATCCCCCTGATCCTGTTTCGCTGCCGCAAGCGGCGAAACGAGATCGTCCCCCCAGCTAAGAAAGCGAGCTGGACTACCGCCTTTGAAGGGGGAATATTTCATCTCGCATGTTTTTGGGCGAGATGAAATTAGGGGGATGTTCTCCCCAAACCTTCCAGCCAAATCCTGTTTTAATTTATATATAACCTGAATTTCTAAATTGAATTGCTTGAATCAGCATGTTCATGTTGTCTTAAAGCTCATTTTGAATTACAGCATCTTCACCGGCAAAATAAAATGTGATGCAACGTTTATAACCTGAATTTGTAAAGCAAACATATTGATATTCGAGTTTTGTTTCAGAATTTTAGGTATAAAGAAAATTCTCCAAGATTAACATTCCCTGTTCAGTTAAAATCGATTCCGGGTGAAATTGCACCCCGATTGTTGGGTATGTTTTATGGCGCACTGCCATAATGATGTTATCCTCCGTCCGAGCCAGAATTGATAAGTCATCGGGAAAATTTTTATGTGAAATTACCAACGAATGGTAACGCCCAGCAGGAAACGGATTGGTGATATTCTTGAAAATACCGCTTTCAGTATGGAAAATATTAGAATGCTTGCCGTGCATGATGTATGGCGCAAGCACTACATTACCGCCAAACACCATCCCGATCGATTGATGACCGAGACAAACACCCAGGATTGGAATTTTCGGGGCGAAATGACGAATTACATCCAGCGTAATTCCTGCATCTTCCGGACGACCCGGTCCGGGGGAGATAACAATATGCTCAGGAGCGATTTTTTCAATTTCATCGAGTGTAATTTTGTCGTTGCGAAATACCCGGATTTCGTGGCCGAGACAGCCAAGAAATTGGACCAGGTTATATGTAAACGAATCATAATTATCGATCATCAGAATCATGAGCCAGCTCCTCTGCTATAGTAATTGCTTTTAGTAATGCACGGGCTTTGTTTTCAGTCTCGCGAAATTCGTATTCCGGATCAGAATCGGACACAATACCGCCACCAGCCTGCCAATAAGCTATGCTATCTTTTACGAGCATTGTCCGGATGGCGATACAGGTGTCGGTACGTCCCTGAAAATCGAAATAACCGATCGCGCCCGCATAATAGTTGCGGCGTGTCTGTTCCAGTTCGTCAATTATTTCCATTGCCCGAACTTTTGGAGCGCCACTCACCGTTCCTGCCGGGAAACAGGCGCGAAATACATCGACGGCGTCGTGCGTATCATCCAGTTCGCCACTGACGGTTGAGACAATGTGCATCACATGCGAGTAATTTTCCACAACTTTAAGCGCATCCAGTTTCACAGTTCCGTACCGGGAAACTCGCCCGACGTCGTTACGACCGAGATCGACGAGCATCATGTGTTCAGCCAATTCTTTCTGATCTTCAAGTAAACCAGTTGCGATTTCTTTATCCTCCTGGGGCGTGTTACCGCGCCAGCGTGTCCCGGCAATCGGACGCACCACAATGCGTTCGCCATCGTAGCGCACCATCGTTTCGGGGGATGAGCCGATAATCTGAAAATTCCCAAAATTCAGGAAATACATATATGGTGATGGGTTGATCAAATGTAACATTCGATAAATATCAAACGGCTTGCAGTTAATTTGCTTTTCAAATCGTCGAGATAACACCACCTGAAAAATATCACCCTGCCGGATGTACTCTTTTGCTCGAATAACGCTATCGAGATAATCTTTTTTGGCGATGTTATTTTTTATATCTGTCGGCTCGGTCGACGTGTCGCGTTTGAGTTTTTGCAATTCGGGGATTGGTTGAGAAAAACGTTCGAGCATCGATGCCAACCGTTCATCCGGCGAACTGTTGCTGGAAACGTGACCGTTTTTGATTTCATGTACTACCAGTTTCAATGTATGTGAATAATTGTCAAATATAACCACTTCCGATGGAATGACCAAATGCATGATTGGCATATTTAAATCATCTCTTGTATCCGCTGGTATGTCTTCAATATAACGAATTGCATCGTAGGAAATGTAACCGCAGAGAAATCCACATTCGAATGGCGCCTGCCGGTCAAACGAGAAGCTGTTGAGTACCATGCGGATGTGTTCATAAGGATCACCTGTTAATTCAATCTTTTGGCCGGTCGTATGGTCTTCAATTCGAGTGACGTCGGCTGTTCGAATAAAGGTTAACATGGGTTTGAAACCCAGAAATGAATAACGACTATTACTTCCATTTCCTTCCATGCTTTCTAATAGGAAGGATTGACCCCCGTTATTCAACTTGAAATAACTTGATACCGGAGTTTCCATGTCCGCGAGTAATTCTTTTTGATAAGTGCGGACCGAACATTTTGACGAGAATATGATGCTGTTCATGGGCAATTACTTTCGTTTTGATATGGATGGAAAAGCTCACTGCTATTTTATGGGTTGACTACAAACGAAAAAAGGCTGCCCTTTTGTGGGAACAGCCTTTTTGTGCTTTAAACGAAAAAGGCTGTGAACGTATCATTCACAGCCTTTTCAAATTCTATAATATGGGGTAGTGAATGCTACGCAAAGTTACGCCAGCACCACCACCAACAGTTATTCAAAATAATATGTGCATTTTTGTTTAACATGATTTTCCTTTTCAGTTACAAACTTGACGCAATATACATAATTAATATCTGAATGTCAATAATTTTTTTTAGAGAAGTTCATTTTGTTGGATATTATATGTACATCATCCATCAACATTATTATAACTGATCTGAAATTTGAAAAACAATAGTCAAATAGAAATTGTGAATTCCGTAACGATCCAGATGAATTTGAATCACAGACCGATCATTAATTCCTGCAGGCACAGAGACAGATACCGGAAATTCCTGGTTTATAAAACCTTCACCAGCACAGAGCCAACAACTGTATGCACCAACTCCGCCACGACCGTGACACGTTGTGCATGTCCGCTGTAAGGGCACCAATATCCTGAACATACCACCACGAGCAGCCTGATATGGAGAAATTGGGATTTCAACCGTCAAGCTTTTTAATTGGTTCGATTTTGGTTCCGATCTCCCGGAGAAGTTATTCCATAACCGATCAAACATTTCATCAAACGATGGGAAGTATGTATCAAACGAACGAGTCAGGGAAACATCCTGCATATGGATTGGTTGTTGTTCAGGGATTAATGGTTCGACGTCATGACGACGTGTGTTTATTTCAGTAATTGGAGACGATGATTTTCGCCTGATTGAACGATCATAATTCTGTCGTCGCTGCGGATCACTCAATGTTGCATAAGCCTCCTGCACAGCAAGAAACGGAGTACAATTCTCTCCGTAATGATCCGGATGATATTCCATTACACGCTGGCGGTAGGCTGTTTTTATTTGTTCGATAGAAGCATCACTATTTATGCCTAAAATAAAGTAATAATTTTTTGCCATAACAGCCTCCACAGGTTAATATACTATTTTGCAGAGTCAAAAAAGTCATAAAGATTCCAAATTAGATAAGGTACTTGTTCTATTCATTTGAAATAATATCATGAACGATTACTTTGTCCAATTTCAGAAAAAAATAAACTTTAGGCAGAATAATTTCACGGCAAAATAATTATAAAACGAGTGCATTAATCTGCCAAAGGCTGTCTGCATGAAGACTTAAGCAGCAGACAATTTTACCTTCACCAAAAAACACATGCCCTGCGATTAACAGGGCATGTGTCCAAAAACATGTTTATTATGATACCGTAATCGGAATTCGTTTGGTTTTGCGCTGAGCTTCAGGCGTTTTCGGCAATACAACTTTGAGAACACCTTTTTTGAAAGACGCTTCCACCTTCGTGTCATCCACTTCACATTGTAACGGTATTGCGCGTTGAAATGAACCGTAAGAACGTTCCATGTGATAATATTGTCCTTTTCGGTCTTCTTTCACCTGCTTCTTTTCTCCATGCAAGCTTAATACATTATTCGAAAGAGAAATATGGATATCTTTTTCATCCATACCAGGTACTTCGGCTTCAACAGTTATAGTTTTGTCATCTTCCCGGATATTGATTTGTGGAAATGTACCAATTTCATTACTCCGAAATGGTGACATTCGGGTGTCGTTGAAAAAATTATCAAACAAACGATTCATTTCCCGCTGAATTGCCTGGAAGGGATTTTCCAAACCGACCCTTTGCACAGGCACATCATGTTTTTTCCATGATGGGATCAGATCTTTAATGGCCATAGAGTATCCCTCCTCTCAATTCATTAATGGTTAATAATTCTAAAGGTAGTAATTACTTTAATCAACATTTACAGCAATCTGACGTGATTTGGCCTTTTCTGCCTTCGGTAGGCGCAGAAGTAGTAGTCCATTCTTATATTCAGCTTCAATTTTACCTTGGTCGATTGTATCGCTCAATGTAAATGCCCGATAATAATCACCCACATCGTATTCGGAATAACTTAGTAAATACTCTTTGGGAATCTCAGGATTGACATAACCTTGAATGGTCAATTGATTATTTTCCAGTTTCACGTCAATGTTTTCTTTTGTTAGTCCTGGCATATCAGCAAGGAGTACAATATCATTATTTGTTTCAATTATATCAGTAGCCGGTGTAAATACGCGTCCTGAACGAGTACGTTCGGTTTTTTGAATATTTTCGGTTTCCTTCTTTTGGATTGTTTTTTCATTCGTTGCCATGATAATCACCTCCCTTTATTAACTCGCTTTGATTTCAATTTTTCGCGGTTTGTCTTGCTCTGCCCGATGCAGTGTAACAATCAAGATGCCATTACTGACCCGTGCGTTAACATTTTCGGTGTTCACCGGGAATGGCAATTGAATCGTACGTTTGAATTCACCAATACCGCGTTCCTGGCGATGATAGCGTTCGCCTTCCTTTAGCTCCGCTTGTCGACGATTACCTTCAATTACCACATTTTGATCGAGTACCGACAGATGAATGTCATTGGAATCAAGTCCAGGTAATTCGGCTGTAATCATTACAGCTTCATCGTTTGACCAGATGTTAACTGCGGGAAACGTGCGCCGGGTACTGGTTCCAAAATCATCAAACAAGCGGTTCATGTCCCGTTGCAGTCGTGTCATTTCCTGCCACGGATCAGTTGCGTTTATCAGGTTTCTCCAATACATAACGAACACCTCCTATTAATTAATTCATAATAAAGAAATTTGCTTCAAACTTTGAATTTCATTTCGGAATATTGCAAGTCACGTGCCATTTCCAAATGAAAAATAAGAAAATTCGGAATAAATATTAAGATCGATTAACTACAAAAAATTAAATAAATTAGAGCTGATGTATTTTGTGTATAAATTGAATCCTGATCTTGACTTTTTATTCTGAATTGAGACTCTGACAGCATGAAAGATTTTAAAGTCAAAATGTCATTTTTTGAATATAAAATTGACAGAAAGATACTGTCAAAATGAAAGGCACTTATTGATTATAAAAAATTTTAGAAAATATTTACTGATGCATAATAAATGAATAACCATTTTACAAAATGACAAGTTAATTATGTTGAATAACTGTAATTCTAAAGTTAATAACGAAATAGTAATAACAGCAATTTTAAAATATTGACAAAACTAAAAAATGGGTTGACATTATTAATATTTCTTGATATTATGCACTTATCATCTGGATCAACATAGATATACTTCGGAAGTACTATAACATCTTTGCTGGTATTACGTCTTGGAAGGGGGTAATCATGGATGTTTTAATGGATACACAGGAAAACTGTTTAACATTCGACTACACGTTTTTTTTCGAAAACGGTTCACATCAAAATTTCTCGATTCGGCTGGATGCACATGAATTAAGTTACGTTGCTATTGGTAAATCAAGCCGTCGTCCTTATTGGGCAGAGCTGGAATATTGTCAGTGCGCCAATTGTCCGTTATTGCGCGTACAACAGAAGTATTGTCCGATTGCTCTAAACCTTGTGGATTTCTTTGATCATTTTAATACGCTGTATTCCTATAATATTGCAAAAGTTATTATCTCGACCGAGGAACGAACATATCTTAAAAAAACCTCGATTCAGCAAAGCCTGGGTTCCATGTTAGGAATTATTATGGTGTCCAGCGGTTGCCCGATTATGAATAGGCTGAAACCGATGGTTCGTTTTCATTTGCCATTTGCTTCAATCGAGGAAACGGTGTTTCGCTCAGTAAGCGTCTATCTCGTGGGACAGTATTTCGCACGCAAACAAGGAAAAACTGCGGATTTGGACCTGAGTGGCTTAAAAGAATTTTATCTTGAAGTTCAGGAAGTGAATGTCGGGATGGCTCATCGTTTACGCAGCGTTACCAAAACCGATGCGTTTGCCAATGCTATTATTACATTAGATGCCTTTGCCAAGGAATTGCCTTGTTCGATTGAAGAACAATTAAAAGATATGGAATATCTGTTCCATGCTAACAATGCTCCTTTATCCGGCCCACAAAAAGCTGTGAGTGCTATGATGTAATTTGGATCGAATAACAACGAGACCAAGCGAAAGATGAGAATCGTTCGGCAACTGCTTCCGGCCATAATAGCTCTATTAATCACGAGAATTTAAAATTGTTTTGAATAGACTCCACCTGAAATAAAACTTCAGTAATTTTCTGATCAACCTGTCTAATTATATCAAACGCCATCATCAAATTATTGATGCAACTCATGCAGTTGATTTGAGTTTTTCTTTTTCAAACTGCTTAAAAAGATACCTCATCTTTTTAATTCCCCAAGATTTATCTTGACTTTTCCATTAAAACACGGTATATTGAACATGGGTGAATGATCGTAAACGTCGCTTTTTTCACGCCTTACTAAATTAATATTTGCACACATATCATTTCACCCGAATCTGAGTACAGTATAATTTTACATTACATAGTTTGTAACGTTAGGAGGGAGATGTCATGGTAAAAAGGAAGAAGGCATGGTTATGTGTCGCTGTTCTCTGGCTATTCGTTCAATGTGCAACAAAGCCATCAGCGGTAGTGACAATTATTAATCCCAGCAATTTAAACCGAATGGGGGAAGTTGTTGAATTAAATTGGCAGGAACTTACAAAAACTGTCACGGGACTCAGAGCTGAAAATGTTATGGTGTTCCGAGAAGGCGAAGAAACGCCATTAGTTTCACAAATATTCGATAAGAATCTCGATGGTGTACCCGATCAATTTCTCTTCATGGCAGATGTCCGCGCCGGGGATACCAGCAGATATGTGATTCGTAATGAATACAAATTACCTTCTCAGGATACGGCATTTGTATATGGCGCTATTAAAATGCCACGTGAAGATTATGCTTGGGAAAATGATCGCATTGCATTTCGCGTCTATGGCCCCCCTTTAGCCGCTGATGTGAATAATGGAATTGATGTTTGGTGCAAACGTGTTCCACAGCTTATTATAGATAAGTGGTATGCACTGGATGAAAAACCCGAAGATCAGGGACGCCAATCGTATCACGAAGATCACGGGGAAGGCGCTGATTTTTTCTCGGTTGGCACATCGCTTGGTTGCGGGGGATCTGCCATTTTCGATAACGTGACGTTGATACAGCCGGATGTTTTTAAGAAGGCGAAACTAATTGCCAATGGTCCGTTACGTGTGAGCTGTGAACTGACATATGCACCTGTAAGTGTGGGAGATAATTCAATTACAGAAGTCAAGCGTATTACGTTGGATGTAGGAAGCAATTTAAATAAAATTGAATCTGTTTTTTCCGCAGAAGGCAGCAATGATTCGCTGGAGGTCGCCGTTGGATTGGTGAAACGTACAGGGACGACGTATCAATCGAATTGGGATAATGCCTGGATTAGTCTCTGGGGAGAAGTTAATGATGTCCCTGATAATGGAGAATTAGGAACCGTCGCTATGATGTCCCCCAAAAAATTTAAAGAATTTCGCGAGGACAAACAGCACCATCTCATCATCGGTACGGCGACACTCAATCAACCATTTATTTACTATGTTGGCGCTGGCTGGACTGGAAACGGCTTCTTTGTTGATGATGATAGCTGGATCGCGTATATTAAAGAATTTGTGATAAAGATGGATAAACCTTTAGTCATAAAGATCGGGCGTTAATGATGGGGTCGTGTCTGGTGACAATTAAGCTGTGATAAGCAGAAAGTTACAATTTTAAAAATGTGAACAAACCCGGTTTAGTTAAAATTATTAACTAAAGCGGGTTTTTTTATCCCGAAGCCCTCACATATAAATATATGATGTTGAGTCATTAGTAAATCATCAGTTCTGTTCAATTTCCATCCCCTGACATGCTGTCTGCTGATAGCTGAGGAATGAATGTTTTTTAATAGAAATTACATCATCAATTCTGCTCAGAAAAACCTTGATTTTAACCTCCATTTACCTTACCTTATAGCCTCAATTTTCAACACTTGTGGGCATTGTAAAACGCAATGATGTGAGGACAATGAATCGATTCAGGAAGGTGGCCGTATGATTATTGAATCCCGAGCCTACGCCCGGGCTGGACTGTTGGGCAATCCATCCGATGGCTATTTTGGAAAAACAATCTCGATTTCTGTTCGGAATTTTGGTGCGCATGTATCATTGTATCAGACACCGGAATTGCATATTGAACCGGCCGATCAGGATGTGGGTATCTTCAGGAATATTTACCATTTGGTGGAGTCGGTCAGCCTCACCGGCTATTACGGAGGCACTCGATTAATTAAGGCAGCCATTAAAAAATTTACCGAGCATTGTGAACAAAATAATATCAAATTGAGTGCGAAAAATTTTACTATTCGTTACTACACATCCATTCCCCGCCAGGTCGGACTCGCTGGTTCCAGCGCTATTATCACAGCTACCATACGTGCATTAATGCGATTTTATCAGGTGAAAATTCCTCTCGAAATATTGCCCAATATTGTACTTGCAGCGGAAGCAGAAGAATTGGGAATCAATGCCGGCCTGCAGGATCGAGTGATACAGGCGTACGAAGGCTGTGTGTACATGGATTTTGATGAGAAAAAATTCAAGCGCAAAGGGCATGGTGAGTATATTTGTCTCAAACCGGAGTTATTACCCAAATTATACATCGCCTACAAAACCGATTTGGGAAAAGTATCCGGGAAAGTATTGAATGACATCCGTACACGTTACGATCGTGGCGACCAATCTGTGATCGATACATTGAAAGAAATTGCCGATTTGGCGACAACCGGAAAAACGGCGATCGAAAATCAGGATGTCGTAACACTCAATGAACTTATCAATCGAAATTTTGATTTACGTACAAAAATTATGAACATCAGTGAAAGTAATATGGAATTAGTGAATACAGCCCGGGAATGTGGCGCATCTGCCAAGTTCACCGGATCGGGTGGATCGATAATTGGTATTTATACCGATGATGAGATGCTGACACGGCTGATTATTGAACTGAAAAAAATTAATGCGCGCGTGATTAAACCTTATATTGTATAGGAGAAATCGACATGGTACATAAGGCGGTAATTCCGGCAGCAGGTCTGGGAACACGATTTCTGCCATCAACAAAAGCTCAACCAAAAGAAATGCTTCCGATAATTGATACCCCCACGATTCAATATGTGGTGCAGGAAGCAATTGATTCCGGCATTGACGATATTCTAATAATTTCAGGAAAAGGAAAGCGAGCGATTGAGGATCATTTCGATCGTAATTTTGAACTTGAGATGTCATTAGTTAATAAAGAAGACAAGCGACTGTACAATGAAGTCCGGCGAATTTCCGATATGGCAAATATTCACTTCATTCGACAGAAGGAATTAAATGGTCTTGGAGACGCTATTTATTACGCACGGCTTCATACCGGTGATGAACCATTCGCCGTTTTGCTTGGTGATACCATTATTGATTCGGTAATTCCCGTTACACAACAATTGATCGATGTGTATGAACAGTACAGACAAACCATTATCGGTGTGGAACAGGTACCAGAAGACAAGGTTGATCGGTACGGGATTGTTGGCGGCAAAAGAATGAGTGACCGCATTCTGGAAATTTCCGAATTAATTGAAAAACCATCGGTGGAAGAGAGTCCATCCAACCTGGCAATCGCGGGCCGGTATATTCTTACACCTGAAATTTTTAAAGCGATTGAAAAGACCAAACGGGGTAAAAACAATGAAGTACAACTGACCGATGCGATGCGAATTCTGCTGCGTCGGGAAAGTATTTTTTCATGTACGATTGAAGGTAAACGATACGATATCGGAAACAAACTGGATTATTTGAAAACGATTGTTGAATTTGCACTCAAACGGAAAGAGTTTGCTGATCCATTTTCTACGTTTTTAAAAGAGACAGTAAATACGTTGCCCAATTAATTATATTGAAATGATATGCCAACCACGATGATTGTGTGGGGCATTTGACATTAGAATTTGATAAGCACAATACGAATAAGGAGGCCGCTCATGGCAGCACCATTGATATTAGATGAAAACCGCTTTTTTGATTCCGATCCATCGATTCGTACGGTCGCCCGCGATTTATATGACGATGTGAAGGAACTGCCGATTGTCTGCCCGCACGGCCATGTCGATCCCAAACTGTTTTCTGAAAACAAGCCGTTTCCCGATCCGACCGAGTTGATTCTGTTACCGGATCATTATATTTTCCGTATGCTTTATTCGCAGGGTATTAAACTGGAGACGCTGGGAATCCCGGATAAGAACGGTCACCGCGACGAAACCGACAACCGCAAAATCTGGCAAATTTTTGGTGATCACTTTTATCTATATTCAGGTACGCCAACTGGCGCCTGGCTGGCGCATGAGTTTTCCGTCGTGTTTGGTATCAAACAAAAATTGTCCGGTGAAACCGCAATGCGGATTTACGATCAGATCCAGGAAAAACTGAGTTCGCCGGAATTTTTGCCGCGGGCAATGTTCGAACGCTTCAATATTGAAGTACTAAACACCACCGACGCTGCCAGTGATTTGCTGGAAGAGCACAAGAAAATCAAAGCCTCGGGCTGGTCGGGCAAAATTGTTCCGTGTTTCCGTCCCGATACCGTCGTTAGCATCTGCAATGCCGGGTGGAAAGCCGCGATTGAAGATTTGTCAGAAGTGTGTGGATTTGATATAAACTCGTTCGCAACGTTTATCCAGGCGATCGAAAATCGTCGTGCCTATTTTAAATTATTTGGCGCGGTATCCACCGATCAGGGATTGTATAGCCCGTACACTCATGAACTGTCGGCAATCGATGCAGATGCTATCTTTCAGCGCGCCCTGAAAGGCCAGTCCAGCGAAGATGATGAACGCCTGTTTATGGCCAACATGTATATGGAAATGGCGCGCATGAGCATCGAAGACGGCCTGGTGATGCAGATTCACCCCGGTTCTTTCCGGAATCACAATCAGGTGATTTTCCACAAATATGGTCCGGACAAAGGCTGCGACATCCCGGTACAGACAGAATATACTAAAAATCTCCACGCGCTTCTTAATAAATACGGTAATGATCCCCGCCTGAAGCTTATTATCTTCACGATGGATGAAACCACGTACTCCCGCGAACTGGCGCCACTGGCCGGCCATTACCCGGCGATGAAACTGGGTCCGGCATGGTGGTTCCACGACAGCATCGAAGGCATGACCCGTTTCCGTCAGCAGGTCACGGAGACCGCGGGCATTTATAATACTGTCGGCTTCAACGATGACACCCGTGCGTTCCCCAGCATCCCTGCGCGCCACGACCTGAGCCGCCGCGTGGATTGCAATTTCCTGGCTGGCCTGGTTGCCCGTCACATCGTCGATATGGACGATGCCCGGCGAATGGCGAAAGCGTTGGCATATGAGTTGGTGAAGGAAGCGTATAATTTGTAGGTTTAAAGAAATAATGAATAATCAAGAATTTCATAACTGACAAATATATGGTCAGCCAGAACAGAACTGCCAAAAAGCCCGAAATTTCAACTTCAACTTTGATTAATCGATCAATTTCTGTCGTTCTCACCAATTTAGTTCCTATTTATGGAGTTGTATATCTTGGGTGGGACAGTTTTGGTTTGGTATTTTTGTTTATCATGGAAGGGGTAATTGTTCTTGTTGCGGATGCAATAAAAGTGCAATTTTTAAAAAAAGAAAAGGGTTTTAAAAATAATTTTGCACTGGAATTCTGTTTCATTTTATTCTTCGGTTTTTTTGCGCTGCTGGTTTACGGCCCTTATGCATCGCTCGAAAATCTAATATCTGACAAGTTGCATCTTATCAAAGAAATAATAGTCGGGGAATTCCGCTACCCACTATTATCCATCGCTTTTTTCCGATTGATTCGACTTGTTCAGGATTTGTTTAACTATGGCATAACTAATAGCACAAAAAAACATCCGCTAAATCTTGAAGGTGGAATATGGTCGTTATTTCTATTTTTTGCAGTAATCGTTGCGCCGTTTGTTGCGAAGAGTGGGCCAAATCCTTTTGGCGGCTTATTGGTATTTGCGTTGCTTAAAATGGGGGGCGAACTGCTTTACGTTTGGATATCCCGATTTACCCGGTGAAAAAATAGAATCCTATTTCGATATTAATAAGTCTTTGTGTTAAATAACCCAATTGGAAATATACTAAAGCCATTAACATGCAAAAACTCACAACTATCAAAGGCAACGCCCTGCTGCTGAATTTTTTCGGTATCTTCATTGGAGTGATACTCTACCTGCTTGTCTATAAATTGGCGTGGGATGTTCAGGTGCCCAATATTTCGCTCAAGCACAGGTTGTTCATCATACCAATCTTTACTGTAGTGATGATTGCATTTGTTTATATGCACGAAGGTATTCACCTGCTTGCTGCAATGATATTCATAAAATCGAAACAGGTGAGCATTCGCTGGCGCTGGCTAGTGTGCGAGTGCCGGGTGCATACATATTTGAGTCGCAATCAATTTGTGGTCTACGGTCTGGCGCCGGCAATTTTGATGGGAATTTTGACGGTGATTGCCTATTATGCGACTGCGTCTTCGGTTGTGAAGTATTTTGCAGCGGTGCTATTTATTGCCAGTGTCGCCTCTGGCGGTGGCGATTTCTGGTTTATCGGACGGATGCTAATGTTGCCAAAACATGTATTGGTACTGGATCACGGATCAGAGATGGAAGTATTTACAACTGATGGGGAATTAATATCTGAAACAGAAAGGCAGGCTTGAGCCATGCCACTCATCATCAACGGTGAAACCATCGATCCTCAACTGATTATTGCAGAAATCAATCGGCTGCGACCGGATTATCAACGGGTGTTTGCGGACCAATCCCGCGAACAGCAGGAAAAGCAACTGGCGGAGTGGGCGCGTGAAAATGTGATCGAACGGGTACTGTTGCAACAGGCTGCCCGGAAACAGATTGTGATCAGTGATGCCGATGTCAAAAAAAAGTATCAGGGATTGATTGACGAGCATGGTGGGGAAGCTGCTATGCTGAAAAATACCGGTCTGAACAAAACAGATATTTCCAAACTGAAAGCCGATGTGCGGCTTCAGCTTCAAACTGAAAAATTGATTCAGCAATTGAATAATGAAGTGCCTAAGCCGACCCAGGAAGCGCTAAATTCTTACTACAATGCCCATAAGAATTCGTTTATCATCCCGGAACAGGTACACGCAGCGCATATTGTCAAACACATCGATGGTAATACTACTGCAGAACAAGCTAAACAGGTAATGGCTTCTATTGCCGAACAAATTAACGCCGGAAAAACGTTTGAAGAAATGGCCTCGTCCAATTCAGATTGTCCGGAACAGGCCGGCGATCTTGGGTATTTTCCACGTGGTCAGATGGTGGAAGCGTTTGATGATGTCGTATTTAAACTCCAGCCTGGCGAAGTGAGTCCGGTTTTTCAGACAGAATTCGGATTTCATATCGCTAAGGTCTATGATCAACGCCCACAACAGTTAATTCCGTTTGAACAGGTAACATCCCAAATTGAATACAAACTGCATGAGGAAATGCAAACCAGACACCTCGAAACGTACATCGACAAGCTGAAAGCGTCCGCTGAAATTGTGGAATTTGATACAAAGGTTGAATCGGCACAACCTGCACAAACTCATCAATCGAAATCATTGGCATCGGACCAATCACGACCGAAAAAACTGCTCAATTCCATATTAATCAAACCTGCAGGTCCCGATTGTAATATGGCCTGTAATTACTGCTTTTATTTGGATAAAGTTAGACTTTTCCCGGACAATGCTGTTCACCGGATGGCGGATGATGTGCTCGAAGCAACAATCGGGCAGGCAATGCAGCAAAGTGGAACAGAGATGTCATTCGCCTGGCAGGGCGGCGAACCAACGCTTATGGGGCTGGATTTCTATAGAAAAGCAGTTGACTTACAACAAAAATATGGGCAGGGCAAAGTCGTAGGCAATGGTCTCCAAACCAACGGGATTTTGCTTGATCAACAATGGACGGCGTTCCTGAAGCAACACGAGTTTCTGGTTGGCTTGTCGATTGATGGACCGGAACATGTTCACGATCATTATCGCCACATGCACGGCGGTAGCGGATCGTGGCAAAAAGTATCTGATCGGGCGAAAATGTTGTTTGATTCTGACGTGGCAGTGAATGCACTTGCTGTCGTGAATAATTATTCTGTACAATTTCCGGATGAAATATATCATTACCTAAAATCAGCCGGATTTTCATTCATGCAATTTATCCCTTGTGTGGAGCCAGCTCCTCTTCATCCGGGGAAAACGACATCATTTTCAGTTTCACCTAAGCAATTCGGACAATTCCTGCAGAAATTATTCGATTTGTGGATTGCTGATTTTGAGTCGGGGCAACCAACCACATCCATTCGTTATTTTGACTCGCTGTTTCATAGTTATGTGGGATTAACGCCGCCCGAATGTACACTGTTACCGGAATGCGGTGTTTACACTGTGGTCGAGCACAATGGTGATGTGTACTCATGTGATTTTTTCGTTGAACCGGCCTGGAAGCTTGGCAACATAATGAACGATCAACTCATCGATATGCTGAATTCTGACCAGCAGCGCCAATTCGGACAACGCAAATCAGATTTAGCCGATCAATGCAAGGCATGCGGTTGGCTTCACCAATGTTACGGCGGGTGCCCAAAAGATCGATTGGGTAGTGGTAAACAAGTCAGCTATTTGTGTGACGCATTTCAGTCTTTTTTAGCGTATGCCGATCCTACATTTCGTAATTTGGCACGTCGCTGGCAGCACGAACAGCAACAGATACAGCGACAACAACAAATCCGGGCAGCAATTCAACACGGAGAAATGACTGTCGGACGCAATGATCCCTGTCCATGTGGAAGTGGAAAGAAATTTAAGAAATGTTGTGGGGTGGAGTAAAGATAACAGTGAGCACATTTCAAATTTTTAATTCCAATATAATTTAGTCTAGCATTTATATGAATTTTATTGTGTCAAGGAGATGGCACATAACACGCTCTGCGCTATGCTCTATGCGCTTTGCTTTTCCATCAAACAATTAAGTTGAGTTCATCTATCAATAAAGGAGATACAACAATGACACAGATTGGACACGGCGGCAAGACGATTTCAGAACGAGTGATCACAGATGTGGCACAGGTTAAAAAACGCATCGGAGGATTGCTACAGCTTCCGATCAGTGGTCGGGCTGCCAGAGAATCTATTGATATTGCATATGGTTTCTTTTCCCCGTTGAAAGGATTTATGGGTAAAGCCGATGTGGAAAGCGTATGTGAAAATATGACGACACAGGATGGGACATTATGGCCGATTCCAATCGTGCTTGATGTGGAAAGTTCCGTCGTAAAAGATGCCGGACTGAAATCCGGGCAATCAATTGTTCTGACCTTTCAGCATGTACCACTTGCGATTATGGATATTTCGGAGATTTATTCGCTCGATAAGATGCAGTTACAACAATCGGTGTTTGGCACAACCGATGCCAAACATCCCGGCGTCATCATGTACAATAAACTGAACGATACGTTTTTAGCCGGAGAAATTACACTGATTAATTCGCCGGTCTTCCAACCACCGTACGGCCAGTTCTGGTACACACCACTTACCATGCGCGAAAAAATGGCGGAAAAAGGCTGGAAACGTTCCGTAGCCCATCAAACCCGTAATGTGCCACATAGTGGCCATGAGTGGTTGATGAAAGGCGCCTGGTTTTCTACACACGGAGAAATGCCGGTAGAGAAGCTGGAATCAGGGATTGTTGTCAGCGCCATTATTGGTCCGAAACGGGCGGGAGATTATATCGATGAAGCCATTCTGATCGGCCAGCAAACATTGCAGGATGCCGGCTACTTCCGGCCAGCGACACATTTGGTGTCGTTTGTAATGTGGGACATGCGTTATGCCGGTCCGCGCGAAGCAATTCTCCATGCGATTATCCGTGAAAATCTTGGTTGCACTCACCACATGTTTGGACGTGATCATGCTGGTGTGGGCACCTATTACGGACCGTACGACGCTCATCGTATTTTCGATGGCCTGCCAGAAAACAGCCTGCGCATTAAACCTGTCCGCGTGCTGGAATGGTGGTACTGCCCGGTGTGTGGCGAAGTGACATATTCGGGCTTGTGCGGTCATGACGACAAAAAACAACCGTTCAGCGGCACGTTGATCCGCAGCATTATTCAGGACAAGGTGAAACCCACCCGGTTGATTTTCCGTCCCGAGGTATTTGATTCGTTAATGCGCTGCGCCGATGAATACGGTTTTGGTTCGCCATTCTGTAATGAAACATATTTGGAAAAACGCCAGCCGGTGTTTACGTTGTCAACGCTCGACTAGTTTATTGAGCTTCAGGAAATTAGTTATCTCATTTAAATACCTGTATCATTAACGCGATTCGCTTTGCGCTTAGCACTATGCCATTGCGTTTCACCTTTCACATTTCACGTTTCACTTAAAGGAAAACATTATGCCAGATACATACCCTATTAACATATGGATTAACGAAGAACGCTACGAACAGCTTCGCAAAGCCGGACTCGCTGATTTAGCCAAAGATGTACTTGCCGGCATGAAAGTATTGCAAGTGCCTTGCGATGCAGTTCAGCGCGACGAACTGCTCAAACGTTATCCTTCCGCCAAATTCGATTCAGCGACAACGAAAAGTATTGAATTGTTGCCACCGGATACAAAAAATCAATTGTTTGAGCTGGTTGTGGAACATTCCCGGGTGGAAATAGTTAGTGCTTTTCTGAAAGCGTGACTTTAACTAATGATATTATTCTGTCGGCTAAATCAAAGTAGCTGACGTACACGGATGTTGTTCGATTTGTTATTGACGCCATCCAAATTAATGCAAAGATCAAATAAATGAATCTTGATAAAGAACTACTCAGTTTTCTCGAACAAAATTCGAACCGAACGTTCAAGCCCAAAGAACTGGCGCGGCAGTTCAAAGTGTCGCAAGCAGAATACACAGCGTTTCGAAAACTGTTGAAACGCATGATCGCTGATGCAAAAATTGTGAAATATAAACGTGGACGCATCGGTTTGGTTCGAAAATCGAAATATGTGGTTGGCCGTATCGATGCCAAGACGCAGGGCTACGCGTTTCTGGTGCGGGAGAACGTGGAGAAGGATATTTTTATTAGTCATCTCAACATGGGAACCGCATTTGATGGTGATCTGGTAAAAGTGGAGCTGTTTGCTGATAACCGCCGTGGCCATAATCTTGAAGGTCGGGTTGTTGAAGTGGTGCAACGGACACGCAGTACTTTTGTCGGTACCTACCATGTAAGCCGGCACTGGAATTATGTCGTTCCGGACAATATGAAAATTCAGCGGGATATTTATATTCCTGCTGAAAAATCTGCTGGCGCACAGAGCGGCCAGAAAGTCGTGGTACGGCTCGACGTGTGGGAGAACGAGCACATCAATCCCGAAGGTGAGATCGTTGAGATTTTAGGATTTGCGCACGAGACTGGTGTTGATGTATTATCAGTTGCCAAATCATTCGATCTTTCCACTGCTTTTCCACGTTCTGTGGAGCAGACAGTACAGCAATTCCCGAATGAAATTCCACAATCAGAAATCCAGCGGCGGCTCGATCTTCGTGATCAGCTAATTTTTACCATCGATCCGGATGATGCCAAAGATTTTGATGATGCAATCTCCCTGCGGATATTGGAAAACGGCAATTATGAACTGGGCGTGCACATTGCCGATGTCAGCTATTATGTCCAACCGAAATCAGCGATCGACCGTGAAGCTTACGAACGTGGCACATCCATCTATCTGGTGGATCGTGTCATCCCCATGCTGCCGGAACGGCTATCCAATAATCTGTGCTCGCTGGTGCCTGATCAGGATCGGCTGTGTATGACGGTACTCATGGAATTAAATGCGGATGGACGCATTATAACAGCGACGATCCACGAATCGATCATTCACAGCAAGCGGCGTTTTACTTATGAAGACGTTCAGAAAATTATTGAACAGAAGAAACCGAAGGATAAATTTGCTAAAACGATTCACGCCATGCAAGCGCTGAATTTAATTCGTCAGCAACAACGTTATGAGCGGGGTGGCCTGGATTTCGGTTCCAACGAAGTTAAAATTGAGCTAGATGAGACCGGTAAACCAATTGCTATTAAAAAACGTGAACAGCTTGACAGCCATCGGCTGGTCGAAGAATTTATGATCCTTGCAAATACAGCAGTTGCCACCCAGGTGGGTAAGATTTTGCAGCAACAGCTTCGAATGGATGTACCGTTTCCGTACCGGATTCATGAAAAGCCGGATAAAGATAAACTGCGTGTTTTCATTGATTATATACAGGCGCTTGGGATTGAACGAGTGAATCGAAAACAACTTAACACTCCACGGGCATTTCAACAAGTACTCGAAACGATTAGTGATGCTGATAAGAAGGTGCTAGTGCAAAACATGATGGTGCGCAGTATGATGAAAGCCAAATACGCCACGGAAAACGTTGGGCATTTTGGCCTCGCACTAAAATTTTATTCGCACTTTACCTCGCCAATTCGTCGATACCCCGATTTAGTATGCCATCGTCTGTTAAAGGCATATTGCATCGAGCAGCAAACAAACGCTGTTTCACCGGAATGGCTGAAAGCCGCGTGTGAGCATGCCACCCAGCGGGAAATTGTCGCTCAGGATGCCGAACGGGCTTCCACCAAAATCAAACAGCTTGAGTTTATGGAACAACATGTCGGGCAGGAATTCGCCGGCATTATTTCAGGTGTTGTGCAGTTTGGTATTTTTGTGGAGATTACGGAGTATCTTGTGGAAGGTCTCGTTCACATCAGCAATTTACCTGACGATTATTACGTGTACGATGAGAAACGTTTTAGTTTATTGGGAAAACACAGCGGCCGTGAATATCAGCTTGGGGATCATGTTCAAGTTGTAGTCGTGAAAGTCAATCGCGATGCCCAACTGCTTGATTTTGAACTTGTTGAAGATTGAAATCCTTGTTTTTTTCACTTGCTTCTTAGTATTTGTTATGTTATATTCTGTTTACATTTTTGGAAGATGATGTGGGGACAACGAAACTGGATTGGCACGGAAAATATCGCGGCGATAAAATTTATTATCGCAAGCAGCGTATAAATCCGTATAAGTTTAAATTTTAATAAATATACAGGATATGAAATTACTTGAATTTTAAAAAGAGTCGAATTATTGGAGGTCGATGTGGATATTGAAACGATGAATGCCATTGATATAGAAATTCATATGATGGCGGTTGCTTATATGTGGGGGGATTATTCTGCCTTGCATCAATTGGTAAATAAAAATGCGCCAGCATACAATGCCATTCAGTCGGGGGATGTTTTTGCATTACGTGCGCATGCAATGCGGCTTATGGATGAAATTGATAATTATAGCGATGAACATCAGCAGCAACTTGAATCAATCCATCAGGAAATTGCTGATAAGTATCAAAAAGAACTGGAGCAACTGGCCCTGCCGCTGCCGGAAAAATATTTGGAAGAGCTTGCAGGAATCGCTATTGCTAAAGGAAATTACGCTACTGCTCACTCCGCATGGAATGCATTCGACAAGTTAGATAAGGGAGTAAATCAATATGTGGTGAAGGGTGTTGAACTGTTGCAATCTCCGGTTCTGCGCGATGAAGCCAGCGATCCCCAGTCTTTTCGTAATACACTTCATGAGGCTGTGGAGCAATTTTACGTCGCGACTCGTATGAAAAATCCGGTAGGTCAGCAGTTTCAATATTTGAGCCAACAGCTTCATATGAAAGATCAAGAAGGCATACGAAAATATTTCAAATACATTGAAGCGGCATTGCAAAAGGAAATTGTGGATTTTGCGATTGAGTATTTGATCGATGATAAAAATATTTCTGCCAAAATAACCGCAGCGCTCCCCAATGCCAAAGCGCGCCGAGCCTTTTTAAGATATCTCGCTCAAAAATTTTCACGGGGAGAACAAAGTTATGCTGAGTTTTTACAGCATTACAGACATGCCATTGAATTATTCCGCGAAGCGAAAACAGATGACCAATTTCAGAAGGTTCAACAAGTCATGCTAGGACGCAACACAGCGGAGAATGAAAGCTATCAGTTTTTACGTGAATTGGCGGTCGATCATCCGATTTCAACCTTGCTGGTCACTGCTGTGGCTGCAGCTGATAATCAAGTTTTTCTAGTGCCTATTCTGATGAAATCGGAACAACCATTGTATGAATTTTTAGAGTTGGATGCAACTGACGCGTAAACCAAATGTAATGTGAGTTTTGTACATTACGTTCATTGGTTGCTAAAATTAATTGAAACCTTTCAGAGTTGTGTTTTTCCTTTGAAAGGTTTCTTTTTAATAACGTTAAAAAAATAAGAATTTTATCATCGCCTATTCAATGGGCGTATCTGATAACGGTAAGAAGGCTGACCTGTTAATAAACGGCAGCGCTTCAAAAAATATCGCCTTAGTCGGTTCTGATAAGTCCTAATAATTCCACAAATCTAATTCTCTAATTACATTCTCGATTTTCGTTCCAGCTCATACATTCCTTAAGGAGGGAGTTTATGAATCAGTCTGTCGACCTGGCGATCGGGATTGATGTTGGTTCAGTGAGTATCAAAGCTGCGATACTTGTTCCATCAGAGCTTTCTGATCTGATGGCGAAAGTTCAACAACAATGCGGATCGATTATTCATACATACGATAATAATACATTTGATAATTACTCGCTTTTCTTGACTACCTACCAGCGTACGTTTGGTGAACCGAAACGAGCTGTTCGGCGTTTGCTTCAACATTTGCTTGAAGCTGTCGGTTCCGATGCATGTATCGCGCTTAAAATAACCGGCATCGCCGGAAAAGGTATTGCCTCACTTTTAAATATTTCCCATACCAATGAATTTCAGGCCATCGCCAAATCAATATCACGGTTACATCCGGAAATTCGCACTGTGCTGGAAATTGGCGCTGATAGCTCCAAGTACATTTTGCTCGATCCCAATACATCAACCAATGGTGATATTGGCATTGTCGACTATGAGGTGAATGGTGATTGCGCTGCCGGTACAGGTTCCTTTTTGGATCAGCAGGCAACACGGCTGTTGTTCAAAGTGGAAGACATCGGAGATATGGTGCTGGAGGTGGAAAAGGCAGCAACCATTGCCGGGCGTTGTTCGGTGTTCGCCAAATCGGATATGATCCATGCACAGCAAAAAGGATTTCTGCCATCACAAATTTTAAAGGGCTTGTGCGAAAGTGTGGTGCGGAACTACAAGGGTGTAATCACAAAAAGCAAAACGATCGAACCGCCGGTGGCATTTATCGGTGGTGTGGCAGCGAACAAAGGGATTGAGCAAGCGCTGCGATCGGTGTTTGAACTTCACGATGGTCAGATGCTGATTCCTCCATATCATAATTGGGTGGAGGCGATTGGCTGTGCGTTAATGGCAAAGGAAAAACTGTCGATCATCCCCAGCATCGATCGGGTATTACCATTGCTCGATGATCACCACACCAAAGCAGCGCACATTCAATCCACGCGCCGAATTTCTACCGAAAAGCTGATTTTGTTACGCGATCAAATTGCGCCATATAAATTACCAAAGACCGGTACGATTCGTTGTTATCTGGGTATTGATATTGGTTCGGTGTCTACCAAACTGGTACTTATCGATGAGACAGGTCAGGTAATGAAAGCCATCTATTCCCGCACGGATGCCCGGCCAATTGAAGTGGTGGGCAAGGGATTGCAGGAAATTGAGCATGAGCTGGGGGCACGGATTGAAGTGATCGGAGTTGGCACCACCGGCTCCGGCCGCGAGTTGATAGGAGGCTTGATCGGCGCAGATGCTATCAAAGATGAAATTACCGCGCATAAAACCGGTGCTATGTTTGTTAGTGAAACTATGACTGGCAAGAAGGTCGATACAATTTTTGATATTGGCGGCCAGGACGCCAAATATATTGCTATTGAAAATGGCGTAGTGGTAGATTTTACAATGAATGAAGCGTGTGCCGCTGGCACCGGTTCGTTTCTCGAAGAGCAAGCAGAGAAATTGGGAATTCAGATTAAAAACGATTTTGCTAAATTAGCTTTATCATCGGAGTATCCGGTGCGATTGGGAGAGCGTTGTACGGTCTTTATCGAGAAAGATATTACGCAATTTCTGCAACAGGGCGCAAGTAAGCGGGATATAACGGCAGGACTGGCATTTTCAATCGTATACAATTATTTAAACCGTGTTGTCCGTGGCCGCCGAATTGGCAATGTAATCTATTTTCAGGGCGGTACTGCTTATAATGACGCCGTGGCTGCGACATTCACCACGATTCTTAACAAACATGTGATCGTGCCACCCCATAATGGCGTTATTGGCGCCATCGGGGCGGCGTTGCTTGCACGTGACAAATTGAATAAATCGGACGGCAAGACAGGATTCCGCGGCTTTTCACTGGATCACATTAACTATAGCTTGCGAAGTTTTACATGCAAAGGCTGCTCGAATTTCTGTGATATTCAACAATTCACTGTTGAAGGCGAGAAAACCTACTGGGGCGATAAATGCTCCGAAAAGTATCGGTCAGCCACTAAAATCGACCGGCAGGCGACAATTCCGGATCTGCTTGAATATCGCGAACAGTTGTTTCATGGTGAACCTCAGCCTGGGACTACGACGATGGGTCCGGTGATTGGTTACCCGCGCAGCATGTATTTTTATGATCAGTATCCGTTTTGGCGTACGTACTTCGAGGCGCTGGGTATTAAGCTACAAATTTCCGAACCGACGAATAAACACATTATTCATGCAGGCTCCGAATGTCGCGTAGCCGAGCCTTGTTTCCCGATTGAGGTAGCGCATGGACATGTGAAACAACTAATCGATCATAATGTGGATTTCATTTTCCTGCCAAACGTGATCAATATGGAAACAAATTTCCCCAATGTCAATTCCTATTTATGTCCGTGGGGACAAACATTATGCCTGGTGGTGCGGGAAACACCGGCATTTCATTCGTATCGCGACAAAATATTGCATCCCAATATCAGGTTTGCCGAGGGACGAAAACAAGTGAAAAGAGAATTGCGGGAGATGGCCAAACTGCTTGGTCGGCCCGGGCGATTGAGTGACAGCGCTGTTGACGCGGCCTATGAACGGAGGCAACAGTTCACAAATAAACTGCTGGTGAAAGGACGCGAAATTGTAACCACCATGACAGAGGCAGGGGAGAAAGGAATTGTTGTTTTGGGACGTCCCTACAACATCTATGACCGGATGATAAATCTTAATGTACTCGGTAAACTCCGTGATCACTATGGTATCAACATTATTCCAATCGATTTTTTGGCGACTGATGAAATTGATATTAGCGATGTCACAGACAATATGTTCTGGAATTTTGGACGGAAGATTTTGCAGGTTGCCAAATTTACGCGAGATTATCCGAATCTGCATTTGTTGTACATTACCAATTTTAAGTGCGGCCCAGATTCCTATATTAAGCATTACGTTCGGGATGCTGCGCGCAAGCCGTTTCTCACACTACAATTTGATAGTCACGGCAATGATGCTGGTATGATGACTCGGTGTGAAGCGTTTTTAGATAGCAATGGATTTTTGGGGTAAATTGCTGACCGAATACTATATCAGTGAAGATAAAGGATGCTACTGACAAATTTGAATAGCATAGCATACCGAAAAACATCGTACACAAAGAAAAATATCGAATATCAAAATTTAAAACAGGTTGATCAAAAAGCATCCTTTATTTCACCGATAATAGCAATATGACGAAATAAGTATCGGCTCAGTTAATTCAATTCAATATTCCGGATTGAAAAATTACTAGTCCGCCAACCATCCCAGCAAAAATACCAATGTGAAAAGCAAGCCAAATAATAATAATACCCACTTGCCATCGATTGGTTTTTTCTCCTGCGGGTTTTGATTTTCATTAGGTGACATGTCCTGCTCCTTTTATTTATTAGTTCAACGAGTTAAATTATTTCATCAGGATAAACATTGATTCAAAACTCAATGTTTGGAATATCAGATAATGAAATAGCCCGATGCTTCAATTCGGAATGTCTGAATTGAAACACATGTTCATTGTTCACAATTCCGATTGAAAATCCCGATTTGTTTTTATATCAACAAAACAAATATTTTTGTCTGGTTAAAATTTCATGAAATTTAGATTAGTCTGTGAAGCAACAACTGTCTGCGATTTATATCGACTCTTGAACGGCCTGAAATTCAATGCCTTCATTAAAAGCTGTTTTAAAATGACCGGTGACATATTCATAAAATCCCCAGAAGTTGTCATGATTTAACTGACGCATTTCTTTAAAGTAGATTATTTGGGCTTCAGGCGACATATAGTATTACAAATGAACATTTGCCCAGTCTGTCCACTTTATTAGAGAATATTATGGTAACTGGACATGGCATTTTTGTGCAAAAT
>JAFGDW010000197.1 GCA_016931935.1 Candidatus Zhuqueibacterota bacterium | reverse complement strand
GATTACTGGTCACCGATTACCACATTAAAGAATTATTCAAGAAATATTCTGCCAAATTTGTGCAGAAAATAATTACTCAGATACTAAGATACGAGTCGAAGGGTGATAAGCCATTGTTATTCCTTCATACTTCGACTTCGCTCAGCATGAAGGCGCTTGTTTTCATTCAGACACTACATAAAACTAATTCGACCATGGAATACACCGACGCACACAGAAAAAGTATAACGACCTTTTCTAATTCCGCGTTTTTCTGAGTATTCAGTGATTTCATAACTTTATGGTTCTGAATTCGCAAGGTTGGGTTGTAATTTAATTTAAAACTTCATGAACAGAACATCATAATATCTCATAAGTTGAATAAATTATTCTATCATTATTCCTTACTCAGGAGTTAACGTGAATTTTAATAAATCTGCCATCATCTCCCAAATCAAAACCGAACTGACAACTAACATCCTACCGTTCTGGATGACGAAAATCATCGACCATGAGAACGGTGGATTTTATGGAGCCATGACAAATGATCTGCACATTCACAATAATGAGCCACGCTCATCCACGCTGTGTGCGCGAATTCTCTGGACGTTTGCCATGGCATACCGGCGACTTGGGAATCCCGAATATCTGGACATGGCTACACGCATGCACGACTACCTGCTCGATGTATTTGTCGACAAACAGTATGGCGGCGTTTATTGGACAGTAGATAAAACCGGAATACCGGTTATGGATCGCAAACATCATTATGCACAATCGTTTGCTATTTATGGGCTAACGGAATATTATCGCTCGACTAATCGGCCCGTAGCGCTGGAACTGGCAAAGGAGTTGTTTTACTTACTGGAGAAACATGCGTACAATCCGATACATAAAGGCTACATCGAAGGCAGTAGTCGCGATTGGCAGAAATTGGATGATATGCGGTTGAGCGATCGTGATTTGAATTGTCGCAAGTCCATGAACACGTTGTTGCATACGCTGGAGGGTTACACGAATTTAATGCACGTGTGGGATGATGCCCGGCTTAAAGCTCAGCATCGGGATTTAATCGAGCTGTTTTTGCAGCATGTTATCCATCCTGGTACTTACCACCTGAAACTGTTTTTTGATGACCACTGGAACTCGTTATCGGAAAATATATCGTTTGGTCACGATATTGAAGCAAGCTGGCTGCTGGTGGAAGCGGCTGATGTGCAAAACGAGCCGGTGTTATTGAAACGCGTTCAGGATATTGCGATTAAAATTGCCGACGCTGTGCACAATGAGGGATTTGATGATGATGGCGCGTTGCTCTACGAAAGCGGTCCCAATGGAATAGTCGAGGACACAAAAGACTGGTGGGTGCAAGCTGAAGCGATGGTCGGATTCTACAATGCGTTTCAAATATCCGGGCAGGAATACTTTGCCAATGATATGATGGGCTGCTGGAATTTCATTCGCGAATATATGATTGACCACACGCACGGTGATTGGGTCAAGCGGCTGCATCGTGATAGATCGGTGGACCATACCCGCTTTAAAACCGGACCATGGGATTGTCCGTATCATCATAGCCGGATGTGCTTTGAGATGTTGGAACGATTAGTAAAGTAATACGATGCATGATTTTGCTCAGTAACTATTTTTAGTAAAATATGAGTACATTAAATGTGACCATTGATTAACATTCGTTATTTTTTATTGCAATCAATTGCATTCAATTCACTTTCGACTTTTGCCCTGTCCAGGCTTAATTTATACCGGCAGAGTGTGGCTGATTAATATGGACGTTATCAGAAACTGGCAAGTCTATCCGTGGTAGCGTGAAATAAAATGTGCTTCCTTTTCCGACTTCGGATTCCACCCAGATTTTGCCGCCGGCGTTTTCAATAATTTTTTTTGTCAGGGTCAGGCCGATGCCCGTGGTTTCCTTCTCATCACGGGGGTGCAATGACTGAAATATTTTAAAAATGCGATCGAAATGAATGTCTTCGATCCCCGGACCATTGTCCGAAACGTGAAATAGCCAAATCCCTTCCTGTTCATCACAATCAATTGAAATTATACCTTCTGATTTATCCATGTAATATATTGCATTACTAATCAGATTTTGAAATACCTGAATCAGTCGTATCGAATTACCGGGAACGGTTGGTAAGGATTTTTCAACATGAATCCGGATATGCTTTGGCGGCTGGAGGCTTTCGATGACATCATTGACTAAATTGGTTAAATTGACATCGTCGATATTTTCTTCGATACGGCCAATTCGTGAATATTCTAAAATCCCATCGATGAGCAAATCCATTCGTTTGACACGGCCTACCATAAGTTGTAAATATTCTTTACCAGTCTGATCCAGCATTGATTCATAATCGTTTGATATCCACGTAGCTAGTCGGCTTACGGCTCGCAACGGCGCTTTTAAATCATGTGAAACGACATAGGCAAATTCTTTTAATTCTTTGTTGGCTTTTTCCAATTGAGCAGTGCGTTCATGCACATGTTGTTCTAGCTCATTATTTAGTTTCAGTATTTCTTCTTCAGCTCGTTTGCGTTCGGTGATATCAATAGATTTCGTTAACGTGGCAGGTTTATTTTCGTATTCAATATAAACAGATGAAAGATCGAGCCAGAGCGCAACACCGTTTTTTGTTATTGCTTTCAATTCATAGCGTGAGCGTTCATTTGTTCCGAGCCGGCCATCCTGAATCCGTTTTATCATTAAATCTCTCATCTCAGGATGTACAATTTCGACAGGATTCATTTCGCGGACTTCTGTAAGTGAATATCCAAGCAATTGTTCGAATGCAGGATTTACATACAGAAATTTTACATCTTTTGAAAAAATACTTATTGGTACAGGCGACGATTCAGAAACCGTCCTGAATTTTTCTTCACTCACGGCCAGCGCTTGCTGTACAATATCACGTTCTTTTTCTCGTAGCGCTAATTGTTCGAGCATATTGTTAAACCCATCGTACAATACCCCAATTTCATCGTTGCTCTGTTTTTGAACGTGCAAAGAATAATCAGCCGTGTCTGATATTGTTTTGGTTACTTCTGCCAGTTTTAATACCGGTTCGGAAATTATTTTCTGCAATTTAAGCGCAATGGTGTATGAAAGCAGAATAAGTGCTATGCTGACGCCAATCATGGCAATAATCTTGTCATTAAGTTTTTTATGAAGCTGAGCAGTAGATACTTTTAAATATATATACCCAACATTCTCGCCATCAAACCGGATTTCATCATATACGAACAGATTATTTCCGCTAAATTCAGCGTGAGTGTTTATTTTCTCAGGTAGTGGATCATTTCCGGGATTATAAGCAGCGAAAAGCTTGTAATCCTTATCAAATATGAAACCGGATGTAATATGCGGAATTGTTTGCAGCTTTGACAATGTTTGCGCGGCTCTTTCCCTGTCATCAAATGTTAGCGGAACAATACAATATTCTCCAACCATACGGGCATTCAAGAGCGTATTGTTTGCTAACTCACTATGAGAACTCCTGACACTATCAATCACAACAATAGTGAATCCGGTTAATATTGCAGTTGTGGTCACACTAAGGATAATTCCGATAATTTTATTTTTTATTGAAAAATTACTAAACTTAATCATCGTATTACTCCACACGATTTACAATACGGGCATTGTTTAGCAACATTGAGTCAAACATTAACTGCGATTTTTTAACGGCAGCCTGATTTATTTCAAACCGCATTTTGTTTTCTGCTATATAAAAATTGATCAAAACGCCTTTTTCGGCAAAGCCCTGAGTATCACTTATAGTTAATATCGGGTGGCCAACTGTATAATTGAGAATTTCAGGAAGCGATTGCTTCTCTGATTTAGCAATAAACAGCAAATTGCAATTTTCGATATTTTTGAAATTTGTCAAATATCGTATTTCGACTTTTTTGTTTTTAATCTTTAACACCGAGAATACTTCATTCAGAATAGTATCGAAGGTATGATCTCCGATGACACCCAGTATAAAGGGTTGTATTGTATCGGCCATATGCGTTTCTGCTGGCCAGTCAATAAATCGGGTCAGTTTTTCTATATATACAGCTTTAATTTCAGCTTCACTAAATTGCGCTGATGCAATGAATGGTTTAAAGGCTGTAAATAAAACCATAGTCATTATTGTTAAAATTTTCAGCTTCATTATTTGCCTTGTTTATAATTGTAAACGTTCTGCTCTTTAAAATAATTATGCTGAAACTTAGCCATCTGTATGCCGTTTCGCATTGGCGTGCTGTCCTGATAAACAGATTTAAGCCGACAAAGAGCGTCGGCTTAAAGCGATGATGAGCTGATGTTGACATAAGTAAATAAAACGAAACTGCGTTCACATCT
>JAFGDW010000196.1 GCA_016931935.1 Candidatus Zhuqueibacterota bacterium | reverse complement strand
CTAGATGTGAACGCAGTTTCGTTTTATTTACTTATGTCAACATCAGCTCATCATCGCTTTAAGCCGACGCTCTTTGTCGGCTTAAAGTGGTTTGGTAGAATTTGCTCACCCCGATTTCATAGCTTTCAATTGGACTGAAACAAATGACACATATTATACAAATCAATGGAACTTGTCAAAAATCAATATAACTAATGCTTGGAATATTACGCAGGGTAGTTCATCAATTCTAATAGCAATTTTAGATTCTGGCGTTGAATCAGATCATCCTGACATTGATTTAGTCACAGGTTATGATGTTGTCGACAATAATTATTCTACAGATCCTTACGATAATATTTACCATGGTACGGCCTGTGCTGGAATAGCTAGTGCTATAACAAATAACAGTCTCGGTATTGCTGGAGTTGGCTATAACTGTAAAATAATGCCAATTCAATCTACACATTCAACAGATTGGTCTAGTTCATCCAACTTTGCCGCGGGGATAAATTGGGCAAGTAGTAATGGTGCTCATGTAATCAGTATTAGCGGAAATACAAATTCAGCAGATGCCGTTAATAATGCAATAAATAACGCCACTTCAAATGGTCGAAATGGAAAGGGCTGCATTATTGTTAAGTCAGCAGGAAATAATGGGGAAGAAAATATTACGTATCCAGGTCAACACTCAAAAGTGATTGCAGTTGGTGCAACTGATGAAAACGATTATAGAAGATCTTATAGTTCTTATGGTAATGCATTAGATGTGATGGCTCCAAGTTCGGTTTATGCTACTGATTTATCAGGCAGTTCTGGAGCAACAGCTGGTGATTATAATTCAGATTTCACTGGCACGTCGGCAGCGGCACCTCATGTTTCAGGTTTGGCAGGATTAATTTTGTCAGTTGATAATTCTCTTACAGAGCAACAAGTTAGAAACATTATTCAATATACTGCGGATGATAAAGGAAGTACAGGTTGAGATAAATATTATGGCTGGGGACGAATAAATGCAGGCAGTGCACTAAGGAGTGCAAATCGTCAATATACTATATCAGGGACACTGTTAAATAATGAATACTGGAAGGGAGTTGTAACAATCACTGGAGATATATTAATTCCTTCAGGAAAAGACTTGGGATTGATTCAGATGCAATAATTTGAATTGCAAATGGCAAAAAAATCACCGTCAACGGTACCCTTATCGCTGAAGGCACATCCAGCCAGCCGATCACATTTGAGCCATCATCGTCCTCCTGGGCAGGCATCCATTTCGAATCCGGTAGCAGCGGCCAATTGGAATATTGTACAATTGATGGCGCTTCCACCAACGTCACCTGCATAAGTTCACGGCCAACGATTTCCCACTGCACATTTCAAAATAGCTCTCTTCATATCGAAGGATATTACAATTCCGGCACGACGCAATGGATCGAATATAACACGTTTGAATCCGGTGATTGCGGCGCAATTTACCTGGATGACCATAAAGCGTATATCAGAAATAATACAATCTACGGCTATGACTACGATACGGATGGGATTAGCGTTTATAATAACCTAACGCCTGAAGATACGCCAATTTACCAGAATGATTTGACAAGCCATAGTAGCGGCATCTTTTTTTATGATGCAAGCGCTGTGATTCAGGAAAATGATATTTATGATAATACGGTCGGCATCAATTCAAATTATTACTCTCATCCGTACCTCAGGGAAAATAATTCGGATATTTTGAATGTGATTACGGATAATGCGTATGGTATCGTTGTTGGTTATATTTCGGTAGCTGATCTGAACTGGGGCTGGAATACAGTTGCAGCTAATTCAATTAAGAATATAAGCACCAACTATTACTCGATGGCGTATGCCAGAGGAAATTATTGGGGAAATGTCCCTCCGGATGCCAATAAAATTCAGGGCGATGTCGATTATTCGTACTATCTTACTCAGGACGAAACCGGACGTTATCCATCCGGTTATATGAAGCCGGTTACCGTGAAAAATGCGACTGCGTTATTGGATTCAACGTTGTCACCGGACGATGATGAACGTTTGACAGCCAAATTCAACGAAGCACATGAACGAGAGAATGAGAAATCCTACGATGCGGCTGCCTTGCTGTACAGCGCTATTGTCGATTCGTTTCCGGATAAGTCGCTGACAGTGTTGGCATTGCGACAAATGATTGTCTGTAACGAAAAAACACAACACCACGACCAGATTTATAGCGAATTACAAAACATCCGTACTAAACACGGGAACGAAAAAATCGGCGGGTGGGCATGGCGATACACGATTCCATTTTTGACAGAAGCCGGGAAGTTTGATGAAGCGCTTGTTACTTGTCAAAAAATTCGGTCACAATATAAAAATGATGATTTACTGAAAAGCGTATTGAATACGGAATGGTCAATGAGTTATCATGTAATGAAAAATGAAAAGTATGCGGAAGAAATAGTTAAACAGTATGAGAGCGACTACGGCGTTGACAAAATACTTATCCATATGAAATTCTCGATGGGTAAAATTTCCGGAGATGAAGCTAAGGGATTAAAACGCGAATATGAAACCCGGATGATACGTGAACAACAGCAAACAACGATCCTTCCCAAAGTGTTCGCCCTGCACAACAACTATCCCAACCCCTTCAATCCGGATACCCGCATTCCATTCGACCTGCCGGAAGCTGCACATGTAAAAATTGACATTTATGATATTACCGGCCGGTTGGTAATGAGTCTGATAAATGAGAATTATGAAGCTGGCCGTCATGTCGCCGTGTTGCATGGCGATCGCTTCCCAAGCGGTATGTATCTTGCGCAGGCTACAATGACGCTAAGCAACCATCCTGAGACGAGCTATAAATTTCGGAACAAGATGATGCTGGTAAAGTAAATGAATACGTGCTACGCATCTCGCCATTACAATATGTGTAGCACGTTTCCAATCAAAAACAAAAAAGCTTATCCAGCTTCTATTGAACATATTGCCTTTAAAAATATTCAAAAATCACGAACACCCACTCGTCGATCCGCACGACAGACACTTGTAGCACGATCCACTACGAACCATAATCGCGCCACATTCATGGCACGGCGGCGCATCCGATTGGGTTTGGAAGACGTGCCGCTCGTAGTCTTCTCCTTTAGTTGCCGTGATCAGTTCAGGTGACTCGCTTGTCATCGTTTCCTGCATATCGTCATTATCGTGTGGGCGCTCTTCCTCCGCCAGGAATTTTAATCCCAGCCAACGGAACAGGTAGTCCATAATCGATTTGGCAATCGGAATTTGCTTGTTAGATGTAAATCCCGACGGCTCGAACCGCATATGGCTGAATTTATCGACCAGAATTTTTAGCGGCACGCCGTACTGCAGGTTCATGGAAATCGCTGTGGCGAATGCATCGATCAAACCAGATACAATCGATCCTTCTTTCGCCATGGTTATGAAAATTTCACCCGGTGAACCATCATCGTACAAACCGGCGGTGATGTAGCCTTCATGACCGGCGATGCTGAACTTGTGAGTAACCGACGGCCGTTCATCGGGCAGACGGCGACGGTACGGTTTTGCCGGAGCAACCAACATTGCTTTTTCGTCTTTCGACTTCTCTTTGGACGTCGATAACGGCTGTGTCCGTTTGGCGCCATCCCGATAAATCGCGATTGCCTTCAAACCCAATTTCCATGCTTGCATATAAGCATTTTTTACATCATCAACTGTCGATTCTTTCGGCATGTTCACGGTTTTGGAAATTGCACCGGAAATGAACGGCTGAACCGCGGCCATCATGCGAATGTGACCCAGCACAGAAATAGTCCGTTTCCCGTTGAGTGGCTTAAACGCGCAATCGAACACCGGCAAATGCTCGTCCTTCAATCCCGGTGCACCTTCGATTGTATCCTGAGTATTGAGATATTCCATAATGTTTTTCGAGTCTTCACTCGAATACCCCAACTGCTTCAACGCGCTTGGCACCGTGTTATTAACAAGCTTCATGTAACCGCCACCGACGAGATTTTTGTACTTCAGCAGCGCAATATCTGGCTCAACACCAGTCGTATCACAATCCATCATGAAACCAATGGTGCCGGTCGGCGCCAAAACGGTGACCTGAGCATTTCGATAGCCGAACTGCTTTCCCATGGATAATGCATCATCCCAAATTTGTTCAGCAGCGGGCAACACCTCGGCAGCTACTCCCGAACCATCGACCTCAGCCACTTTCGCGCGGTGTTTTTTAATAACGCGCAGCATCGGGGTGCGATTCTTTTGATACTGGGGAAACGGCTCAAGTTTGCCGGCGATTTCCGCTGAGGTTTTGTATGCCTGCCCGGTCATCATTGCGGTGATTCCCGCTGCAAATGCCCGGCCTTCGTCACTATCATACGGCAAACCGCTAGCCATCAGCAACGCGCCGAGATTGGCGTAGCCCAGTCCCAGCGTGCGAAATTGATGGCTATTGCCATCGATCGCCTCCGTGGGGTACGACGCATTGTGCACAAGAATATCCTGCGCCATAATAACGATTCGCACTGCATGCAGGAATGCCGGCACGTCGAACGAGCCATCAGCCTTGCGGAATTTCATCAAGTTGAGCGATGCCAGGTTACATGCGGTGTCATCGATAAACATGTACTCGCTGCAGGGATTCGACGCGTTGATGCGAGCGCTGTTTGCGCAGGTGTGCCAATCGTTGATGGTGGTGTCGAACTGCAAGCCCGGATCGCCGCATAAATGAGCAGCCTCTGAAATTTGTCGCATCACATCGGCGGCGTTGTAGGTGTTCATGGTTTCACCAGTGGTAACCGCGCGGGTTTCCCACGGTGCGTTGGCTTCCACGGCCTTCATAAATGCATCGGTAACGCGAACGCTGTGGTTGGCATTCTGGTAGAAAATTGAATTGTACGCATCACCGTTAAAAGAGCCATCGTAACCAGCGTCGATCAGCGCCCAGGCTTTTTTCTCTTCGATCGCCTTGCTGTTGATGAAATCGATAATATCGGGATGATCGGCGTTGAGAATCACCATCTTGGCGGCGCGCCGGGTTTTCCCACCCGATTTAATCGCACCCGCAAAACTGTCATAGCCTTTCATGAATGACAGCGGACCTGACGATTGCCCGCCGGTAGACAGCTTTTCAATTGATGAACGCAGCGCCGACAAATTCGTGCCGGTTCCCGAGCCCCATTTGAACAACATGCCTTCGGTTTTGGCTAATTCCAGAATCGAATCCATGCTGTCAGTAACTGAATTGATAAAACACGCCGATACCTGTGGCCGTTTTTCAATCCCGCAATTGAACCACACCGGGCTGTTAAACGCTGCATATTGATTCACCAGCAGGTACGTGAGTTCGTTATAAAACACATCGGCTGTTTCTTCGGTTGCAAAATATTTATCCTTGTAGCCCCAATCACGAATCGTTCGTGATACCCGATCCACCAGTTGCTTCACACTGTATTCCCGTGCTGGCGTATCCTGCTTACCATGGAAATATTTAGACGCCACCACATTCACCGCGGTCTGGCTCCACGATTCCGGGAACTCCACACCAAGCTGTTCAAAAACAATATTGCCTTTATCATCTTTAATGGATGCATCGCGTTTCGTCCAGGTGATCTTTTCGAACGGATGCACGCCATCGCTGGTAAAAACGGCGGATACCGGCAATCCTGCTTTTGAATTTCCGTTACCATTGCCGTTACCATTGCCATTTTTCTTGCTAATTTGATTAACGACCGTGCCTGTCGGGGATGTTGTCATATTGGGATTTTCACTACGATTCTCTGAGATTTTTTGTCGGGGCATAAGTTGTTCTCCTTAGTTGTCGTATATATTAAAAATTATTTCCCGTTATATTAATGAATCTGGAACGGGGCAACCTGGATGGAGTGCGGTTAACGAATTCCGGACATCGAACAGCTTTCGACTTCAGGAACAAATTCGGAGAATCGAACGCGGTTAATTATCGGGACTTCATTTTGGTGAGATGTAATACAAAGGTTGTATACACAAAAAAATCGCGTCACACTTATGACGCGACTGCCTTGATTATTTAATTGGATAAAAATATACCATTCTATTTTCTAAAAGTCAAGCGGAAAATACTATATTTAGTGTTAATTAATCGTCACAACCACAACCTGTAGTATTTCCGGCCAGTTTTAATTATGTGAAATCAGATGTATAGCAACTTGAAATAAAGAAATCGGCAAGCTTGTTTCTAAATTTAAAATAAGAGTGATTAAAATTAATAAGTAAAAATAAGATTACAAACAATTAAAAATCACTTGACATTGTCGCAAAATATCATTTATTTCGTAATAAACCGACCATCAACAATTTCATTTATCATGAATGATTTGTTTATTTTTCTCTCACATATATTCTCTCACTTTAGGTGTCTCCCACTCCAATTTTGCAGGGGGGGGGGCAGCATTTTGCCTGCTATCTGAAATGTGTTCGGATTTATTATTCTCCATTTATTCATTCGAAAATAATTTTTTCGTATATAGACAATTTTAATGCGAGGCGTGTTTTTAAGCCGCCTTAGCAGTATGGTTTATTCATGTTAGCCTTTTACCAATAAGGAGATACCTCTATGAACCGTCATATTATATTAATAATGGTATTAACCACCATAATCCTCTTGCCCGCGTCAATCCATGCAAAAGTAACCAAATACATTGGGGTGGGAGCAACCAGGGCCACGCTTCGAACTGAGGGTGGTAATAGTGAAATGGGACATTTTTTGGGACTTGGACTTGAATATTCCAGACCGAATAACTTGCTTTTTGCTATTGAAGGCATCTATGCGACGAAAAAAACTATATTGGAAAATAAACGATGGCCAGCTACTTATGAAAATTATACTGCACCAATGGTCTTTGGTGATCTTCTGGTCGGCGGATCATTTGTTGAGTGTTTTATTAAAGTAGGTTATCAGATCCCTTTATATAAAAATCGGGCATCTATTAAAATTTACTGTGGTCCCGGATTTTCTAGACAAACTCGAGGCGCAGGAAGTTCTGTTGAACATGACCATCTTTGGTATGATGAATGGATCGGACGCTACGAATTCGATTACTTACGATCCGGAGGTGAAGGTACCAGGTTTCATTCAAGAGACTTTATCATTGGTTCCATTATATCGTATAGAGGATTAGGATTTGAAATTCGTTATGCCAGTTCATCAACAGAACAAAAAAGCATCAATAGCCTGACGATTGATGATAAGCTGGATACCTTGTATTTTATATTGTGTTACGGCTTTTAATGTAGTAAGAACAATAGTAAAAACCAAAATTCAAGGAGTATAAAAATCATGAAAAAAAAGAATATGATTATATCTTTGATTTTGCTTTTCCTTTTCACTAATATAAATTCCTATTCGCAAAGCCTATATAATGGTGGTAAAATCCCGGAAAGCTGTCAGGAAACCTGGCATGTCGCAGGACTTATTAATGATGTCAGCACAATTACTCCTGTTCAGGTCTTTACCATAAATGCTGGGCTGCCAACGGATGATGACTACCCTAAAGTCGAAACTGCCATTGGGAATGCCCAAACTTTTGTGAATACTACAGACGGATTGGCGATTATATATTTCCCGGAAGGATGGTATTACTTCAACAGTCCAATACCTCTAAATTTCACTCATCGAAATATTGTGTTTCAGGGTGATGGAGCATATCGCACCCATCTTGTGTTTCGAAACATGCCGAACAGCCATTGTTTTAACATTTCGGGACGCGCTGATGCTTGGTCTTCAGCTTATGACCTGGATCAAAATTTTTATAAAGGCGATTCCGTTATACACTCATCGAACGGAGGCGGTTTAAGTGGTCTTTCAGCAGATAATTGGGTGCAATTTGTGCAATACAATTTTAACTACCATTCGGATGAAAGTAATCCTGAAAAAGCCATTGTCGGTCAAATCACACAACTTGAACGTGTAACTCCCGTTACAGGTGGATTAGAAGGTGAAATAAAAGATGTGGCTAATATGGATTATGTGGACACAGTCAATCCTGATTATTCGATAAAAATCCGCCGAATCGATCCTGTTATGAATATTGGTATTGAAAATTTAAATATTCTTCGGATTCCAGATATTAAAGCTGCTGACAGTGGGCCATATTATATCCGTTTTGGCCATGCAGTTAATTGCTGGGTAAAAGGAGTCATATCTGAATTGGCACCGTGTCACCATATCGGCATTTCCAGCTCTACACATTGTGAAGTATCTGGTTGCTACATCCATGAGGCAATGAAATACGATGGAGGCGGCTGGGGATATGGGGTGTGTCTCAGTAACAGCACAACAAACTGCCTAATCGAAAACAATATTTTTCGTCTATTGCGTCACGCTATGACAGTATGTAATGGAGTCAACTGCAATGTTTTTACTTTTAACTATTCGCGGGAACAAACTGAATCAGGCACCATACGCGATATTGATTTTCATGGCAGGTACCCGTTTGGGAATCTATTCGAACATAATTATGCTGAAGGTATCGGCTCTGATGATGAATACGGTAATAATGGTGATTATAATACATTTGTTCGTAACCGGATATACGATGATGAAGTTCGAATTTTAAAAATGGATAATTGGTCGTCCCTGGGAAATATAGAGAAGCTTGATCCTGGTTTGACTGCTGTTCCACACCATAAGTGTGAAGACTGTGAACCCACATTGGACATGTTCGGTTGCTATGATGGCGATGAAGATTGTTTTACACATAATGCATTTCATAATAACTACATTGAAGAGAATGCAGAATTACTCGATGTTTCTTATTATTATTCCAGTCAACCATATTTTTTAACCGTTGGTTATACCTGGTCGGCAATCGGTCCAAAGGTTACGACACCATTAACACAAAATATCCCAGCCAGAGGGCGGTATGATAGTGATGAAAAAACATATCTGAGATATCCAATCCATAAATCGATAACAACAAGTGGAACTCTGCCCTATGACGAAACCTGGTTGAACGGACACACGCTCACCGGTGATGTGTTTGTTCCAACCGGTCTTACATTAACGCTTCCAGCAGGAAATCAGATCAATATTGGTACATATAATATCATCTCAACCGGCGGCACAATTGACATGGAATCCGGAGTGCAAATAAATCCCCTGGTTGCCTACATCAAAGACGGCTCCACAAAGATCGGCATTTGCTCATCCGTTCAAAATGCAATTAATTATGCGGTTGATGGTAATACGGTAACTATTAAGAGTGGTACATACGTGGGAAATTTATCGATCAGTAATATAGATAACCTGACTGTAACAGAGCAGGATCAGGGCAGCTATGTTTACATTGATGGAAATATCACGTGCACCGGTGCAGATGCTCTGGGCATCGGCGGCATTTATTGCAACCGACTTTCAATAAATTATTGTGCATTTCCGGATATTGCTGCATACGTTTACGGAACGGGTACGAGCTATGGAGTTTTTATTTACCAGAGTTCAAATTTCGATGTGTATGCAAATGTCATGAATTGTGATCGAGGTCTTTTAGCCAGCTACAGTAGCGGAGATGTCAATCCTGGTGATTGGGGCCTAACCGAGAACGGTACTGCCGTGTATGCAAATTCCGCCAACACAAATGTATATGAAGTCCCGTTGTGTGAAAGTGATGATTACCATTTACTGGCGAGAAGCGGTTCATATATCTATGCTGATGGATGTTATTACGATGATGGTGAGCCGGATACACTCACACAATACGGCGGCTATATTCAGATCAGTGGTGAAGCATCATGTGATCTTTTGGAGAAACCCATCGCTAATAATATTTCGGAAACAACATCCCGGGATATTCCTGTAGCAGAATCAAGCGAAAGTGATGATCCGTTACTGCAGGAATACACAGAAATTACCCTGGCGTACTTTGAATTATCCAAAATCGTAAAACAAGACATTATTGAAAATGAGAAGTTTGATAAAGACAAATTTAAAACGGAGTACAAAAAAATAATTGATGATTACCGAAATTTTATAAAAAAATATTACGAAAGCGAACTGGCGAAAACCGCCTTTTCTACTATTGTTCATTGTTTTCGACAACTTGATGAGCCAGAAGCCATGCTGGAGTTCATCGGAGAAATTAAGGAAGAAAAGAAATTGTCGAGCCTGTACGGGCTGGCTGATCGTTATCTGATGTTGTATTATCAAGATAAAGCGGATTATACATCAGCGCTGGCAACTGCTGATAATGTTTCAACTAAATATGAGTACGACGACGCCTTACAGTGCGATGTGCTATACGCCAAAGGTATAATGTATGCCTACGACATGAAAAAAACAGTTGAAGCGATTGCCTGTTTTTCACAAATTATTCAAAATTATCCGGACCAGCCGCTTGCGGATTGTGCAGCGAATGAGTTGGAACGTCTCGGCGAATCCGTCGAAAAACAACCGGCTGGGACAGAAGATGAAAACTTGGAATTCAGCATCAACAATTACCCCAATCCGTTCAATCCATCCACACACATCACGTTCACACTACCCGAACGAGATGTTGTCACTCTCAAAGTGTTTGATATTTTAGGCCGTGAAGTAGCCGTACTGATGGACGGTACATACAACGCCGGTACCCACGACACCGAGTTCAATGCATCGCAAATGCCCAGCGGCGTGTATTTCTATCACCTGTCTACTTCAACGCATACTGTAACACGCAAAATGCTGGTAGTGAAATAAAGGGCGAATTAATCTAATAAAAAATTTTTAGTAACCAGGCGCATCATGACATTGAATATGAATTTCATGATGCGCCATTTGATGGTGTGAGTGGATAAATGTGATGTACATTTTCTACCATTTTTAAAAGATACATTTGCCTGGTGCAGCGTAGCCGCAAATCTCAATCTTCAAAACACAAATAACAAGCAATTTCCCAAATTTAAAAAAACAAACTTCAAACAAAATCTGTTTGGAATTTCGGTATTGGATATTGAGATTTATTTGTTAATTGGTTCTTGGAATTTTTTGCCAAGCTTTATTTATGAGTCCACTCTAAAAATAGCTGAACCACGAATTTCACCAATTTTCATTAATCATGTCCCGCTTTTTTCGGCGGGACAGATGTGTCCTCCGGCGCATTGATATTATAAGACTTAGTAAAGTTAAATTCGCGTCCATTCGCGTAATTCGCGGTTTTTAGAATGCGCTCATTTATAAAACTGTAAAAATGTCACCGGCATTTTTTTCTCTTGATCGCATGAACCCTTTCGAAATTGATGTGTATGCTCATATGTACCCTATCATGAAAGGAGATGTTATGCGACATCTACTAAAATTTTCAGTCTTATTTTTAGTGCTATGCAATTGCCAATCAACACCCGGACATACCGAAGAACCACAACCGGTACCGCGGATTACCTATGAAGTTTACCCAAACGAATGGTATACACAACAGGAACAACTCTGGAAGAAAGAAATCGAAAAGAATCCCCAAAATGCCAACGCCTGGCATAATTATTACAATGCGGTTCGTTATGCCGATTTCGTCAGTACCATTAATACGCCGTCCAAGGCCGACAAACTGAACAAGATTATCAGTGACATGGAAAAAGCGATTCCGGAATCATACGAGTACTATTATCTGAAATTCAAGACCGAACATAAATTTGAAGATATTCAGTTGATTGAAAAAGCCCATCAATTAAAACCGGAAGAACCCGAGCCGCTGTACGATTTAATCACGTACAACGAAATTCATGGCAATACGGACAAAGCAGTTACATATTATCAGGCGCTCTACGACAGCCGGGATATTGCGCCATGGTTGCTTGACTACAATTACAACGTATTAATGTCGGTCGCCGAAAATGGCATTCTCGTCACCAATGGCGATAACGACTCGTATCCGGCGCGGATGCTGCAGGCAGTGCGCGGGGTTCGTCCGGACGTCACACTAATGAATATTTCCATGAGTACGGTCGAATCATATTTCAATCGGAAACTAAAGCAAAAGAAAATTGAATTAAACTTTGCCACGCTTTACGAACAGGCAAAAGCCAATGAGATGAAAACATTCGATCTGAGCCTTTTCTTTCAGGCGCTTGTTAGAAATATTAGTGAAGCCTATCCCAAAATTCCGATTTACATCGCTTATACCGTCTATCCTCAGCATTTCAAACCGTTCAAAGATAAGCTATACATGGCTGGTCTGGCCTATTGCTACAGCCCGGAGCGAATCGACAATCTGGCCTTGCTGAAGAAACAATTCGAGCAGCAATTTCGACTGGATTATCTCGCGGATGACTGGTATGCTGACCTGACACCAGGGAAAAATTTGCGCACAAAAATGCATTTAAATTATGTCCCACCGGCGATTATGCTTGCCGAACATTATGCGTTGAGCAATGAACACAAACGGGCAATATACTGGAAAAATTTTGCGTTACGGATCGTCCGGGATTCCGGTATTGATGAGATGATGAAAGAGATTGAGGAGAAGCAGTTTTGAGACGACCAGCCAGGCATGTTTTCATTGTAATAATGCTGTTATTAAGTATGGGCTGTGATCGGGAACCTGCACAGCCTGTCAGTTTTGAAGTCCATATTATCCATGAGCAACCGGCGCTCGGTTGGGCGCCGATGACAATTGACTGGATGGAACAAACCTATTTCGTTTACGATAAACCATTGCTGACAAACGCTGATGTTGCTTCCGCGGATTGGTGCATCAGGCGCAAACAACCCGTGCTGGAAGTCAGTCTGAATGATAGCGGACAACACGCTCTTGCCCGTTACACCCAACATAATCTGAAGTCCCGGTTAGGCGTGCTCATCGATGGCAAACTGGTTGCAGCCATGTTTGTGGAACAGCCGATGTATGATCACGTCATACAGGTGGACGGAAATTTTACCAGGCAACAGGTGAAGAGTATTGTGCATCGCTTACTTGAGAATAATGAAGACACGGAAATACGAAAATAATATTTTTATTGTTCCCAGCATCTCGCCGGGAACGATTCAGCACCGGCTCTGCCGCGATGCTACTCAAAGGCAGAGCCTTGAATAGGCATTCCCAGTCAGAGACTGGGAACGATGATAACAATGGAACCGGAACAAACGACGGAACCAGACATTTCAGAGATAGATAATACAAGGATTAATTTCCCTGCATGGCGAACGCGAACACCACATACCAATCAATGACTGATGAAACGCTGATGCGGCAACTCCGTGAGCGTCAAAAAGACGCTTTCCACGAACTGTATCAGCGCTACAGTGGCCGATTGCTGCGTTTCTTTTTTCGCATGCTGGGGAATGATGAAGAAACCGCACAGGATTTTCTCCATGATATTTTTCTAAAAGTGATTGAGCGTCCGGCACAATATAATCCGAAACAATCATTTTCCACATGGATATTTGTCGTTGCATATAACATGTGCAAAAATGAATATCGCCGCCGGAATGTTCGCAAATATGTTACCCGTGTTGAAACCACATTGTTAGATGAATTTCCACAAATCGACGGCAACCCGCAAGATGCAGAAACCGATTGTGTGCTTTTCCACAATGCGTTATTAAAAGCGCTGGAATTGTTGTCGGACAATCATCGCGATGTTTTTTTACTGCGGTTCCAGCAACAATTTTCAATTAAAGAGATAAGCGACATTACCGGATGTGCCGAGGGAACCATCAAATCACGACTATTTCATGCCACCCGTCAGTTGGCGGATTTATTACACGATTACAATCCATATCACGATGAAGGTGTTTAATATGAAATCATCAACCTGCGAGAAAGTACAAACAGAATTGCTGGCATATTCACCAACCGATAAAAAGCCGGATTGGGTAGACAAACATATGCGTTCATGCCAATATTGTCAGGTGTATGCGCGTACGATTAGTGGATTTGAGCACTTGTTTTCGGTGCATGAATCCCAAGAAATCCAGCCAGCGGCCTGGGTATCAGCATCGTTGGAACAGCGTCTCAAGCGGACGGCGCCAGAGCGCATATCTTTTTACAGGAAAATGTCGCATTGGTTCGGTGGGCTAATGAATCGACGGGTCCCCGTGTACCAGGCGGCTATTTCAGGGGCGTTGTTAATTTTAATCGGTATTATAATGATTTCCGGATTGCGCTATGGACATGAAGATTCGGTGGTAGTGCACGCAACCAGTGCACCAAAGGATTCGCTGCTTTATCAACAATTAGGAATAATCTACTCGCTGGAGATTTTGGATAAACAAAAAATCGGATGCAGTGTGAACGACGATAGTTCGCTGACCCGGTATTTGCAAACGATGTAAATATGAGCAAATTCAGGGAAGCATGAAATCGGGGCATGTTCGCTGATAATAAAAACGCAAAACCGGGAGGATGGCGCTTCCCTCCTGACAGTTGTAAGCACCATCTCCCGGTATTTGGTATGTGGTTTGGATAGGGGATGCTATATAGTTTGAAAAGCGGCGATTGGCTACTAGCCATTGGCCGATTGCTTCTAACGAGCTAATCGTTAAGAAATTGCACAATTCGTTAGTAATTCCAATGATCAGACGTTTTGATGAATCTGTCTTATCGCATCGATGGTCATGAGCTCACAACTTCCTTTTTGGATTTCTTGTCGTCTGCTTTTGAATCGTCTAAATCCTGATCGATTGGCTTGAATAAAGGCGAATCATCTTCTTCAAGCTTAACAGGCTCTGCTTTATCGTCCATTTCCTCCACCGCAATAGCATCGACAAAGTCATCATCTTCCGGTTCTTCATCAAGATCAACATTGTCGATTACTGCAAAATCTTCCTCGAACCGAGAGCGTTTTTTCCGTTGATATACTAATAGCCCAATAATACCGCCAATTACTGCCACTGCAACGATCACAAGAATAAGATTCATAGATGACGATTGAATCGGTTTGTTAACTACAGGTTTATCATTTGTGGCTACCATTGGAGCTGGCTGTTCTACAGTTGGCTCTTCCATTGATACCGATGGTGATGATTCATCAGTTATCATCGATGATGTTGATTCATTCCTTTTGGGTGTTACCGGTGTTGGTTTATACTGTTCAGTCATGGGAATTGATTCTACCTTATCACGATCAAGCCGGGCGATAATATCCTCTTCACCATGAACGAATGTATTCACATCGCTTAGCGAGCGAGCCTTGCGGATATTTTCGATTACTTCCAGTCGCGGGATAATAATCTCTTCGCCCGGAAAAACCAAATCCGAATTTGGCGCACGATTGATCAGCGCCAGTTCGCGCCAGTAGTCGCTTCGGCCATAATAATGCTGAGCGATTTTGCTTAAATATTCCCCCTGTTGGATCGTATGAGTGGTCGGATCTCCAAATAACGCTTTCTTGGCGAACAAGAAAACTTCGTAGGTATTCCCCATAATCACGATCGCAATGATCATTAGCATGACAAAAAATTTTTTCATATCTTTATCCTCCAATAATTGATATCAAGTAGTGACACCTGGTAAAAAGCAAGCTGTGTGCCAATTAAATTCAACGTTAGTTTGTTTCCAAATTTACATTGGCTTACGAATGTTTACAAATTCGATGAACTATAAATTATAAGTAAAAAAGAGCGTAATTTTTACAAGAACATATTGCATTCATGTAAATACTTTACTATTTTACTATAGGGTAAAGTAGAGAGCAAGTTATTTTAACGACAAAAATCCAGCCGATAAACCGAATCCGAACAAAAAATTACTGAATCAGAAATCTGAGTGAACGACTGACATTATTCGATTTAAAGTAACGACAATGATGTTAAATCATTAATGAATTTACGGGACACTTTTATGAAATTAAGCGTTCAATGAAATAAGACTATTATAGTTCAATATAATTATTTTTCTTAAATATGCCGATTAGCACTTGATAAAAACTCCATTTTTACGATAATAAAAATAACATCTTCATCGTTGAAATGGAATACCTGGAGGTAAACATGACTCAGCAATTACAACCCCTGCTCCACCATTTGCAGGAAGTGAAGACCGGTCAGCGTCGATATGAAAATGTATTTCAGAGTGTATCGCGCATGATTCTGGAAACGAAAATTGAAAAAGTCGTTGTTAACGGCAAAACCACATATGATTTCCGTATTTTCCGGTCCGGTAAGAAACACGTCATCGGCATGTATGATGAGATTAACAGTTTTGTGTCGTACGTAAAGGATGCCGCTGAAGGCGGTTCATCCAAAGAAATGGCGTACGTGCTGGTTGGCGAGCCAGGCAATGGAAAAACATTTTTCGTGGAATACGTGTGTACGCTTTATCGTGAATTTTTATTCAAACCGAAGAACCGTAAGTATACATTTCGTTTTAAAAATATTGACAAAATCGGGCACTACGGAAAAATCGCAACCATTGAATCCCAGACATACGAAGACCCGATGATTCTTGCCATGAATCTGTTTGAAGATCCGAACGAAGCCAGGGAATGGCTGCAAAAGGATCAGGGATTTACCAAAAAGCTGGTCGAATCGTGTTATGATAATTATCGGCCGTTGGGCGCATGCAGCGGGTACATTTGGAACGATATTCGTACGCTTTGCAATGGCGACCTCAATGCCATGCTGGATTTTGTGGAAATCGTTCCTGTGCCGCTTACCGAAAGTTTGGGCACAGTTACCGGGAAATATCCGGCAAAGGATAAAATTACCTCATCGGCAGTCGATTTGCTTGGCGAGGAATCCATTCAACGATTATTGCACATTACCGATACCAACAATCCATATCGTTTTGATTTGCGCCGTGGTGCACTGGCACGTGTGGCAGGCGGTGGAATTCACTTCAGCGATGAAATTTACAAGAACAAAAAGGATCTTGTTCAGGTCTATCTCGGTGTTATCCAAAATCGTACCATTGAAATCGACGGCTACAAGTGGCCAATTGATACTCTTATTATCGCCACTTCCAACAATTCGGAATTTAATCGGTTCCTGGCAGAAAAGGAAGAGGCGCCAATAGTTGACCGTTGCCGGATTTGCTATGTATCGCATAATACAAATTATAAGCTTCAGAGCGGTTTAACCGCCTATGCCATTGGCTCCGAAACGAAAACCACGTTAAATCGGAAAACGCTGCATCAGGATCCGAACCTGAATTATGCCACATCGGTTGCGGTTGTACTGTCGCGTTTACCACGGTCGGAAAAACTCACGCCGATTGAGACAATGAAATTGGCCGCGGGTGAGGTTGCTGGCGAAAAAAGCATTAAAACCCTTGCGGAAGTAATTGATACACTCAACCAGGATGCCGACATTACCAAGCGTTTTGGCCAAAAGGGATTAGGCCAGCGTAATCTTGGCCGTACAATCCAGCTATTGGTGGAAAGCTCGGAAACGAATGAAGGGCAGTGCATGTTTGCATATGATGCCTTCCGGGCGTTGGAGCGGATTATTCTCGATTATGTCACCGATTCCAATGATCGCACCAAGTATATCGAAGATATCAAAATTGCCAAGGGACTCTACCGCGAACGGATCATGACGGAAATGTTCAATGCTTACATGGACGAGCCATTGGCTATTAAAAAAGATGTTATGAATTATGTGAACATGATTATTGGTATTGATGCCGAAAATCTCGGACCGGATAAAATGTGGAAGTACAAAGATCCACAATCCGGCGAACTAAGAGCATTAAAAATCGATGAACGTTATATCAACAGTGTTGAAGAACGGCTCGGATTGAAAACCGAAGAGCAGCGCGAAACCTTCCGCACATCGATTCGCAAAATTTATGGACAGAAAATTTCCGTAGATCCGAATTATGATTTTATGGATAATCTGGAATTGGTGAAAGCGGTAACGGATGTGCGACTGAAGTCGGATATTGCCGGGGCCGGCAGTCTGATTGGTGCGCTGGCCAATCGAACAAATGATGAAAATCAAAAATTGTACGACCGCATGATCACCACCATGCTGAATAAATTGAATTATTGCAAAACCTGTGCACAGAAGACAATCGAATATTTCTGTACACAAGAAGATGAGAATTAAAAAATATAGCGGAGCGCGTAAGTAAACTTTTTGCTATGCGCTGTGTGTTATGCTAAAAAAAAGAGACGTTAATTGATGAATCCCAAACTGTTTGCATATTTCCTGCAACTGAAAAAGGACGGCTTGTCCGAAGAGCGAGAGAAAAAAATTTTGGTCGAATTGAATGCTGCGGACGAGTCGCATGATATCATCGAGCCGGCCGATTCGGGACCACCGCTGCCGGATATTTACTCGCCCAATGATCTTGCGGTATTTCAAAACCTGGCGCCATTGATGAAGCCGGCGGAAATGTGCATGCGCTCTATCGATGAATTGCTGGATAAAGACAAACAGCGAGAAGAAGATGGCTTCCCGAGAAAAATTCGGGTGGGAAGGTTGGTAAAACCGCGACGTGGCGGGAAAGATAAAGTTGTTGTTGTACCGACTACAGTGGAAGAAAAGTTTCTCCACGATTCTGTTAAAGCCCCAGATGATGAATCGAGCTCTGGCGGAGCCGGAGATGGCGAAGAAGGCGAAGTTATTGGCGAACAGCCGATGCACAGTCCCGATGGGGCTGGCACCGGAGCAGGGCAGGGCAGCGAGGGGCCACATGAAATGGAATCGAATGCCTATGACCTGGGCAAGGTACTGACGGAAAAATTTGAGCTTCCGAATCTGCAAAACAAAGGCAAGAAGCGAGCGATCTCCCGTTACACGTATGAAATGACCGACAAGCATCGTGGTTTTGGTCAGTTACTGGATAAGAAAGCGACGCTTCGGCAGATTGTGGAAACCAATATAAGTTTAGGAAGAATTCCCGATGTCGGCAACATCGATCCCACTCAATTTTTGGTTGCCCCGCGCGACAAAGTTTATCGGATTCTGTCAAAGGAAAAAGATTTTGAATCGCAAGCACTAGTTTTTTTCATGCGTGACTATTCCGGCTCCATGTCCGGCAAGCCGACTGATTTAATTGTGTCGCAGCACGTGATGATTTACAGTTGGCTGCTCTATCAATATGACAAACAGGTGGAATCACGCTTTATCTTACACGATACCGAAGCAAATGAAGTCCCTGATTTTTATACTTACTACAATTCAAAAGTCGCGGGCGGAACCAAAGTGGCATCGGCGTTTCGGCTGGTGAACGAAATTGTGGAAAAAGATAATCTGGCAAAAGACTATAATATTTACGTCTTTCATGGTACTGATGGTGATGATTGGGATACCGACGGGAAAGAGACCATTCCCGAAATTAAAAAGATGCTTTATTATACGAACCGCGTCGGAATTACTATCGCCGAGCAATCGTACGGCACCGGATACAGCAGCGAAGTCGAACGCTATCTGAAAAAATCCGGCTTGTTAATCGATATGTACGACTATATTCGTCTCGACATTGTGAATCAGGATGCCGACGAGCCGCGGCTGATTGAAGGGATTAAACGATTAATTTCGTAACATAGATGAGATGTGGCGCTATATCATAAGTATGACCAAATTTAATATTATACTATATGTACATGCAATTCATGAATTGCTTCTACAGTATACTGTGTTTTATTGTTAATAGCAGGATTTATGATACAGCCCTATGTTTTAAACCAAACAGGAATATTCAACGCATGCAACTAATCGATCAACGTACAAAAGACATTATGGAAGGCTGCAAGGAGCGCGCGCGTGACGCCGGCCTGAAGTTTCAGGATGAAACTCTGGAATATATCGTCACGAATCGTGATCTGCTGGAGCTATCCCCCAAGATCATGATTCCGACCTTGTACGATTTCTGGGTGCATGATGTTGAAGTATTGCGCGAAAAAGGCAAATACGAGCTATATCCATCGAATCCCTATGAAACTGTAATTAATACACGGCCGCCGATATCATTCTACAATGACAATAATCCTGATTGGCTGAATGTGATGATTTTTTACCATGTCATCGGTCACATTGATTTTTTCCAGAATAATCTGTTCTTCCGGCACACATGGGATTACGATTTTACGGGGCAGGCATTGTCTGACAAACGGATCATTGCCAAGCTTCGTGCAGAAAAAGGGCGATGGGTCGATTATATTATCGAATTTACCCGAGGCATTGATAATCTTGTGGGCTATTTCGATGAATTGGCAGTTCTGAATCGTCCCAAAAGCCATTCCACATCCAGTCGGATGGATTACTATTTTGATGTGTTTTTACAATCGATCAAAAAAGTTAATATTGGGGAATATATAAAAGAGATCAATCGCTTTAACGAATGCATGAAACAGACCCCGGAGCTGGGCGAACAGACTTTTTTTGCAGATGTCACCCAAAAACATCCTGAATTTGATGCGCTGTTCCGAAAGCACATGCAGGAGAATGGTAAACCACCATTTGATTTGATTCAGTACTTGTTGGAAAATTCGGAATTTCTGAATAAGGAAGAAAATAAGTGGATGCAAACGGTAATTGAAGTGATTCGTAACACATCGATTTTCTTCCAGCCGCAAATTCGTACAAAAATTATGAATGAAGGCTGGGCCAGCTACTGGCACGAAGAATTGTTCCTCAAAGACGATCGTATTAGTGGGCATGAAGTCGATTTTGCGCGTGTCAATTCAGGCGTCACCTCCATGCCGCGGGTCGGGTTGAATCCGTATGCGCTTGGGCTTCGCATGTTTCAGTACATCGAAGAAATAGCAAACAAAGGAAAATTGTCGATTGAATTTAAATCGTTGCGCGATGCCCAATCCCGTGAAGAATTCAATAGAAATACCAATTCAGGCAGGGATTACATTTTTAACGTTCGTGAAAACCTGAGTGATTTTACATTCATCAATACATTTATTGATCAGGATTTTATTACACGACACAATTTATTTGTCGCCGGTAAGCGTTTGAATCCCGATCGAATGGTGTGGGAATATTATGTTAAGAGCCGTAAGGCAGAAGACTATCGTGAAATGATTGTGGACCAGCTTTATCATCCGCCTCACATTACGATTGATCCTTACAATACGACGGATAACACGCTGTACCTGATTCATAAATTTGAAGAGAAGCCGTTAGTGCAGGAATACATCGGCGGCGTATTGATGGGCATCGAGTTCTTATGGGGTGGACCGGTGCATTTGGAAACGCATGAGGTGGTATCGATTTCCAGTGAGCAGGCACAGCGATATTTCTCGCGATTTCTCCCGGCGAAAGCAGGTGAAGATGGCCAGCCTGAATCAGAAGTTAAATGGCGCAAAGTGCTTTATACAATGAAAAAACGGAAACTTTCTAAAAAGGCAATTTAACCATGTCGACACAGGTGCAAATAAAAAAAGCAATGGAAAACCTGAATTCGAGTATGCGAAGGCAGGATCAACCATTCACTATTCCGTTTGAAGAATTTTTGCAGGTGCTGTCGGAAAAACCGCAAATCGTCATTCGCAATGTGTTCCAGGTTTTTCATGATATGGTAAAAACCTATGTCGGAGAAGGAATCGATGAGTATTCTGACGATCCTGAGTCGATCCATTATGCGTATTATGATTGCAGCAAGTTGTTTGTCGCACACTCGGAGCATCCGTTTTTTGCCGATCGTTTGTTCGCCAACCGGCTGATTAATCATGTCGAATCGTTACGCCGTGGCGCCCAGCAAAATAATATTTATATTTTCGAAGGCCCACCGGGCTGCGGGAAAAGTACATTTTTGAACAATCTGTTGAAAAAGTTCGAGGAATACTCGAACACTGCCGACGGTCGGCGGTTCGAGACCGTATGGATTATCGATCGCCGGATGTTTGATACCTTCGGCCAGGAAGAAATTAATCCAATGCTCGTCAAGCTATTGGAGTTATTTGACATCAACAGTGAAAATGGTAAAGATACAATTCATTCCATCAATCAGTCGTTGAATGAGCCGTACATCGAAATTCCATGTCCGAGTCACGATAATCCGATTTTAATGATTCCCAAGCATATGCGTCGCGCCTTTTTTGATGACTTGTTCAAAAATGACAAATTCAAATGGAAATTGTTTACGGAGAAAGAATACGAATGGGTGTTCAAGGATAGCCCGTGTACGATTTGCAGTTCACTGTATCAGGCGTTATTGTACAAATTGCGAAGTCATCAGAAAGTGTTCCATTTATTGTACGCCCGGCCGTATCAATTCAACCGCAGGCTTGGCGAAGGCATCAGCGTGTTCAATCCCGGTGATGCGCCGATGAAGCAGCGCGTGTTCGAGAACCAAATTTTGCAGCGCCGTATCAACTCATTGTTCAAAGACAGCAATCAGGTAAATTATATTTTCTCCAAATTTGCAAAAACCAACAACGGTATCTATGCCCTGATGGATATAAAATCGCACAATACCGAGCGGTTGATTGAGTTGCACAACATTATCAGTGAAGGTGTGCACAAGGTTGAAGATATTGAGGAAAATGTCAACTCCTTGTTCATCGCGTTGATGAACCCGGAAGATAAGAAAAATATCCAGAATTTCCAGTCGTTTACTGACAGAATCGAATACATTAATTTACCGTATGTGCTCGATTTGAACACTGAAGTGGAAATTTATCGTAGTATTTTCGGCAAACATATTGAAGAAAGTTTTCTTCCCCGGGTCCTGCATAATTTCGCGCGCATTATCATTTCATCGCGAATGAATTTGAAATCCGAAGCGTTGCTGGAATGGATTGGCGATCCCGACCGTTACAGTCTGTATTGTGATGTAAATCTTCAACTCCTGAAAATGGAAATCTATACCGGATACATCCCGAAATGGCTGCGCGAGGAAGATCGGAACCGCTTTACCGCAAAACGTCGGCGTCGGATCATCGGTGAGTCAGAGACTGAGGGACGTCATGGCTTTTCCGGCCGCGATTCCATTAAAATTTTTAATGAATTTTTCTCCACCTACGCGCGTGAAGATAAGCTTATCAACATGAATATGCTGGTGAAATATTTCACCAAAGTGCGAAAAGATTTGTATGCATCAATTCCCCAGGGATTTCTCGATTCGCTCTGCCGAATGTACGATTACACCATTCTGCAGGAAGTGAAGGAATCGCTATATTATTATAACGAAGATCAAATCGCCCGTGACATTATGCACTATATTTTTGTAGTGAATTTTGAAGTCGGCACGACTGAAAAGTGCACGTTTACCGGTGAGAAAATTGAAATAACCGAAGAATATATCCAGAATATTGAAAGCAGGCTGTTGGGCGCAGACGCTGATTATGATAAACGGCTGCGTTTCCGCCGGAATACGCAACGGGAATACACGTCACAAACACTGCCCCAGGAAATGTTGCTTGAGGATTTGCATATTACCAAAACACATTTGTTTCATTCTCTGCGCGAGCGCTATATTTATAATCTTAAAGAAAAAGTACTCGATCCGTTTCTGGAGAATGAGAATTTCCGGCGTGCGATCAAAGATTTTGAAGATGAAGATTTCAAAACCTACGATAAACGCATACGCGCCGATGTTACCTATCTGATCAACAATCTCTGCGAAAAATACCGCTACACCAAACAGGGCGCCAAAGAGGTATGCATGTATGTCATCGACAACAACCTGGCGACGAAATACGCGGAAAGCTAACCGGTGAGTAGGGAGAAATGGAAACAGGGTGATAGGGAGAGTGTGTGAAGGGTAGTCATTTTTCTCTTTAGTGTACTTAAAAAAAATGTGGTTCTTCATGCTTCGACTCCGTTCAGCATGAATTTTGTTGCTTCACAAGGAGCCCTTCATCAAGCTCAGGATATACTCCGTCGAAGTGTGATGATTACAACTGATAATAGCAATTAATTTATGAGCACCATCTTATTACCATATCTCCCACTCTGCTTGTCTCCATCACTCATTATCTCCTCAGCTCGCGTTTTAATATGGCTCAATCTCAATCAGTGTTTTCTGGGGATTCGTTAGAAAACGTGCTCCTTTTTCATGCACAAGTACAATCTCTTCAATCGTAACCAGACCATGTTCAGGAATTCGCACTCGTGGTTCCAGTGTAAATACCATCCCCGGCTCGATTGGATGGAATGGTTTGTGAGCGTATTTTTCCCATGTTGGTCCCAGGATCGCAGTACCATCATGAACGAAACGTCCCACCTGATGACCAAGCGCATGGGGAAATCCCGGATAGCCGTTGTTTTTCAGATGATTGCGCGCGACCGCATCCACTTCATAGCCAAGTACACACGGTTTCAATGCCTGACGTGATAATTCAATCGATTCGATGATTGCATAAAAACCGCGCTGCACTGCGTCGGGCGGAACATGTTCGCCGGGACGGAGCACGTAAAACGTCCGCTGCATATCTGAGCAGTAACCTTCGTACCGGATTCCAAAATCAACTGTGACAAGATGGCCGGGCATAACTACCCGGTGGGTAGGATTGTAGTGAGCTTCAGCGGTATCAGGGCCAGCGAAGACTTCGGGGCAGGTCGCCGGTTCCCATGCAAGTTCCAGGCCTGCTTGTTTTGCTTCATCCTGCATGAAATCGGCAATTGCACATTCGCTTACGCCGGGCCGAATGAAACGCGTTAATTTTTCAAAAATAACTTCAGTATGACTAATGGCATGCCGCAGCGCTTCAATTTCCGCAGCGGTTTTTCGTTGACGTAATGCGGAAATTATCGGCTCGGCAGAAACCAGTCTCCGCGCCATGCCTATTTCTGTAAGCCATTCCTGAAGCGTCAGGAACATACCGTACGTTAAACCATCACTGATTTCGCTATCGCGTGAATAATTAATAGCAATCGATTCAGGATCAATTCGTTTTAACCGCTCCTGTAACAGGGATTTCATGCCTTCATCATAGCTGATCACCTCATCGTAAGCGCCGATATCCTCAACGCCTGCCTGATCGTAACGACCGACAATGGCTACGCTCTCGCCAGCCGCGGTGACAATAAACGCCGAATGCCAGGTTACTGACATACCGGAAATTAATTCCAATGTGGGATCACCGTTCAACTCGCTTTCACGGGCAAATGTTATCCAGCAATCGATTCCCAGCTCTTTCAATAGCGATTTAGCCTGATCGACTTTTTCCTGAATTAAAGTCATAATGCGCCCCCTGTTCTCCTAATATTAGGGGACGGTAAAACATATAAATGCTCTCTTAATCCATAGTCGTTGGTTCGGGAGACTAACCCTTCGATGCGACGATACCATGGATTGGGTAACACGGGAAGACTTCCTTATTTTAGAGTGAAAAGAACAATGATGATTTTAAACTTGCCAGTTATCAATATTTAAATTTTCAAATCGGTTGAAATGTTTTGTATTACCGGTTACAAGTTTCGTGCATTTAGTTAATGCCGTGGCAGCAATCAATATATCAGCATCAGGCAAGACGTTGTTTGCTTCATTTAAGCGAGCTTTTAATTCACCATACTTTGACAGGATTTCAATATCTGTTTTAATTACCTCAATAGATAAAATGAATTCATCGACCAGTCACACATTTTGACGCTTATAACGCGATTTCTCAGCGCCATAGAATAATTCGCCAACTGTCATAGCGACTCGTTCATCACTGGCTGCTTGTTTTTCAATAATAAGTTTATTTCCCCGTAATTCTGATTGTAAGATTCATTTTATCACTCAAAATTCCATACAATTTAGTTATATTATAGTTACAATATAGTTCCTTTTGGGTTGATGATCAAGTTATTTTTGTGGATACACACAATTTGATATTGTTCAATAAATACAGAAATGCATCGGTGTAATCCGGCAATAGCAAGTGATACACTTAGGCCAGCGGTAATTGATCTTGTAGCAGTAATAAAATTATGCGCCGTGAGGTTATTACTTTCGATTGGAGTGTTCACATTAAAGTTCTTGTGACTATTCAGCCTGCAACCAACCGTCGGCTGAGCCTGCCGTCTCGCAGCGGCGCGAACGGTGACGAAGTCGACATCTCCCAGAAAACCAGTGCGAGTGTTGCCCTGTTTTGCAGGGACAGGCTCAGGCAACGTAGTGATCTTTCTTCAAGCAAATGATTCAGGACTGAATAGTTACAAGACCTTCCTGTTTTAATGGCTCTGGTAAAGGAAATTCGTATGAACGCTCATCAATCAATTACGGCTATTCACTGATATTTAAATGCAACTTCGGCCCATCATTCCCGGTATTGTTTTCCGATGCATAAAATGACGCATCCAGGGCGCCTAACGGCCGAATGAGTAATCCTTTGGTTGTCCCATCCAGCATTCGTTGTAAGACAGGTTGAGAAATTGTAAAGTAACTTTTGTCACCCGGTTCATCTGCCAGTTCGCCATCGTAAATCATTTGCGTATTAAAGATGTCCTCGTAATTTTTGTCTTGAATAAAATTGTCATAAGTCACGGTATTTTGATCCCACTGTGGATCGCCGCCCAATATTTCAATTACGCGTATTTTTTCAAATTCAATCCCAAAATCTTCTCCAAAGGCAGCGATGTAATCACCGCCTCGTGGGACAGACTGCGTCGTTAATTCCAATAATCCTGAGCCAGTGATTTTCGCGTTTTTAAATTGCGCGAGCTCCCAACGAAGAATCGCCCATTGATTGGCGTTCACTGTCAGTGTTCGGGCATAACCAGTTTGTTCCGTTACGCTCCAATCATTAAAATTAACATCCGGGAAGTCGGAATTTATGAGTGCATCGTCCTTAACATTCAGATGATGCGTGAATGTGCTTACATCCGGAATCGGGGGATGATACGGCACACGCACGCCTTTGTCCGGGCCCGCTTGCTTGACATTGATAATGTCCGCGCGATAGTAATCCAAATCGACGTTATATTTGCCCGGGCCATAATCAGTCACGCATAACTGGACGTACAGCGAATCTCCCGGAACAGCATCTAATTTGGTGGTGGTCATGCTGACGGTATGCCATTCGGTCGTATCCGGGATATCAAATTCCAGTAAATCGATATGAAAATTGGTCGTGCGTTGGGTGTTCACCATCATGTTGATGCGTCGTGGCGCGTTATGGACGCGTACCCGCGCCTCTACGCGTAATTCATAGTCCGGATTCTTCAGCTCGTTCAAATCAAAGAAGCTCGCGACATTGCGCTTGATCAGTGTCCAATAAACATTATATCTATCGTGAGTGGCATCCACCGCAATTCGCGCAAAGCCATTCATGGGAATAAATTGCATGGTGGCAGTGCCGTCGCCGGTAAGGTCGAACCAACCATCAATTTTGTTATTGTCAAAGGTATCCAGAAATTGCGCCCGGCAGACGCCGGCAGTCATAAGTGTTAAAACAAGTGTCGCTAACAGCTTTTTTGTGATCACCATTTAAATCTCCAAAGCGTTTCGTGTTAAATTTAATAGGTTAATAAACGAAAGAAATTTTAGTATCTCTCAAGAAACTTCAAATTGAGAATGGAAAATTGTGAATTGGTAATTGTCAATTACCTATTATCAATTCTTCAGTTGCAGATCATTTTAGTGAGAACGATACGTATAAATTTCGACATACAGAAATTTTGTTTACCAATGCCTTGTGACAGACAAATAATTGCTTATAATAAAATGAGTTGTGTCAGTTATTGAGCAGAATAGAAATATTGCTTCAAAGTATATCTTTTAGTAATTTGCTGTCAATAGAATAATCGGGATTAAAATTTTCTGAATTCATGTAATGAATAATGGATCGATACAACTGGTTCGCCTCCGGACGGTCCGAAATTTCATTTAATCGTGACATGCAAACCAATAACTTACCATCACCGACGGCAAATTCGAAAATCAAGCCCAATTTGTCGTTTCGTTCGAGATTATCGATCACCTGAACGATTGGTCGATAGGAATGTGCCGTGTTGTTAAGTATTAATGGCCGACTTGCCTTTATAATAGAAAACCATTGCCAATTTGTATGAAAATCGGTCGGAAAACTGTTGAACAACAGGTGTGCAGGATTCATCAATAGCCCCAGTGTTCCCGGTGAAACAGGTTTCTTCACCCATTCGCTGATTCCCTTAAACATTCCATAATTCCAAAAATCGGGTGGAAATAAACCGCCAACACTGTTAGCTTTTACAAATTCGGCTGTGGGGAAAAGCAGCACTTTAGCGCCTTGCTGAAGCATGGCAATAACTTTGTCATTCAATTTGTGGGAAATGGTGATTCCTTCATGTGCAACGGGCAATTCCGGCGCCGGATAAACCCAAATCGGATAGGTGTTTGAATAACCTGCCTTTTTAAGTGCTAAATTGATTGTAAGCTTTTCTGTCTGCTTAAGGGTATCAAATGTGGCTTTGATTTCTCCGATATAGTCAAGTCCACCATTGGTTATGTTTAAGTTCGGAAATATTCCGGTTTGAATAATCTTTCCGTGCTGATTGACAATTTCCCAGGTGATATCATCGGCTATGGTTTTATTTGCATAATTCGCGACATCCAGCTTCGCTTGAAAGTTTTCATCCATCTGCCAGCAGTATTTCGGGAACTCTAACAGCAACACCACATCATTACACGATTGCAGCCAGGTTTCACGGCTGACCACATTTTTGCTATCCATGAATGCATCAAGAATTCCTACAAGCGCAGTGCCCTGACCGGGATAATCCTGCAAGTCGAGTAATTGAAATCCGGCCATTCCGGTTGAGCGTAACGCTGCTTCTATTTCCGCCTTATAACAGAGAGCAGACCATGCACCGGATGCGTTATGAAAATCGAGGTCCTGGTCAAGCATGCCAGCTTTTTGCAGGCGGTCACGGAAAACTTCCAAGTTCCATGCTCTGACGACACCCGTGTACTTTTTAATTTCCCGATAATCAGGGAAAATCTGATATTGACCGATTTCATGGCTTATTAAGGGTATATTGATATGCGAAACGGCATAGTCGAAATTAACTGTTGTTAATGGTACGTGCGTATTGAGAATGCCACCATCCCTGGAATCGGCAAAGGCATGGGTGAGACGGGTGTGCGTCAACGTGGTGTCGCCGGCAGATGGCGTGCGGGCCGCAATGTGGTAATCCGAACATACATGAGGATTGACATATCCGATATTGTTGTTTGCGCCCAATGCGTAAAGCAATCGGCTATCCTTTTGTTTTAAACTTTGGATGATATTTTCAATGCGGTCATGGCCGCTCCAAATTTCGTTACCCGCGCAAAACATAACAAACGATGGATGATTGGCATAGTTTGTTAACATGGCCAATCCCTCAGCCTTTAGCATCACGGCAACGGAGTCTGATTCCAGGCCACCCCAAAACGGTAGCTCAGCCTGCAGAAAGATGCCCACTCGATCGGCAGCCTTGAATGCTGCGTCCGGTGGACAATAGCTATGGAATCGGTAATGATTGATGCCGTACGATTTTGCAATTTCGAAGACACGTTTCCAACCATCAACATCCATTGGCGGGTAGCCCGTTAATGGGAACACGCACGCATCATGTTTGCCGCGAAGAAAAGTTGTGCGGTCATTGATGGTAAATTGAGTTCCATGGGCGGCAAATTTTCGCATCCCAAACGGCGCTGTTTTGCTATCGTGTAAACTATCATTGCTTATGGTGACTGTCAGTTGATACATCGGTTGCTGATAATCATCCCATTGCATCATCTCATCACCAAGCGTGTATTCAAGCAAGACGAGTGAATCGCATGGTACGGTTTGATGAAATGGTTGCAACGATTTCTGCTTGCCATTCAATGAACGGTTCACCTGCAATTCAATATCAATTTTTTTAAGAGCGAAGCCGTTTGCAATCGCTATTTGAATTTGAATTTTTTTGTGGTCGACATCAGGAAAAATCTGCAGATCGGAAATATATGTTTTTGGTGATGCTTCCAGCAAGAAATCACCAATGATACCGTTCCAGTTCGTTTGTGTTTCGTCGGTATAGATATGAACATTGCCATAAGGCGTGAGTTTCATATTGTTGTCGATGCGAATAGTAATTGCATGTTCTCCGGGAGTTAGAAATTCGGTAAGATCATAATATTGCGGCGACTGTAATAGATGAGATGCACTGATATAATGATCATCAACCCACACGCACGATGATTTTGTCCGCTCCATCACGAGCTGGATGTGCTTATCATGAAATGATTGTGGAATCTGTATTATTCGTCGATACCAGGCAGGCCCTTCATATTTATAAACACGGTTGAGGTGCATGGTCGTTGTATCATGATTCAGGAAGCCTTTATGATTTAAATCAGTCGTACCAGGCAATTCGATCATATCCCGCAGGTCGGACAAATACCATTTTTGCTGAATACCACAATAGGTGGTGTCAATTGCAAACTGCCATTGCCCTGATAATTGAAGTGTTTGCCTGAGTTGAGACTTTTGATTTTGACAGGAGAAAAGCGTGGGTAAAAAGATGAATATTAACAATTTTAATCTAACGGATGGATAATTCATGGTTTCCTTTTTGTGAGTTCGGTGAAATCATTCCGCTCCAGGTTATTGGAACCGGATAAATGCGCTAAACATTAAATTACCGTAAAAATAACATGAAAGTCAAGTTTAAAATGTATGAGTTTCAATTCTATCGTTCGGCATTTAGAAGGGAATAAATCGGACTTCACGAATTTTAATTGACTTTAAATTGAATATTGTAAATGTGGATGAATCAGTAATGCTTGCTGTCTTTTATCGGCGTCTCACCGCTGTTCGCGATACGAGCGGTAGCGAAATAAACAAGCCCAATGGCTCGAATTCTACAGGCTCAGTCGCCGATACTATTTTGACAGAGTTTTTCGGGAAAGCTTAAAATCTATCAATTGCCCCGACAAAATATAATCCTCGAATTTGATTGTCGGGGCTTGAGTGTTAGTTCTTGTGATAGCCCAGTTTAGGCAGGAATGTTTGAATACCATTAAAAAATTGTTGCGGCTGTTCCAACCACGGGAAATGTCCGGCATTCTCGATGATTAATAATTTTGAATTGGGAATCATCGATTGCAATTGTTATGCTGCAGACGGTGTATAAATGAAATCATCGTTGCCGACAATAATTAAAGCCGGTATTTTCATGGTAGGCAGGAACGTGCCCAGGTTCGCCGAAGAATGATCCGATTTACTCAATCCCTGGGTGGCATGAAAGGATAAACTTATTTTTTCAAATACATCTCGGTTTTTGTCCAAATTTTCATTGGAAGCGAAAAAAAAGGGGAGAATGGTATGAATGTACGTTTGAAATTCTTCCTGTGTTGTCGGCATTTTTTGAAACGCGGTAAAAGCGTTTTCAAACCACGGTTCATTTTTTCTTAGTTGCATTCGTTCAATTCGTTCGGTACTCTTTGAAGTATCTTCAACCGGCGCATCCACCAGAATTATTCCTTCCACGTGCTTGCTATGTTCGAAAGTATAGTTAAGTATCATCTAGCCGCCTTCGGAATGCCCCATCAACCACATAGTTTTGACTCCAAGGTGGCTTCTCAGGCTTTCGAGATCAGCAACAAAATTGTGCATGGTATATGCAGTCAATACAGGTCGCTCTGAACGTCCGGAACCACGCGTATCGAGGTACACATCGATTCGAGCGGCGTTAGCTTCATAAAATATAATTCGCTACTTGGTCCCCAGCCAGGAGTAGGTAGTACACAAACCGGGCCATTGCCGGAAATTTTATACTATAGGTTGATGCCGTTAATTTGTGCGCTAAATTCTCCGTTATTGATTTTCGTTTTAGTTACATTTTTTGCCATTGCCTGATGTGCTCCGGTCAGGCAAACATTGGACAAGCATAGTGCAGTTAATATTAAAACCAGAAATATCTTATTCTTTTTCATAAACACCTTCCTAATTTTTCATGTTATCAGTAGAAGTTGTCGAATGTAGCCAAATTTTCATTTAGTTTGTGCAGGCTTCATACATATTTTGCCGGACTGATTCGTTGTGTTGAGTTGTAAATTTGTCATTGAAAGTATCCGAAAACGCATCGATTTGTAGCGTTGTTAAACTCAAATACTCAATTATTGAGTTTTAGTTTCTAACTTTCTCTGGAAGATCGACTGATCAAACGATACCTCCGACAATGCTTATTCCTTTTAGTCTTTGAAAACATAATGAATTCCGGGTTGAATTGTAACGACAAGAGAATGGTAAAGGTAGAAATTTTTAAATCGCGTTGCTTAATATTAAGATGTGAATTTGCTTGCTGGGGATTTAAAGAAGATGTGCATGCCTGCAAATAGCTAATAATGAACGTGCTTTATTATCCTTTCAATATTTAGCGGTGTTTTAGGTTTTATTGTCTCACCATTCATGCTTCGACTTCGCTCAGGATGAAGGCTTCGCCGAGTCTACGCTACATCCATGAACACTACAAGAATTTATGAAACGTTGCACTTAGTATTAAATGTGAGTTTGATATAAGAATATCTCACAAAGAAAAAACGAAAAATATTATTAGCCACTGATTGACACAGATCAAACACGGATTTTGAAGTAAGTTTCAAAAAAATCCATGCGAATTAGTGTTCATCCGTGGCTTAATTTCTTCTTGCAAGCGGTAGATAGAACTCACGTTATTAACAAAACATATAATACTTTTTTTCTCAAAACCATCGCAAGGGTAGTTTGTGAACAGCAAACTAAATTATACCAGCATGAAAATATGTTTAATCTTCCGCTGTTTTAAAAAGTGTCAGATCAACCGCCTCCGCCATCAATCGATGCCCTGTTTCGCTGGGATGGAGATGGTCACCCGTATCAGCTTCCGGAATAAGACGTAACGGAGCTGATGGATCACGTAGTGCGGCATCCAAATCAATGACTGCGTCGAAACGGCCGCTGGTTCTAATCCATTCATTGACTTTTGATCGTGCTGATTCATGCTCCGGTGAATCGTAGAATGAATTGCCAAACGGAAGTAGCGTTGCACCATAAACGCGGATATTTTTTGCATGGGCAGCATCGATCATTTGTTCGTAAGCCGCAATCAAGCCGCTGGCTACTTCGGCGGAACCGCTTGCTCCTCGCGCCTGTCCAATATCATTGATTCCCTCCAGAATAATGAGCCAACGTACCCCGGCCTGGTTGATTACATCGCGTTCAAATCGGTCCAGAGCAGCAGGGCCCAGACAAGCACGAAGTATACAATTCCCGCCTATCCCCTGGTTTAATACTGCCACCTGTTGAGTAGCGGGATTCTCCTGAAGACGACGAGCCAATTCATCCGGCCAACGATTTTGTTTATTGGTGCCTGAACCGCGTCCATCGGTAATAGAATTGCCAAGCACGACAATCGCGGCTGCGGACTCCGGCGCCATCACATCGATACCGTTGATGATATACCAGTGATCTGTCGTTACTGCATCGGCGAAATCCACGGCAGACGCTTTATTCCCGGTAAGCAAGTAGGATGTGGTTCGCGAACCCGGATGGCCTGTGACATCAGGCGAGGTTTCGCCGAAGTAAATCGTAATTGTGACATTGCTCCGTGGTTTTAATGCAAACTGGAATGGATCAGACGTAATTGCAGCGCCTGCAGGGATTGTGACCTCCTGCGCTCCATTGAATAGCAACGCCTGATTGGTATTTGTGTCAATTTTGCTGCCATCCAGCGATGCAGCTAAATGCACTGCGTGCATCGTTACAGGACTCGTACTAAATTCATTGGAAAATCGCATCCGCAACTTATTTCCTCCGAGTGAAACGTGAACTATCTGTCGCAGTGTATTGTTGCTCAAACCGGGTTCCGGCGGCATATTACGGGGTTCGACAAGCTGTGGTGCAGTGCTCCAGGTTCCGACCCATCTGCTGGATGCATCGGTACCTGAAGAGTTGCAATTTAGCAGCAGCATAAAAGCTAGTAATAGCCCTGCAAAAGTGAATAAGCTCGTGTACGAATACTGTAAAATCGGGAAAAGTCCGGAACTGGAGTTATTTTTTATATAATGGTTATCAGACATGTGGTGATATCCTCCATTTTGATACATACTTTTCGGGTGACACGAACACAATGGATAATTACGTTGACTGGACACACTGCAGATACATTTACTAATATCACGAGAGATTTATGGAATTAAATTTCGATTCAAAACAGTGTAGGCTCAATAACCACATCGGCAGCAATTGCCAGATAATTAAGTTTCCCATCAATTATTTATATTCAGACATCATGGTAAATTACACTTAAAATACATAACGCTTAAAAAAACAATGCATCAACTTCTCAAGTAAAACTGTGCATTTTAAAAAATCAGATTTTTGGCGGCACGTTATAATTACATAAAATAAACGAATGAAGTTAATCCATTTTAAAAAAAGCTGATTTTTCACTTGATTTGTTAAACATCTACACGTATCATCTTTCCTGAATGGAAAGATCAACCGAAAAAATCACGGACGATATTCTCGTCCGAAAGGCATGCAACCGTGACGGTGTATTCATCAACACTGTTTTTTTTAAATATATTCCGGTTGCCAAATTTAATGCACATAGCCTTGCCGAGCGACGGATTGCCGCCGTAGAACTGGTCGAGCAAGGTATTTGTAATCAGGCAACAGCGTTTCAAAATTTATCCTGATTAAATCACACTTCGGGATCAAGGCATTACTTTCGGATAACCGGGGCTTAAAAAAGCCGTTAAAATATACCGATGATATTCAACAAACGATCCAGCGGATACGTAACGAACACCCGGATTGGAAAGATTACCAGGTAGCAAATCAGGCAGCAATCGAACATGATACGGACATATCCCGAAGCGCAGTTGCGCGAATCAGAACGTTACGCGCTTCCAATCATAACAATGATCGGTTATTTACACTCGACACCATGCATGATTTGATCGACATCGCCAGAACGCTGGATGAACAAACCAATGGTAGCAAACAGTTAGAATTAAACTTTGAAGCCGATCCTGAATTCAAACAAAAGCGCGATGAATTTTTAAAAGACGCCAGTCCCCGTTCCGCAGTTAAGTCGGAACAGAATTTAATCGCACGATTACAGCATGGCGAACGTTGTCCATTTGCCGGGAGTTTCATGCATCATTTGTTTTTGCAGGAGATCAATTATGCCGATCTCGTGACGTGGGCGAAATATATTACCGACAAACAATTACACACGATTGCTGACGATTGCTTTACCCAATGTATTGCCTTTGGCAGAAAACGATATCTCGTGTCGGATCAGCAACGGCAGGTTAACGAATCGCTGCAAACCGCTCAAAAGGATGGCCGCAGCGAACCGGTCAGCCTGGCATTACGCCTGGTTGTTCTGCATGACATTAACAGCGACAGGCGGATTGGTATTTACACGAATAACCATGTTAAATCAGCCGGGGACATCGCATATTACATGCTAAGCCGCTGGGGTGATTCTAAAAATCTTTACAACGAACTGATGGCAAAATTTAAT